>NZ_CP033897.1:1293262-1616578 GCF_003813985.1 Corynebacterium gerontici
CATTGTGAATATCAGCGCGCTCGATATGTTCAGTATCGGTATTGGCCCTTCGTCGTCTCACACCGTTGGGCCTATGCGTGCAGCCATGAAATTCGCACGACGGCACTGCCTTAAACAAGGGGATACAGCAACGGTACACATCACGTTGCACGGTTCTTTGGCTGCAACCGGCGTTGGTCACGGCACTGATCGCGCAACACTGCTCGGTCTCGTTGGGTACACCCCCACCACCGTCACACCGGATATTGATCCGGCGTTTGGCACTGTGATTCCGCTGCAAGGTGAGGTCAAGGGTCCCAACGCGGTGGTGCAATACAAGTTGCACTTCGATCCTCTGCCACTCCCCGAGCATCCCAACGCGCTTACCTTTATGCTTTTCGACGCCGACGGTGCGCGTGTAAGCGATCCAGAGGTGTTCTTTTCCATTGGTGGAGGATTTATCGCAGAGGCGGATACTTTCCACGAGGATGCAACCACCACGCAATCCGCAACCATCCCTTACCCCTTTGGCACCGCCGCGGAATTACTCAACCATTGTGCTGCGCATGCCTTGAGTATCCCTGAGCTCACCTTGGCCAACGAGGTGGCGATCCATGGATCTGAGGCGGTGGTCTTCCAGCACCTGGATACGGTGTGGGAAACGATGAAACAATGCGTCAACAATGGCATGCGCTCAGAAGGAATCTTGCCCGGAGGTCTCGATGTGCGCCGACGCGCGCCCGGGCTAAAGGCGCAGCTTTTGCAACAAGGCAGTCCCCGAACTGACCCTTTATGGGCAATGGAGTGGGTCAATCTCTACGCCTTGGCGGTAAATGAGGAAAATGCCGCAGGCGGCACGGTGGTCACCGCGCCAACCAACGGAGCCGCTGGGATCGTGCCTGCTGTGATGCATTATCTTCGCGATTTCGGTTCGCGGATGTACGGCAAGAGGCATCGCGATTTCTTACTCACTGCCGCCGCTATCGGCATGATTATCAAAGAAAACGCTTCGATTTCCGGTGCCGAGGTTGGGTGCCAAGGTGAGGTGGGGTCCGCCTCGGCGATGGCTGCCGCAGGCCTGTGCCAGCTACTTGGTGGAACACCTGAACAAGTGGAGCACGCCGCCGAAATCGCGCTCGAGCACAATTTGGGTCTTACCTGTGACCCAGTAGGAGGTTTGGTGCAAATTCCCTGTATTGAAAGAAACGCCGTTGGCGCGGTGAAATCCATCAATGCTGCGCGTTTATCTATGCGCAACATGGGTGGACACCGCGTTTCTCTCGACGACGTAGTGCGCACGATGGCGGCCACCGGCTTCGATATGCACAACAAATACAAAGAGACGTCCACCGGCGGCCTTGCAGTTCACCTAGGCCTGCCGGTCAGCATTACCGAGTGTTAAGCCAACGCGGCACGCAAGTGCTGCACAAGCTGCTCGGTGGCAACATGTTGTTGCTCATGTGCCCGAAGGTTTTTCACCGCAACCTGAGCATTGGCCAATTCTTCCTCGCCAACTACCAGGGCGAAACGAGCTCCCGCGCGATCGGCGCCCTTCATGGCTCCCTTGAGTCCTCGATTGCCGAATGAGATATCAGCACGAATCCCTACTGCTCGCAGTTCGGCGATGAGGGGCATGAGCATACGCTTGGCGTCCTCCCCCATGGCCACGCCGAAGACGTCGACACGGGAGGCGTCGAAAGGCTGCTTACCTTCTGCCTCTAAGGCGAGCATGCAGCGATCGACACCCAAAGCGTAGCCAATACCGGAAAGCTCCTGGCCGCCGAGCTGCGCCATCAAACCGTCGTATCGTCCACCGCCACCGATGCCGGATTGTGCGCCCAGACCGTCGTGCACAAACTCGAAGGTGCTCTTTGTGTAATAGTCCAGGCCACGCACCAGGCGAGGATTCAGTGTGTATTGCACGCCCAAGTCATCCAGAACTCCAGTGACGGTTTCGAAGTGAGCCTGAGTTTCCGGTGAGAGGTGATCCACCATGAGCGGTGCTTCGGCCGTCATCTCGCGGACTTCGGGGCGCTTGTCGTCAAGGACGCGGAGTGGATTGATGCTCGCGCGCTGCTTCGTTTCCTCATCGAGCGGAAGCTTGAACAGGAACTCCTGCAACTTTTCGCGATACGCGGGACGGCAGGTGGCGTCGCCAAGACTCGTTAACTCGAGGCGATAGCTTTCGAGCCCGATGGAACGCAGGCTGGCGTCGGCAAGCGCAATAACTTCCGCATCGAGGTATGGGTCATCAACGCCAATGGCTTCCACGCCCACCTGTTGCAGTTGGCGATAGCGCCCAGCCTGCGGGCGCTCGTAGCGGAAAAAGGGCCCGTAGTAGCTCAGTTTGACCGGCAATTGACCGCGATCCAGGTGATGCTCAATCACCGCACGCATCACACCAGCGGTGCCCTCGGGACGGAGGGTGACCGAACGATCACCGCGATCAGCAAAGGTGTACATTTCCTTACTCACCACATCGGTGGATTCCCCCACGCCACGAGCAAAAAGCGAAGTCTCCTCAAAAACCGGCAGCTCGATGTGCTCGTAACCTGCCAGATGAGCCTGGTGAGCAAAGCTGTCACGCACTCCCAAAAATATTGGGGATTGTGGCGGCAGATAGTCTGGGACCCCCTTAGGGGCTGCGATACTTTTGAGTTTCTTCGCTTGAGTCACGAGGCTTATCTTAACGCCTAGAGTTCACTGAGCCTCAGATACGTCGATGCTTTATCGCTTTGACTGCAAAAAGGGATTACTCGCTAGCTCGGCACGGACGGTTGTTGACGGACCATGACCTGGCAAAACTTGGAGGTTGGGTGAGAGAGTCGCCACTTGCTCGCGCAGCGAAACTTCCATGGCCTCCGGATCGGATTGAGGTAGATCCGTTCTGCCAATTGAACCTTGGAAGAGTACGTCACCGGAAAAGCAGACGGTGGCCCCCACGAAGAGAAGCGAACCCGGCGAATGCCCCGGCGCGTGGCGGATTGCAAACTTCTCCCCCGCCATCGTGATCGTTTCACCATGTTTCAGGAACTCAAGGTGCTTGGCTTGCGGCATCGTGGCAGCGCAGAAGAGTACCTGTGATTCTGGCGAGACCCCCTCGCCTGCCTCTAACATGAATGCGTCTGCGCGATGAATCCACACGGGCACGTCCCAGGCATTTGCAAGAGACGCGGCGTCACGGGTGTGGTCGATATGTCCGTGAGTCAGCACAACCTGTTCGAGCTCAATGTGGTGCTCTGAAAGGTACTGCTCAATCGGGCCTTGTGCGTTCATACCGGGATCAATCACAGTGGCTCGCTGCCCGGCGATGAGCACGTAGCAATTGGTTTGGTAGGGGCCTGCGGCGAATCCTAAAAGTTCCACGCAGGCCACTGTAGCTGCTTTTGCTTAGCTGGCAAGCGCCGCTTCGGCCGCTTCGTAGTTCGGCTCGGTGGCAATTTCTTCCACGAGTTCAACGTGCTTGACGGTGCCGGACTCGTCGGCGACGATCACGGCGCGAGCCATGAGGCCTTTCAGGGGAGAATCTTCAAGCTTCACGCCGAAGTCTTCAGCAAAACTCGAGCGGAATGCCGAGGCGGGCACAACATTATTAATGCCCTCAGCTCCGCAGAAGCGAGCGAAGGCAAATGGTAGGTCTTCGGACACGCAGAGCACCACAGTGTTGTCGAGCTTGGAGGCACGCTCATTGAATTCACGAACGGAGGTCGCGCACACGCCGGTGTCCACTGAGGGGAAAATGTTTAGCACTAGGCGTTTGCCCTGGAGTTCTTCGAAATTGACTGCTTCGAGATCAGCGTTGACCAGCTCGAACTGAGGAAGTTGCTCTCCTACCGCAGGTAGGTCACCCGAGGTGTGTGCTTTATTGCCTTGGAAATGTGTAGTTGCCATGACTTCACCCTAAGCAAGAGTTGTGCGCAGCGCCACTACCTTCTTGCGCCACTGATGCTTGGTGCTTGGCGGCACCAGACTATGCTAATCAAGAACTGCCCGCGGCTAGATCACCACGAACACATGGCTCGTGCTATCCCGGGATTTTCAAAACCCCTTTGGAACAGGAGTAAGTGTGAGCAACGAGGTTCGTCGCCAGGAGGCGATGCAAAAGCTGGAGAAAGAAGTCACTTCCCGCGAACGTCAGCAAAAGCGTCGCCCCTGGCTGATTGGCGGAGGTTCGGCTCTCGCATTGCTGTTGGTGGCGGGGCTGGGTTACGCCGGTGTGCAGCACTTCGGTGAAGACGAAACCACCACGGAGGCAGCAAGCACCAGTACTGAGACTCCCTCCATTGAACCTTTGGCTCTAGAGCGTTCAGACGCACTTCCGGACACCGTGCAGTGCAATTATCCCGATGCAGGTGATGCCGCCAAGCCTGTAGACAAGCCTGCTACCAAAGATATCTCCACCAAGGGAACGGTGAAGGTCACGCTGGACACCACCGCTGGAAAGATCCCGCTGGAGTTGGACCGCTCTGTTTCTCCATGCACCGTGAACGCAATTACGCATCTGGCAAAGTCCGGCTTCTACAACGACACAGTGTGTCATCGCCTGGTTACCCAAGGGTTGCACATCTTGCAGTGTGGCGACCCCACTGGTCAGGGCACCGGCGGCCCGGGATTCAGCTTCGCCAACGAGTATCCCACCGATGAGGCCAAGGATCAGCAGCAGCCTGTGAACTATCCTCGCGGCACGATCGCGATGGCAAACTCAGGCGCTGACACAAACGGTTCGCAGTTCTTCTTGAACTACGGCGATTCTCCCTTGCCACCGAGCTACACCTACTTTGGCAAGATCGGCGATGAAGGCCTGAAAACACTCGACAACGTCGCTGCGCAAGGTGTAGAAGGCGGCGGTTCAGAGGGCGCTCCCGCCACGGAAGTGAAGATCAACAAAGCGAGCGTGAACTAGCTTTTCGACGTCCCACGCCCTCCATCGCATCCACATGGTGCGTATGGTGGGCGTTGCTTTTAGCCTCCTGCAGTAACGCGATAGACGTCGAAGACCCCTTCAATATTGCGCAGTTGGGCCATCAGCGAACCCAGTTGCTTGGTATCGGATACCGAGAACGTGAAGCGAACGATTGCCACGTGATCGTCGGCGGTATGCGAATTCATTGCGACCACCACAACTCGCTGCTCATTGATAGCGCGGGTCAGATCCATAAGCAGCCCGTCACGATCCAATGCCTCGAGTTGCAGCGTGGCGGCGAAGGCCGAACCGTTGCCTTCCTGGATCCACGCGACGTCAATAAGCCTTTCCGGCTCCTGCTCGAGTTTGCGCGCGTTCGTGCAATCCACTCGATGCACTGATACGCCACCGCCTCGGGTGACAAAACCGAAGATCTCATCACCGGGAACTGGCATACAGCACTTGGCCAGCTTTGCCATGACATCGGGGCTGCCCTGCACTAGGATTGCTTGACCATTGGATTTCTGATTCGAGCCGACGAGCTGGCTCATCGGTGTGCGGGAGACCAATGTATCCACCGCATCCTCGGCATCGCCGAACTGCGCCATGAGGCGGTGAGCGACGTTGGATGCAGAAACATTGCCCGAACCGATCGCGGTGTACAGCGAATCGATATCGGGATAGTGCAACTCAGTGGCCACATGCTTCATGGTAGAAGCCGTAAAGAGCCGGTGCATCGGCAAACCACCGCGCTGAACCTCAGCCGCCAGCGCATCACGCCCGGCTTCGAGGTACTCACCACGGCGCTCCTTAGCAAACCACTGGCGAATCTTTGCCTTGGCTCTGGGTGAGACCACGAAGTCGCGCCAATCCTGGCTAGGACCCGCATTCGGATCCTTTGAAGTGAAGATCTCGACGCGGTCTCCGGATTTCAGCTTCGATTCCAATGCAACGAGCTTGCCGTTGATCTTCGCACCGATACAGCGGTGGCCTACCTCGGTGTGCACCGCGTAGGCGAAATCTACCGGGGTGGCGTCCACGGGAAGGTTAACCACGTCGCCCTTAGGGGTGAACACAAAGATCTGTTTCGAGGTGAGATCGTAGCGCAAGCTGTCCAGGAACTCGTTTGGATCCGCAGCTTCTTTTTGCCAATCCAGCAGCTGGCGCATCCACGACATCTGATCAATTTCAGCTTGATCACCTTTAGAGCCCTTTGACTCCTTATACCTCCAGTGGGCAGCGATGCCGTACTCGGAATTGAAGTGCATCTCGTGAGTGCGCACTTGCACCTCGATCGGCTTACCACTGTCCCCCATTACGGTGGTGTGCAGCGACTGATACACACCGAATTTGGGTGAAGAAATATAGTCTTTGAAACGCCCCGGCATAGCTGAATACAGGGCGTGCACCACACCGATC
Organism: Corynebacterium gerontici; assembly: GCF_003813985.1. Classification (NCBI taxonomy): domain Bacteria; kingdom Bacillati; phylum Actinomycetota; class Actinomycetes; order Mycobacteriales; family Corynebacteriaceae; genus Corynebacterium; species Corynebacterium gerontici. Next base: position 1,299,564 of record NZ_CP033897.1, read on the forward strand.
GCCGCGTAACAGTTGTTTACCGAATCCACCAGGATACGCAGCCCAACCAGGTCAAAGATTTCGTCGAAGTCTTTTCCTCTGACGATCATCTTTTGATAAATCGACCAGTAATGCTTCGGCCGTCCCATAACCTCGGCTTCGATGTGGTTTTCGCGCAGTGCCTGCTGCAACTCAGCCGAGACCTCTTTGAGATAGCGATCACGAGAAGGTGCGCGGTCTGCCACCAGACGCACGACTTCGTCGTACTTCTTGGGGTACAAGATGGCAAATGAGAGATCTTCAAGCTCCCATTTCACACTGGCCATACCCAGACGATGCGCGAGCGGGGCGATCACCTCAAGCGTTTGGCGAGCTTTCTTCGCCTGCTTTTCCGGTGGCAAGAACCGCATCGTGCGCATGTTGTGCAACCGATCCGCCACCTTGATCACCAGGACACGGGGATCCTCGCTCATCGCCACGATCATCTTCCTGATCGTTTCAGCCTCGGCTGCCGCGCCGAGGGCGACTTTATCGAGTTTCGTGACGCCGTCGACAAGCCTGGCAACTTCCTCACCGAAGTCCCGGGTAAGGTCTGCGAGGGAATAGTCCGTGTCCTCAACCGTGTCGTGGAGCAGAGCGGCCACCAGCGTTGTGGTGTCCATGCCAATTTCCGCAGCGATAGTGGCTACCGCCAGTGGGTGCGTGATGTAGGGATCGCCGGACTTCCGAAATACCCCCTCGTGCAAGCGCTCGGCAGTGGCATAAGCCCGGTCCAGCAGCGCCGGATCTGCTTTGGGGTGGAACTCGCGGTGAATCGCCATGAGTGGCTCAAGCACCGGATTGATCCTCACCCGAGAGCCGGTCAAACTACGCGCCAGACGAGCCGACATGCTGCGCATGCTATTCGACTGCCTCTGCGGCTTTTCCTCAGCCACGCCAAGCCCCTTTCTGCTTAGAAACGCTTCTCATGAAACCAAAGGAGCTTTCGTCAGTCCGCTTCCGATGCTCCGGTGTACTGCTGCTGGTTCACCACAAACAGCGGGATATCACCCAAGCGATCACGGCCAGACAAACCTTCGACTTCCAAGACTACGGCGCAACCGACAACCTCACCACCGCATTGCTGAATCAGCTTGATCGCTGCACTCAACGTACCGCCAGTAGCCAAGACGTCATCCACCACCATGACCTTTTTGCCACGAAGATCCAAGTTTTCCGCAGGAAGTTCAAGTGCCGCCGTGCCGTACTCAAGATCATAAGACTCCGTATGCACCGGAGGCGGAAGCTTTCCCTTCTTGCGAATCGCCAAGATGCCATTGTTGTTGCAGTACGCTACTGCCGAACCGAGCAAAAAGCCTCGGGCGTCTAGACCGCCGATCAACTCGGCGTTCAGGCTGCGCCCGACCTTGGCTACGTCGTCGATGATGAGTCTAAACGCCTCAGGGTCTGCCAGTACCGGGGTGAGATCCTCGAACAACACCCCTTTGACTGGAAAATCTGGCACGAGGCGAGTCTTGGCCTGTAATGCCTCAAGTGAATTGATGTATCGGGGTTGTGGTGCGTTCATGAGCGTTCTTCCTCTCGAGATTGAAGAATCTGAGTTATCGAGGATCCCGAAGGAGTCCGTGACCTAGTGATACTTTCCGCAAAAATTACTGTTGCGCCAACGACCACCGATCCATGTTCCAACCCACGCCCGACGCATTGGAGTTTGCCACGACGTTTTGCACGTTTCGGTCGTGAACAATGACCCGTGGTTGCGTAGCAAGCGGCACCGTGAGCACTTCATCCCACGAGGCCCGCTCGTCGGCTCTGATGCCCTCGATATCTGCTTTGGATTTCGCGCTGCCACCAAAGTCTTCCACTGGATCCACAGCAAGCAAAAGTGCATCAAGGGTGCCATCTAGGTTCGGCATCACATTGCCGTTCGTCCCTGCCCACCGCAGATCCTCGATGCCGCTGCCTTCTTCGGACGCATCCACAATTTCGATGCCTGCAGATTCACAGGATCGCTTCATCGCCTGCACCATCGCCTTTTTGCGATCGTCGGGTGCGGCGTAGCCGATCGCAACCCGGGTACCTCCGAGGACCTTTGCCAGATCAACGTTCGCGGGAAGGTGCGGATCCGAAATATCCGTGACATGCGCAGCCGATGGATCGCCCGCCCGCAGGGTACGAGTGGCCACGGGGGAAACTTCAACACCCGAGACTTCCGATGAAGCCTTGGCCACCGATGCCTGGTCAATGCAAGCAGCAAATGCTCGTCGATTTTCGGCATTTGCAAAAACACCACTGTCGGACAGCAGCAATGTATCCGTCATCACACCTTCGAGCTGTTCGACGTCCATCGTCTGCTCCGGGTCGTCCCTATCAAGCCAGGAGAAATCCTTCATGCTGGTTGAATCGGCAACCCGAAGCACTTTGTCTTTCGCGAGTTTGGCCCAGTCAGAATCGCGGGGCCACAGCACTAACTCAGCCTCGGCGGCCTGTTCCCCGGCGTAAAACTCATTTCTTTCGAGTACGACCTCACCTTGATCCCCCACCGAACGGATCTTGTAGGGCCCACTACTCACTTGCAGGTCCGATTGGAATTCGTTGAGTTCGAAACCCTCGTTCCAAGCCTGCGCCACATCCACCAAGGAATTCCAGTTCTGGTTGCTCAGTGCAACGTTCAGTTCTTCGAGGGTCATGCCGGCTCGCTCTGCGATCGCATGGGCGGGCAACAATGTCCCGGCGCCGAAAATTTGACGCCAACGCGGCCCATAACCTTTCTTGAACACAACGTCTACCTGGCGAGCATTCGGCTGGCATTCCACGCGCTCCACTTCATTCATGAGCGGCATAAAGGAATGGAAGAGGGTTGGCATCACGCCAGCGGTGTACGCCAACAGGAAGCTCTCGCAGGTTACTGGCGCGCCATCTGAGTACTTTGCTTGCTCATTGATTTTGAACGTTGCCCGCTGCTGTACGCCGGGTAGCAGTTGCCCCTGGGCCAGATCCCGGTTGGGAATCCATTGTCCTTTTGGCCCTTGAGTAAAAGGACCCGGGTAAATCCGCGCGGCAAGCAGCTGTGCTTTCGTTGAAGCTCCGAGAGCACTACCAGCGTTAGTGGTTTGCAGATTTTCGTCGACAGCGTAGCCAAAGATTTCGTTGCTTGGTGTTGGCTCCGATTCGCTGCCCTGACCACACGCACTGAGCGTGCCTGCCGCCAGCATCAATGCTGCGCCAAGTGCACCTACTCGACGCTGTGTTTGATTAGCAGACGTTGAGCGTTGAGCAGAGATTGCTTCCACGAAGGCTGCCACCTTTCCGGCTATTCAGTCTGCGCAGGAAGATCAATGCTCCTGCTGCTCGTCTTGGCTCGAACCGCACTCGGAAATCCGTGTTGTTCAACACCTTTTCTAACGATGTTCAGTATAAATCTCCGCTGTGTCGATCCCGAATCCACCCCAATGCACTGGTGCGGTTTATCGCTTGGGTTGGCAGACTACAGAACAAAACCCCACTACTGGCTGCATGATTGATCACTGCAAATGCCAGTGTGGGGTTGAAGGGGCGTCGCTTGCCTAACCTTGCCCTGGTCGCCACGTGGCGCCGATTGTGGGTGGCGCTTCGTAATGCTGAGGACGCTCATCAGCCTCGATGATGGCCTCGTCGATGGCCTCATCTTCTGGGTCGTCAACATGGGCACGGGCGCGAAGCACCTGCGCATTATGAGCCTTCACCTTTGGGTTGCGCTCTTTGAGGCTCACCAGGATTGGTGTTGCAAGGAAAATCGAGGAGAAAGTGCCTTCGATAACGCCAATGAGCTGAACTAATGCCAGGTCTTTCAGGGTGCCAACCCCCATGAGCCACACCGCCACCACCATGAGCGCGATGATAGGAAGCGCAGAGATGACTGTGGTGGAAATCGAGCGCATAACTGTCTGGTTTACGGCTTGATTTGCCAGCTCACCGTAGGTTCTTCTTCTGTTCCCAAGATAACCGGCAGTGAGCTCACGAACTTTGTCGAACACAATCACTGTGTCGTAGAGAGAGAACGCGAGCACGGTGAGTAAGCCGATCACCGTCGCCGGGGTCACTTCAAATCCAACGATGGCGTAAATGCCCGAGATGATAACGAGGTCCACCATGAGCGCGACGATCGCTGCGACGCCCATTTGGCGCTCCAGGCGTAGCGCGATGTACACGAATACCGCGGCGAGAAAAACGCCCATCGCTAGAAGCATGCGGGAGGTAATGGTGGATCCCCAGGATTCAGACACCGTGGAGTCACCAATTGCATCTGGCGTTTGCTCTCCCAGTGCATTTTCTGGCTTGTACTCGCTATACAGTGCCTGGCGTGCGGCGTCGATCTGCTCCTCGTTAAGGCGCTCGGAGGCGATTTCCAGAATTCTGGAGTCACCCGCACCCACGATCTGCACTTGCTGAGGGTCAACGCCCGTTGCCTCGCTGAAGGTTTGTGCCACCTGTTCAGTCTGTAAGGAGGCAGCAGGCATGTTCATCTTCGTGCCGCCGACGAAGTCGATGCCTAAGGTGAATCCGCGCAGTCCGATGCCGATGAGGCACACCAAAATGATGCCCGCGGTGATGGAGTACCACTTACGGCGTTGACCAACGAAGTCCAGCCCGCCATCACCGGTGTAGAGCTTGTTTAGAAGATTGTTGCTCATTGTTTGCTCCTAGCGTTGATCACCGCGCGCGGGATCCACGGGATCCACACCACTGTTGTTGATGGAAGGCGCCGAAGGCATCTGCTCCACTTGATTTTCTTCCGCTTCGGCTCGCTCTGCCTGGATCCGGTTGCTTTGCCCAACCTTGAACATCTTCCCAAGACCATTGGCTGAAGGACGAGAAGCCCAAGCTTTACGAGACGTCAGGATTACCAGCGGTGCGGTGAAGAGGAAGACCACCACCAGGTCGAACAGGGTGGTTAGGCCAAGGGTGAAGGCGAAGCCCTTGACGGATCCGACTGCCAAGAAATAAATCACGACAGCGCCAATCAACGTCACAGCATTACCGGTGACGATTGTTTGCTTTGCACGATCCCAACCGCGCGGCACCGCGGAGCGGAAGGTCCGACCTTCACGAACTTCGTCCTTAATTCTCTCGTAGAGCACCACGAAGGAGTCGGCCGTGGTGCCAATACCGATGATCAAACCGGCAATACCGGCCAAGTCAAGGGAGTAACCGATCCAGCGTCCCAGGAGAACCAAGGCACCGTAGACCAACGCGAAGGAACCGGCAAGGGCAACCATGGAAACGACACCGAAAACGCGATAGTTCACAATCGAGTACAGCGCAACGAGCATCAAGCCCACCAGACCTGCGATGAGTCCGGCTTTAAGCGATGCCGCACCAAGAGAAGCCGGGACGGTGGTCGTAGTACCACCGGATTCTCCGTTTTCACCTGCGAAGCTCAGTGGCAACGCACCATATTTCAGGTTGTTCGCCAGTTCCTGTGCTTGTTCTTGAGTGAAAGAACCTGTAATCGAGGTCGTGCTGCCAACGGGAGTTGGGGATTGAATTACCGGGGCCGAGATGATCTTCGAATCGAGCGTGATAGCAATCTGTTTGTTCAGGTAGTCAGTGGTGAGTTGCGACCACGTAGCCGAACCCTCATCACCATTGTCAGCTTTGAACGCAAAGTTGATTTCCATCTCGCCGGTCTGCGGATTCAACCCGCCGGTAATCGGCTTGCTGGTGTCAATCTCATTACCTGTAAGGCGCTTGCCATCCGGGGCTTCCTCACCAATCAGCAGTGGGCTCGGATCCAGGATGTACTTCTGGCTTTGCTCACCAGTCTTGTTACTTGCACACGCCACTAGTGGCTTGGCGGGATCGTCGGTGCCTTGAAGCGGATCCGGCTCATCGTTGCACTGAAGCAGCGCACTGGCTGCGAGCTGCGCATTTGGATCGGTGGACTGGCGATCTTTCTTCAGCACCTCAATGACTTTGTTGCGCAGTTCTTCAGACTCAATAGAGTTTTTCGGCTCTTTTGGTTCTTGAGCGCTGACCTTCGGGACAGTGACATCCTCAGGCTTCTTCCCATCCGCTTGGGCAATGCCTTCGAGAGTCTTCTTGATGGCCTCGTTGGCTTGATCAGGACTGAGCACTCCAACTTCCACCCAGCGATTCGCCATGGCCACGATGTCCTCGTTGAGTGTGTCCATGTTTGGTGGCTGCGGTTGGGCCACGGGACGGAAAAGCAGCTGGGAGGTCTGTCCGAGTGCTCGCGCCCGAGCAGTGTCATCGCCAGGAACGGTGATAACGAGCGTTTTGCCATCCGCAACTACCGTGGCTCCGGTAACGCCCATGCCATTGACGCGCTGCTCCAAAATGTTTCGAGCTTGCGCTAGCTGTTCGTCGCTAGGATCCTGCCCCTGGGGAACGAGAGTCACACGGGTTCCACCTTGGAGGTCGATGCCGAGATTTGGCTGAGCGCTTCCATCTCCCGTGAAGAATACGAGTGCGTAAATGAGGGCAACGATGGCGATGAACATTCCGATGGCTCGCTTCGGCCATGTTTTCCATCGCGATCCCGCACGTTGTTGGGTAGGCAATGCGTTTGCTCCTTGCTCTTGCTTCAATGATGGCGCCTTCAGATGATGGCTTCGCTACATCCGGCGCTATCCCACCGGCTCATCCTACGACATAGGCGCGACTCACCCCCTATTGAGATATGCGAAAAGGCACGCGCGATTTATTCCGAGCGTGCCTTCAAAGGGTGAAAAGAGCAGAGTTATTCGGCTTGCTCTTGGCTAGCAGCCTCAGTGATTCGTTGCTCCTCGCTCACGTTGCGAAGTACCGCAGACTTTTCCCAAACGACAGTTTGCCCCGGTGAGACTTCCAGGTCCACGGTGTTCTCCTCAATGCCGCGTACAACCGCGTGCAAACCGGCGTTGGTGATGATGTGATCTCCGATAACCAGCTCATCCTGTACCCGTTGGATTTTTGCCATTGCTTGGCGCTGTCGACGCTGCATTAACAGCGTTGGCAGCACGAGAACAAGAAGCAGAGCGATAAAGAGTAGCGTATTCATAACGGTCTAGTGTGCCAGAGACTCAAAATTCGAGCATGCCCAGTGCCCCCTCGGGCGGTTGGAGGCCCAAGTGGTGCCAGGCAGCAGCAGTAGCCACACGTCCTCGGCCCGTCCTTGCAACCATTCCGGCCCGCACCAAATACGGCTCACACACCTCTTCTACTGTCGAAGGTTCCTCACCCACTGCGATAGCTAGTGTGCTCACGCCGACGGGCCCGCCGCCGTGCCCGCGGATCAGCGCGTCGAGCACAGCGCGGTCGAGACGATCAAGCCCCTTTTCGTCCACGTCGAATACCAACAGGGCCGCCTTCGCCGCCCCGAGGTCAATACTGCCGTCTGCGTGCACTTCAGCGAAGTCGCGGACTCTGCGCAGCAAGCGGTTGGCGATACGCGGTGTCCCCCTTGAGCGCGAGGCAATCTCCATGGCCGCATCGTGGGCGATGGTAACTCCGAGAATTTTCGCCGCACGAAGCACCACCTTGGTCAGATCCTCGGTGCTATAGAACTCCATCTGCGCAGTGAAGCCGAATCGGTCACGCAGCGGACCGGTAAGCATACCGGATCGGGTCGTCGCACCTACGAGGGTGAATGGAGCTAGCTCGAGGGGAATAGAAGTAGCACCCGGCCCTTTGCCAACAATAACGTCGACCCGGAAATCTTCCATGGCCATGTAGAGCATTTCCTCGGCTGGGCGCGCCATCCGGTGAATCTCGTCGATGAAGAGAACATCGCCCTCCATGAGATTCGACAGCATCGCTGCAAGATCACCTGCTCGTTCCAGCGCCGGACCTGAAGTCATTCTCAAACTGGTGCCGAGCTCGTATGCGATGATCATCGCCATGGTGGTTTTGCCGAGGCCAGGTGGGCCAGAAAGCAGAACGTGGTCTGGGGTGACGCCGCGTTGTTTCGCGCCACCAAGAACGAGGTTGAGCTGGTTACGCACCTTGGGCTGGCCAATGAATTCCTCGATGCTGCGCGGTCTCAGCGCTCGTTCCGCATCGCGTTCCCCTTCACGCTGAGTGGGTTCAACCGCGTCGCGCTCCTGTGAGGCGGGCTGCTGAATGTTGAATTCTGTCTTTTCAATGTTCGCCATGTTCACTCAATTTCCCTTGACGTAACTCCTGCTGTTTATTGTTTCGCTCACTGCGGATCAGCGATTACCTAGCGCATTGAGCGTTGCGTGGAGCGCCTTAGATGCATCGAGTTCGGGCGATTCAGACAGTACCGCTGCGAGCACCGGTGCTGCGACTTTCTCTGAGAATCCGAGGCCAAGCAGTGCCTCCAGTACGGGTTCTTCCACCGCAGGATTGGTAGCAGAAGGCGCAGGTGCGCTTGCCACTTCAACGTGGCCAAGCTCGGGCACTTTATCTTTGAGGTCCACAATCATGCGTTCCGCCACCCGCTTGCCCACGCCCGGAATTTTTTGCAGCTTTTTCGCATCGCCTTGGCGAATCGCCTGAGCAAGTTCGGAGCTGTCGTACACGGCTTGCGCCGCCAGCGCGAGGCGCGGCCCCAGACCGGAGACGGTCTGAAGCAATGCGAACATCGATTTCGCCTCTTGATCGGGAAAACCGTAGAGCGTATGGCTATCTTCGCGGATGACCTGCGCGGTGATGATGGTGGCCTCTTCTCCCCGCCTCAGCGAGCCTAGGGTCCTTGGGCTGCAGAGCACTTCGTAGCCAACGCCCGCGCACTCAATAACGGCGCGATCAAGTGCGATGTCGGCGACGGTGCCGCGGAGAAATGCAATCACAATAGGTGTTCCTTAGGATCTTGGGAAATTACTTCAACGTGTTGGAGCGCAGGCGTTGCTCATAGCCGAGAGTAGATGCGCGCCAGCAGTGGCACACGCCAAGGGCGAGGGCGTCGGCAGCGTCAGCGGGCTTTGGCGCTTCACTCAGCCCCAGAATTCGGGTGATCATGGCGGTCATCTGCTTCTTATCTGCACGCCCATTGCCTGTCACGGCCTTTTTTACTTCACTGGGGGTGTACATGTGCACCTCGATTCCGCGCTGCGCTGCGGCGAGCATCAAAACGCCTACGCCGTGTGCGGTGTGCATGACAGTGGACACGTTGCCCCGTTCGAAGATTCTTTCCAGCGCAACAACTTCCGGCTGATATTCATCCATCCAGTCATTGACCGCCTGGCTCAGTTCCAACAATCGCTGCGTCAGGGCCGCCCCTACGGGCGTGCGAACCACACCAACAGCCACTGGGATCACTTGCCTACCCTGGCCAGCATCGACGACCGACAAGCCACAACGGGTGAGACCGGGATCAATTCCCATGACGCGAAGCCCTGCTGGCATAACTCTCCTTGGAGTGCGGTGCTATGAACAGTTCCAAAATTAGCACAAACATACGAAAGAGCCGGCACGTATCGTGCCGGCCAGTCAAGTGAAAGCGCCTACTCTGCCTCGAGTTCTGCGAGGACTTCGTCGCTCAAGCTGATATTGGTGTACACGTTTTGCACGTCATCAGATTCCTCGAGTGCGTCGATGAGCCTGAAGATCTTCCGCGCGTCATTAGCGTTGAGTTCTACTTCAACAGAAGCCCGGAAATCTTGATCTGCCTCATCAACTTCAATGCCGCCGTCAGCCAGTGCCTGCTTCACTGCCACCATGTCACCGGGAGCGGAAAGGATCTCAAACTTTTCACCCACCTCGTTGACTTCCTCTGCACCGGCGTCGAGCACAGCCATGAGCACGTCGTCTTCGCTTTGATCTCCCTTTTCAACGAGCACTACGCCACGGCGGGTAAAGAGATAGGATACGGCACCGTTTTCTGCCATGTTGCCGCCGTTTTTGGTCATGCGGGTACGCACCTCGCTGGCGGCGCGGTTGCGGTTGTCCGTGAGACATTCGATCATCACAGCGACGCCGTTGGGGCCGTAGCCTTCGTAGAAGATCGTCTGCCAGTCGGCACCGCCGGCTTCTTCGCCGGATCCACGCTTGCGAGCACGTTCAATGTTGTCATTGGGAACAGAGGCCTTCTTGGCCTTCTTGATCATGTCATCCAAAGTGGGGTTGGCCGCTGGGTCGCCACCGCCAGTGCGAGCCGCAACTTCGATATTTTTAATCAGCTTGGCAAATTCCTTGCCACGCTTCGCATCATTGGCGGCCTTCTTGTGCTTGGTGGTTGCCCATTTTGAGTGGCCTGACATTGGATCCCTCTCTTAGACTTCGTTTAACCTGCGCCATTATACGGCAGGGCGTGGCGTCCGACCCTACTCCCCCGCCCGGCGGGTTCTCGGGGTGCACGCTGGGCGTCGAAAAGCGGGGATCTAGCCCGCTTCAAGGCCGCTGATCGGAATTTCTGCTTTCCCCTCGGCTCGCGTTCGCGTGAGACCTTCTTGAGTCGTTACTGCCACCAGGTCACCTTGTTGATTGAAAATCCGCCCGTGCGTCAGGGCTCTTCCGGCATGCGCCGAGGGTGAGATCTGGTCATAGAGTAACCATTCATCAGCTCGGAACGGCCGCAAAAACCACATGGCATGATCCAAAGAAGCCATCTGGACCGGATGATGGGGGTGCGGCACGAGGGATGAGTGCAGCAAGGTCATGTCCGACATATACGCCAAGGTGCACACGTGGAAGGTGGGATCGTCGGGCAGTGGCGTCTTCGATTTGAGCCACACAACCTGCTGGCTGGCGGTAAAAGGATTGTGCTGGAAGTCTTCCGCAGCCACCCTGCGAATGTCCCAATCGCTCCATTCCTCCAGCATCACCCGTGCACTCTTGGGGATCTGATCAACGTCCAATCGCACCTGCTCGGGAGGCGGCACTTTGCGCATCCGATCGGAGTGTTCAATGCCTTGATCGTCCTGACGATGAAAACTCGCCTGCATGATAAAAATCGGCTCGCCGGCTTGGATCGCGGTCACTTGGCGCGAGCTGAAGCTTCTGCCGTCGCGAACCCGATCCACCAAAAACGTGGTGGGCTTCGCCGCATCCCCGGGGGCTACGAAGTAACCATGCAGCGAGTGCACAGCCTTATCATTAATGGTTTTGGTTGCAGCAACGAGCGCTTGAGCAGCCACCTGGCCACCAAAGGTTCGCTTGAACTTTGAAGGAACGACTTGTCCACGAAAAATATCGCGGTCGATAGTTTCAAGGTCTAGCACGTCAAAGATCACGCTCATGAGTGCAAAGCTTATCCAATCGGATGGGAGCGTTCGCCGAAAATGCATAGAATCGAACGAGTGCAACAACTTTCCGCTGGTCGATGGTGGCTCATTTGGGCGTTCACTCGGGCGATTATCGTTCTTCGAGCGCTACAACATCCCTGGACGCAGGGTGACCCAAAGTATTACTTCGCCGAGTTGAGCACCGAGTCTTCCACAGCGCTCCAAGAATACCCTTCGGTTGCAGTGTGGCCGCTGCGTCTGGTCTTTTGGCTGAGTCAATCTAATGAGGCCGCGTTCATCGTATTGTTCAGCGTTCTGTGCTTGCTTTTCGACGCCACGTTTTTCGCCATCCTCCGCCGCCACCACGCACCAATGCTAGCTTTGGGCTTCTGGTGCGCGATGGGTGTGTTGATGCCTGAGATGTTGCTCTGGCGATTCGACATCATTCCCGGGGTGCTCGTCGGTCTTGCTGCGCTGTATTTGCACCACCACCGAAGCCAGGTGCTACTCGCTACCGCAGCCATGATGAAGCTTTGGCCTTTCGCTTTGGCCCCCGCGATCGCGGGCAGGCTGCATGCGCGAAAGACCTGGCGCAATGTTGCGGTTTACGGCACGAGCATCGCCATGCTCGGTGGCCTCACCGTCGCCCTGGGCGGCATCGAGAGGCTGCTCAGTCCTCTCAGCTATCAAGGCGCCCGGGGCGTACAGATCGAGTCACTGGCGGCGACGCCGCTGATGTTTGCGGCAATCATCGCCCCTGACCGCTATTCGGTGAAATACGCGGCGTCGAAAAGCTTTGAAATCACAGGTCCCGGCGCCGCCGTCATGCAGCATGCTTCGTCACTGCTGATGCTGGGATGCGCGCTGTTAGTGCTGATTTGGCTGGGACGAGCGCTGCTTCGCGGCCCCTTACCTAGGGAGCTGAATGTGGCATGGATGCTGCTAGTGCTGTTGGTGCTACTAGGTGCCAACAAGGTGTTTTCGCCCCAATACCTCTGGTGGTTGGCGCCGCTTCTCGCGGTGGCACTCATGCTGCGCCCTGATGGCCTGCCACGAATGATGACCTGGTTGTGCCTGCTCTGCGCACTTTGCACTTCCCTGGTATATCCCACGTGGTATCACCAAATTGATCATGTCCCATTTGATGGTTTGCCCGGCGCGATCGCTTTGGTAACACGCAACGTTCTCCTAGTGATTTTGATGGTGCCAAGTGCCATGTGGGTGCTTCGTGAGCATCGCGCTGCTCTTCCCGCCTACAAGGCCATTGACAAAACGCTGAATTGAACAATGTTTAGCCTGCTAGACTACCTCTAGTGAGCTTATACAGTGTAAAGATGCGCGCGAGCCGAAGAAGCCAGCACACCTCCGGCGCGGAGAGCATGTGCGAAGATCTCCAACAGGCGCAAGACCTTGCTAGCAGCTTTGTCCAACGTGCCATCACACACCCCCATGGCGAACCTGACGACATTCACGTTCACATCCGCGCAATTGAAACACCCGTGCTGCGGGTTCCAAGTCTTCGCGTTGAAGAGGTGGCCTGCGCAAACCCACAGCAGGCGCGCACCTGGATGCTAGAGGCACTGAAAGATGTGCCAGCGGCACAGCAGACCATTGAGTTGCTGTATTCAGTGCGAAGGATGCGTGGCGCAGCCCTCGTAGAGGCCAGCGATGCCCGGCGTTACGAGCCGGATGCTCAACGCGGCGTGCGCGCATCCACTTTTGGCGTTGCGGCTTCAAACGCTGGAGTCCCGGATACAGCTCCCCAGAACGATCCGAGCAAGCAATACCATTCCGAGGCTTTGGTTTTGGCTTCGAAGGTGGCCTCCTGCCCGCACATCGTTGCAGAACTGTGCATTTCGGATGATCCCGACTACACCACTGGCTACCTCGCGATGCAGGGAACCTATTACCGCATTCACAACATCAAGGCGAAAGGCAGTGAAGCCGGCGGACGGGTATTCATTTTTCGTGGAAGCCAAGCGGCTCATGCGCGCGCTGAAGAAATCATCCAATTTCTCGAGCATCAGGCGGTGATCGTGGAATGACCGAACGGGGTTCATTGGAGCGTTTCGCTCGCACTGCCAATGCAGCTTGGCGGGATCGAGATTTGGAGCGCCAAGCACGCAGGTTCACCAGCACCGAGGTGCACAGCATTATCGAAGGCCGCAAGCTTTGGCAATTTGCCACCGCCGATTACGCCGGGCTTGGCATGCACCCGAAAGTAATTGATGCGGCTAAGCAAGCGTTACAAAGCTATGGCACATCCTCCGGTGGATCCAGGCTCACGACCGGACTCAACCTGCATCTTGAAGCCGAGGCCGCACTCGCGAATTACTTCCAAAGCGAGGCTGCGGTCCTCTTTCCCACTGGCTTCCAAACCAATGTCTCTGTGCTTCAGGCACTGAGCACGTCGGACATGCACATTATCTCCGATGAACTCAACCACGCATCGATTATTGACGGTGCCCGCATGTCCAAGGCACACACTCTGGTGATGCCACACGTGGACTATCAGGCTCTTGACAAGATGCTCGACGGCCTCGAAGGCCAAGCCATCGTGGTGTCGGACGCAGTCTTTTCCATGACTGGCGAGGCCATTGATCTGGCGTCCCTGCGCTCAGTTTGCGCACGCCACGATGCCTGGCTTGTGCTTGACGACGCCCACGGGGTCGCCTCCATCGGCGGAGGCAAGGGCATCCGTGGCTGTGCAGCGGGTGCCTACTCTAATGAAATCGTGGTGGGCACGGCCAGCAAAGCGCTCGGTGGCATCGGTGGATTCGTGCTGTGCTCGGAGCCAGTGGCCCATCTACTGCGCAATCGAGCACGCAGCTTCGTGTTTTCCACCGCCAATACGCCAGCAAGTACCGCAGCAATCATCGCTGCCATTGAGGTATTGGAATCCGATCCACGGCCAATGGCGGCGCTGGAGGCGAATATCCACGCAGCCTACGAGCACTTGCCCATCGCAGCACCGAAAATCCCGACGGCCATCGTGCCGATCGTTGTTGGCGAGACACAACTGGCTCTGCAGCTCCATCAGCAACTATTGGAATCAGGATTTTTCATTCCAGCAATCCGCTACCCAACGGTTCCGGAGGACAAGGCCATGCTTCGCATGACGCTCAGCGCGCGGCATCCCCGTGACGTTGTGATTTCGGCTTGCCAGACAATCTCCAAGCTCTTGAATTCCTATCCCAGGCGCCCCTAAAGCTCGCTATATTCGAAGAACTCGGGCAAGGCTGCGGCGCCGCCCAGACGCGTCAAGCGAATCAGGGGGCGCATACGAAGCGCCCGTGTATCTGCCACCGCGTCGTTATAGAAACGGTGCGCTAGTTGGAGTCGCACCTGGGCATCTGCCAGGGGAAGCGGCACATCGGATCCCAACTCTGCAATGCCAGCAGAGATTGCGCGCTCTTTCTCGATGCGCTGAGCAAAGGTGGCATACACCAGCGGCACGGCTTGGGCTTCGCTCGCGGCGCGTGTGAGATCCGGAAGCATGACCGCGGCAATGGCTGCACGCCGATCCAGAGCGCTTTGCAGTGAAGCCAAGGCAGCATCAGTGCGAATGTGCAAACGGTGGAGGCGCTGCGCAGTGAAGTATGCCCAAAGCACCGCAGCGCTGATCGCGACGGTCAATAGGACAACTAGTGCAGTGTGCATGCCGCTTTAGGCCTCCACTTTTGTTCCGTCGGCAACAGTTTCGTAGACACGTAGCACCGCGTCGGCAACGCTGTCCCAGTCGTAAAGCTCCGCCCGTTCCTGGCCACGGCTGGCCAATTCCTTGCGCTGCTTCGGACGATCGATTAGATGTTGCAGCACCGCGCGAAGCCCGTCCGGATCACCCGTGGGAAATAATGCTCCTGCGGGGTGTTCAGCTTCCGCGTCGCAGACAGCGGCAAACGCCTCAAGGTCACTCGCGACGACAGCAGCTCCCGCAGCCATCGCTTCAACGAGCACGATGCCAAAGCTTTCGCCTCCCAAGTTCGGCGCCACGTAAATGTCAGCACGTCCAAGTATCTCGGCCTTCTCCTCATCGCTTACCCTGCCCAAGTAATCGACCATGGGGTGCTTACGTGGGGTGCCCGCACCGATCACGCTGACGTGCACATCGCGGTCGATGCCATCGAGGGCTTTGAGCAGCACCGCCAATCCTTTACGGGATTCGTCGATACGCCCAAGGAAGACGATCTCTATTGGCCTGTCACCTGTATTACTACTCCGATCGCTACTGTGCTGCGCAAAGGTGTGGGTAGCCACGCCGTTAGGGATCAACACCGGATCACCACCGAGCATCTCTACCTGCCAGCGCCGGGCCATCTCCGACACCGCGATGCCGCCGCGGATTTTCTCCAATGGGCCTTTGAGCACCGGCAAAAGCAGTTTCAGCAACCGAGACTTTGTTGTGGAAGCGTGATAGGTGGCAACGATAGGACCGCGCGCCATGCGCAGCGCCGCCATGGAGAAGCTGGGGGAATTCGGTTCGTGAATATGCAATACATCAAAGTCACCGTCGCGGATGAACTGCTTGGTGCGACGCAACAGAGACGGGCCGACCGCAATCCTTGCAACACTGCCGTTATAGGGAACTGGAATACTGCGGCCACCCTTGCACACGAATGCGGGAACATCGGTGTTCGGGGAGCAAGGACCTAGAACCCGTACCGTGTGACCGCGGCGAATGAGTTCCTCCGCAAGATCAATGATGTGTGCTTGGACTCCGCCCGGTTCATCGAAAGAGTAGGGACACACTATGCCGATCTTCATCACATTTCGCCCCTGTTCCTCGTTCGACTACCACCAATGCGTTAGGCTCACGCCAATAACGGCAGTGTAGCCCACTTGCATCACCGCTATTCCTTTAAGCCTTCAAGGTAGCGCTGCATATCAAGGTCACTCAGCCACAGCGGCTGCAGCATGTGCCAATCCGCGGGGTGGCGGGCAATGCCTTCGGCTAACGCATCGGCTACGTGTTGAACCGTCGTGCGCAGGTCGCTGACGGAGATCGCCTCACCCACCTCGATACCCCAGCCATCGGAAGTAAAAGAGAGATGCACCGGATGTAATGCAGCACCGGTTTCGATGGCAAGTTTGGCCGGCCCAGCAGGCATCCGGGTAGTTTCACCGAAGAATTGCACTTCCACGCCACTTCGTGTGAGGTCACGTTCGCCCAATAGGCACACGATTCCCCCCTCATTCAATGTGGCTTTGAGCCGTCCGAAAGGCTTATCCGCCCCAGTCAAGGGCAACACTTTGAATCCGAGCCCCTCACGATAATCCACGAAGGCTTCATACAGCACCTCCGGCTTGAGGCGTTCAGCCACAGTACTGAACGTGCCTTTGAGGTGCACTAGCAGCACCCCGGCCATGTCCCAGTTGCCGCTATGGGTGGTTACCAACACCACGCCTTTGCCCTTGTCCAGCGAAGCTTCAAGGCGTTCTAGCCCACGCGCGCTACTTTCGAGCTTGGCGTGGAGTGCTGGGTCTGAAGCCAAGGCGGGCAGTTGGAAAGCTTCGCGCCAGTAGCGTGCATAAGAGCGAGCGGCTTTTCGGATCAACGCATCATTCACCTCGGTAACTCGGGCGAGGTTCTTGCGCAGTTGTGGCAACCCCCTCCCCCGGCGCGACCAGCAATCCGCTGCAAGATTGAAACAGGCATCTGCAAGCCTGGGTGGCATGCGCCGCACTAGCTTCCATCCACCCAGATATGCTCGCGCCACCAATTGCTGGCGGACACTCATGGGTGCTCCTTCGCGCCCATGGGCGCGGCGATGATGTCCTTGGCGTGGCGAGAGTGCTTCACCATATGGAGCCGCTGCCACACCGTGAAGACGCTGCCAGCCAGCAACAACCAGATTGCTGCGTCCACGGCATAGGGAACACCGAGGCCTTGCAAACCTATGCCGACAAGCCCGATGATCAGGCGTTCCGGACGCTCCACCAGACCGCCGTTGACCTTGAAGCCCGACGCTTCGGCACGAGCTTTGATATACGAAATCACCTGTGAACACACCAGCACCACCATGGACGCAGCGACCAGCGTCTGCGAGGCGTCATAGGAGTAGATCAGCCACCAGGTAATCGCGGCAAAAAGTGCGCCGTCGGTGAGCCTGTCGCAGGTAGCGTCGAGGGTGGCCCCGTATTTGGTGCCGCCGCCGCGCAAACGCGCCATTGTCCCATCAACCATGTCAAATGCCGCGAAGATGCCCGACCACACAGCGGCGGCGAACAAATGCCCCGTGGGGATAAGCACTACGGCAATACCGATGGTGATGGCGGCCCCCAGGGTGGTCACGGCATTTGGCGAGATACCGGCCTTAGCGAAGAGTTTTGCCACGGGCTCCACGATCACGGCGGCAGGCTTTCGCCCCTTAACACTGAGCATGAGCTTCTCCTGGAAGTTCTGGCATCTCATTCCACGTGGCAGCAAGCAGGTCCCGGGTGTCGCGCAGCAATTGTGGCAGCACCTTGGTGCCGTCGATGATCGTCATGAAGTTCGAATCGCCGCTCCACCGAGGCACGATGTGCATGTGCAGGTGTTCGGCAACCGAGCCCCCAGAAGCCTTGCCTAGATTGAAACCAACGTTGATGGCATCTGGGCTGGATGCCCGTTTGAGCACTTTAATGGCTGCCTGAGCAAAGGCGAAGAGTTCCTGCGATTCCTCCGCGCTGAGATCCTCAAGGTTCGGCTCCTGGCGATACGGCACCACCATCATGTGGCCAGCGTTATAAGGAAATAAATTCAACACGCAGTACACCAATGCCCCTCGGGCGACGATGAGCCCGGTGGCGTCGTCAAGCTTGGGAATTTCAAGGAATGGATTGGTCTTGGCCTTGGGATTTTCGCGGCCGTCCTGGCGAATGTAGCCCATGCGGTACGGTGCCCAAAGCCGCTCGAGTCTGTCGGGAATGCCTACTCCCTGGTCCCGATACTCATCCATTGCTGTGCCTTCCTGCTTGTCGACGTCCCTCTGGCTCAACCCTAGCGCTGCAACGCTGCCTCGACGCTATCTTTTGAGGGGGCATCGTTGTTGCGTTTCGCGATCCACGAGGTGATTAGCTGCACCGCTTGATCAACTGGTACCCCATTGACCTGCGATCCATCGAGGAATCGGAAACTTACAGCGTCAGCTTCAACGTCGCGGGCTCCGGCCAACAACATAAACGGCACCTTGCCCGTGGTGTGATTGCGAATCTTCTTTTGCATGCGATCGTCCGAGGTATCCACGGTGGCGCGCACGCCTTGAGCACGCAACTGCTGCGTCACCTTCTCCAAATGATCACTGAAGGAATCAGCCACAGGAATGCCCATTACTTGCTGTGGCGCCAACCATGCCGGGAATGCACCAGCGTAGTGCTCAAGCAGCACACCGAAGAAACGCTCGATGGAACCAAATAGTGCGCGGTGAACCATGATGGGTCGCTGCTTCGTTCCATCAGGGGCGGTGTACTCGAGGTTGAATCGCTCCGGCAGGTTGAAGTCGAGCTGCACCGTGGACATCTGCCAGGTACGACCGATGGCATCGCGCGCCTGCACGGAAATCTTTGGCCCATAGAACGCCGCACCGCCGGGATCCGGCACCAGATCCAATCCGGAAGCGTCGGCAACGCGCTGCAGGATCGCGGTTGAGCGTTCCCAAATCTCGTCGGATCCCACAAACTTCTTCTCGTCCTTGGTGGAAAGTTCGAGGTAGAAATCGTCCAGACCATAGTCGCGCAGCAGCGAAATGATGAACTCAAGCACAGTGGTGAGCTCTTGCTCAAGCTGATCCTCGGTGCAGTAAATGTGCGCATCGTCTTGAGTGAAGCCGCGTGCACGGGTCAACCCGTGGATTACGCCTGACTTTTCATAGCGATACACGGTGCCGAATTCGAATAGACGCAACGGAAGTTCGCGGTAGGAACGCCCGCGTGAAGCAAAGATCAAGTTGTGCATCGGGCAGTTCATCGGCTTGGCGTAATAATCCTGCGGTTGCTTGATTACGTTGCCGTTTTCGTCATATTCGCCATCCAACTGCATGGGTGGGAACATGCCATCGGCGTAGAAATCCAAGTGTCCAGACTTCGAAAACAGCTCGCCCTTGGTGATGTGTGGCGTATTGACGAAGGAATAGCCTTCGGCAATGTGTCGGCGGCGGGAGTGCTCTTCCATCTCCAGGCGCACAATGGCACCGTTGGGGTGGAACACCGGAAAACCGGAGCCAATTTCATCGGGGAAGCTGAACAGGTCAAGCTCCGCGCCGAGTCGTCGGTGATCGCGCTTTTCTGCCTCTTCAATCATGGTTTGATACTGCTCAAGCGCTTCTTTGGACTCCCAAGCAGTGCCGTAGATGCGCTGAAGACCGGCCAGCGACTGATCGCCGCGCCAATAGGCGGCCGATGAGCGTGTGAGCGCGAATGCAGGGATGTACTTGGTGGTTGGCACATGTGGCCCACGGCAGAGGTCGTACCACTCCACTTCGCCGGTGCGCGGGTTGAGGTTGTAATAGCCCGTGAGCTCTCCGGCGCCAACTTCGGTGGCTTCGTCAGAATCGGGATCGACGTTGCCCTTATCCTGGATCAGTTCCAGCTTGTAAGGCTCGTCGGCGAGTGCCTCCGCTGCCGCCTCCTGGCTGTCATATACCCGGCGCTCGAATTTCTGGCCCTGCTTAATGATCTTTTTCATTCGCTTTTCCAGGCGATGAAGATCCTCAGGCGTGAAGGGTTCCGCTACATCGAAATCGTAGTAGAAGCCGTTTTCGATGGCTGGCCCGATGCCGAGTTTGGTACCGGGAAATTCAGCTTGCACTGCTTGCGCCAACACGTGGGTGCAGGAGTGTCGGATGACCGCACGGCCTTGCTCGGTGTTGGCGGGGATGGGCAGCACCGAGGTATCGGCGTCTGGGGTGAATGCGAGATCGCGAAGTGTTCCGTCGGTTTCCTGAACACAAACGATGGCCTCTGGGCCTTTGTTGGGTAGATCCAATTCCCGCATGGCGGCACCCGCGGAGGTGCCTGCCGGCACTGAGAAAGGCTGGTGGTGATTGACCGCGGGCTCAATGAGGTGTGCCATAGAAGGCTGCGCTCCTTTACTTGCGCTTGCATCGCTGCGTCATACCTGGACGCGGCGTTGGACAAAGAAGCACGCTGGTGAAGGTTGAGGTGTGCTCACAGCCACCGACGTGTTATGAGCATCTTAGCGTTCGCCCACTAGCTTTGAAGCAACGAGGCTGCCCAGTATGGTTCTGAACCGCCTTCCTCGGTGCCCGGAACGACGGCATACATCGCGGAGCCAATGTGGGTGATCCATTCGTTGAGCCGGTCGCTGGCGTCCAGGCGTCGTTGGATTGGGATGAATTGTTTTCGGGGATCTTTCTGATAGCAGCAGAAAACCAACCCTGCATTCGAGAGTTCTTCACTTCCCGGCAGCGGCGGCGCATCGTAGTTGTATGCCCGACGCAACAGTTTCTGTTGTGGCGCGTCGCTGGGCGGCGCGGCAAGTGCCATGTGGCTGCGAGGATCGATCACAGGCAAGCCGAGTCCGTCTTTTTTGTCAAAGTCTGCGGTATCGAATTCGTCCTCTTGGCCGAGTGGTGCCCCCGAATTCAGCGTGCGTCCGACGGCAACTTCACGGGATTCCCGATCAAGCTTTTCCCACTTATCTAGATTCATGGCGATCCGCCGGACAATCAGGCACGATCCCCCACGCAACCACTTCGGCGAATCGTCGTCATCATCGATCCACACCTGGGCGTCATATTCCTCTTCGGAACGCGGATTGACGGTGCCGTCTTTTTGCCCGAAAAGATTTCTGGGCGTAGCTTCTGGTTCTTTCACGCCGGGTGCGTTCAGAAAGCCTTGTTGTAACCAGACTTGCTGGGCGTAGTCAACGCTAGATCGGATCATGTGACGAGTGGCGAATGCCAGCATGACCGGATCATCGCAGCATACTTGCAACACGATGTCGGTTTGCCCCCACTCCGGACGCAACTGATCCTTGGAGAATTCAAGGGTTTCATTCATCCAGGACGGCCGCTGCTTGCTCTTTCCCACGATGTCGAAGAAACGCGGCCCAACGCCACAGGTGATGGTGAGATTGCTTGGGTTCGAAACCATCTCGGGCTCAAGGCTTCCCAGGGGATTCTTCCCCTGCGTGAGCCTTCTGGCGTCCTCTGTCCACAAACTGAACAAACGGCGCGCATCGTCGATGCCTACACCGGCTCGCAGATTCAACCCGATGACGTTGAGCTGTGCGGCCGGAACGGTTTGCACCCCGGCCTGATGCGATCCGTCAAAGGCGACGGTGCTGGAACCCACTTCACACGCAGCTCCCGAATCCGGCTGCGGAGCATTTGCATGAGCGGGCGCTGTTCCAGCGAGCACCGCGGCTCCGGAGACCACCGTTGCGGATTGGAGGAATCCCCGGCGGCTGATAGGCATTGATGTGAAGTGTTGAGGTTCCATGGTCGCTTAGATCCCTGGGGAATTAGTGATGGTCGGCGTGATCTGCTTCGTCACCGTGATCCATATGTTCCATATGATCCATCTCGGTGCTTTGCTGATCGCCCTTGTCATTGCCGTAGTTTTCTTGTCCAGCACCGATGGTACGAACGGGTACGTCAGAAACTTCGACGCTGGTGCCGTCGGCCAGCTCGATGGTGAGGTTCACTTTGTCACCCGCTTTGATCGGCTGCTTCAGCCCCATCACCATCATGTGCTCTTTGCCCGGCTCCAGCACGAGACTTTCGCCAGCAGGAATGACGTACCCGCCTTCCTTTTGGCGCATGACGCCGTCCACAACCTCGTGGAGTTCGAACTTCTGAGCGTCAATGTTGGCCTTGAATCCGGTGACATTGACGTCCTGGTCGCTGTCATTGTGAATGGTGCCGAAGATCGCAGTCATGTCCTTGCCATCTTCCGTTGCCTTGACATAAGCGTCAGACAGCGTGATCTTGGCTTCTTCGGCCGCCTTCGTCGAGGTCTCCCCATCAGACGTAACGGTCACGCTACTGGGTGTTGCGGCATCCTTCTCTGCATTGGAGCATGCTCCCAACACCAGACCTGCCGCAGCCAAACACGCAATCGTCGAAGCACCGAGCTTGTTCAGTTTCATCAATTCACCTTTCATCAATGAGTAGCTTGTTTTAGAGATCGCGCCGTTTTTTCACTGCAACGACGAGCACACCGAGCAGCATGACGGCGGCAGCGATGCCAGCGAACAGTCCAAAGTTGGAGGTCTGCTCGGTATCCGCGTTCGCGTCTTGGCTTTTCGACGCCGACGCTTCTTCCTTCGCCTCTGGCTTTGCGGTAGACGGGGTCACGTCACCTGTGCTGGACACTTCAAACACGATCTTGCCGCGCGTGGCGTGCCCATCGGAAGATGTGATCTGATAGCCAAGCTGATACTTGCCTTCGCCGGCACGTTTATTCTCTGGCACGGGCAACGAAGCAACTTGGCCATCAACTGTGGGCTCGCCGGTGAGGATCTGCTCGCCGGAGCCCAGGTCCGTGAGGGCGAAGGTGTTGAAATCGGGTTTGATCAGCCCCGAGAACTCCAGCGACACCTCGGAAGGAAATTCCTTCACCACCGCGCCATCCTTTGGATTGGAATCCAAGACGGCGTCGTGGGCATAAGCGGGCAGCGGGGCTGCAAGTACTGCGGCCGCCCCTAGAACCGCAGCCCACCGACGGGTGCGTGGCACAGATTTCAACACAGGTAGTTCTCCTTCTTTTGGTCTAAAACTGAGCCACCAAAGCTTGTGGTGACGCTCATTCACCTTACGCCCATTGCTTCGCAAAAAGCCTTTGCAATGCAGTGAAATTTATGCACGACCGTCTAATAGTCGCAATTGAAGGGTCGAGAGTTCCCACACCATTGCAACCCCACCCCCAAAATGGTCCATGCAACGAAAAAGCACCCAGTGGGTTACTGGGTGCGTCGGTGGTCCTAGCTGGGATCGAACCAGCGACCTTTCCGGTGTGAACGGAACGCTCTTCCACTGAGCCATAGGACCGTGCAGCGCTTGCTGCGCCACTTAAGCTAACACGAGGAATTGACAGAAACCTAATTGGCCTGAACAAACCAACTTTCGCCGCGCGACCGACCCCGCAGTAAGCCCGATTCACACCCCGCCGGAGCGTGGGACGGCATTTCAAACGGCATACCTCAACGACACCGCAACCTACCTGCTGATTTGGCAGTTTCTTCGACAAAGGGCTAATGTTCTTTAGCGCAACAGCAGTTGTATGCGGATGTAGCGCAGTTGGTAGCGCATCACCTTGCCAAGGTGAGGGTCGCGAGTTCGAGTCTCGTCATCCGCTCATTTCCATATCAATGGAATACCCGCGCGTTTAGCTCAGCGGGAGAGCGCTTCCCTGACACGGAAGAGGTCACTGGTTCGATCCCAGTATCGCGCACACAGTGGAACACACCACTTAAAAAAGTATGCGGATGTAGCGCAGTTGGTAGCGCATCACCTTGCCAAGGTGAGGGTCGCGAGTTCGAGTCTCGTCATCCGCTCCGGTACATCAATGGGTGCCAGGCGGCAACGTCAATGGTGGAATGGCCGAGTGGTGAGGCAACGGTCTGCAAAACCGTGCACACGGGTTCGATTCCCGTTTCCACCTCAGTGCGGCGCGTTTAGCTCAGCGGGAGAGCGCTTCCCTGACACGGAAGAGGTCACTGGTTCGATCCCAGTATCGCGCACACAGTGGAGTGATCCACTAAGCATGCGGATGTAGCGCAGTTGGTAGCGCATCACCTTGCCAAGGTGAGGGTCGCGAGTTCGAGTCTCGTCATCCGCTCCATAATCACCGCGGCGTCGACTACGGCGTCGCGGTTTTTCATGCCATGATGACTCAATGAGCTCCTCAGCCTTCAGCACGCCCGAGGCTTTCGCGCAGCATCACCTCGGGCCGGACAACCCAAAGGAACTGCGCCTGGTGTGCATCAGCAGCATCGGCGGAGCATCCACTATCGACGGCGTTTCCGGGCCCCTCGGCAATGACGAAGACTCGTCGATGCTCAAAGCGCTCAGGGATTGGGCCGATGCCGTACTGGTCACCGCAGCCACCGCCCAAGCTGAGCGCTACACCGATATTCAAGTCGGTGATCGAAACACACGGGAGGCACGAAACCAGAGGGACCGAGCACAACTTATCTTGCTTAGTGAAAGCCTCGAATTCTCCGTACCGGCCAAGAACTTTTCTGTGCTCAGCCCGTACTCTGAATCCCCAACGTGGCAGCAGCGTGCCGCAGCGCTGGAAGCATCAGGACACCAGGTATTTCCCTATCGTGGCGAAGTTGCAAACGCCATCCGTACACTTCATCACGCGGGGTTTGGGCGCATCGTCTGCGAAGGCGGCCCTTGGCTGTACACGGCACTGGTGCGCAGCGGATGCGTCGACAAGCTTTTTTACACCCTCTCCCCTACGCTCCTGGCCCCCATCGCGCACCCACTTTTTCAAAGCGCGTCAGAACAAGGTGCACCATTGCGCCTCGAACTCGAGGCGCTCGACACCACCTCGGATGGAACAGTTTTCTTGCGCTACCGAAATTCCCGGCGGGTGAGCCACGAATAGCAGCGCTTCTGCCTTAGGCTGGTCTGCGTGAACAAGCCCGTAACGCAACGCTCGAGCCTGCTACAACCGCACCGCTTCCCCGCCGCGCGACCCCTGCGCCCCGCCTGGCAATGGGATGCTCGTGCCAATATGGCACTGTGGCCAATCGCCATCATGGTGGTGCTCCACAAAATTTTCGTCTTTGGAGCCAATGGGGCAACAACCGACGACTACTCGACGGTGTACAACGCCCTACGACGCGCAATCACCGGCGTGCCAATTTATTCGGAGAATTACGACTCCGTCGTGCCGCATTACCTCTACAACCCGGGCGCCACGCTGCTACTCATGCCCCTGGCATGGACTGATAACCTCAGCGCAGCCCGACTGCTGTTCATCATCTTGAATGGCGTATGCATTGTGCTCGGACTGTGGTTGCTTGCCCGGCTCTTCGGATTTGGGAATCGTTCATGTGTCATTCCCGCATCCATCGCGTTGGCATTCATGACAGAATCAGTGGGCAACACCCTGGCTTTTTCCAACATCAACGGCATGCTCTTTTTCGCGCTCGTTAGCTATCTCTGGGCAGTATTGCGCAACAAGAAGGTGGCCGCTGGGGTGATCTTGGGCTTTATGATCCTGATTAAGCCAGTATTTGCGCCACTGCTTTTCATCCCGCTCGTGCTCGTGTGGTGGCAACCCTTTGTAGCGGTTGCTGCGGTGGTCATTGGCTTCAACCTCCCGGCCTGGTTCATCTTGCCCGGCACAAATGAATACCTCACGAGAACCGTGCCCTACCTGAGAATTGTCCGCGATTACTCAAATAGTTCACTGCGGGGCATGGGTGTGTATTTCGATACGCCATCGTGGATCATCGTCCCGCTCTGGCTCGGATTCGCGGTGCTGGCGCTGTTTGGGCTCGCAGCACTACTGCGCTGGCGCAACAGCGACGGCCTCCTGTGGCTGTGCACCACGAGCTCCCTCCTGCTCGTCTCCGCATTTTTCCTCTCCTCCTTGGGGCAGATGTATTACTCGATGATGCTCTTCCCCCTGCTGTTCACCGTCTTTCTGCCGCGCAGCGCAATGCACAATCCTCTAGCCTGGCTTGCCGTGTACCTCTTCCTTTCTCCCTCGGAGTGGTATTCAATGTTCTGGGACTGGCTCAACGTCAGCCGATTCTTCGAATTGTTCCGAGCGACCTACGGCTGGGGCATGCTCATCATCGTTATCAGCGTCAGCGCGCTAGTGTGGGCTCTGCCGCAGGCAAAGCACCAGCACGCAGAAATATCCACCAACGACCTTGAAAAGAGGGCATAGATGAACTTCCAACCATTAAGCGAATCGGAATGGCGCGCCAAGCTCACGCCCCAGGAATTCCATGTGTTACGCGAGGCGGGAACCGAAGCCCCATTTAAAGGCGAGTACACGGACACCACAACAGAAGGCATCTACTCTTGCCGGGCATGCGGAAATGAACTTTTCCGATCGGATCAAAAATTCAGTGCTCATTGTGGATGGCCGGCATTTTTCTCTCCACTGGCAGGCGACAAAGTTATCGAACGCGAAGACACGTCACTTGGTATGCGTCGCACTGAAGTTTTATGCGCACAGTGTCAATCTCACTTAGGACACGTCTTTGAGGGCGAGGGGTACGACACTCCAACGGATCTTCGTTACTGCATTAACTCCATTGCCATGCGCTTAGAGCCCAAGGAATAATCAGCGAATGCTACGGCCCGGCCGACTCGTTTTTGAGTCCGCCGGGCTTTTGGCGCTTTTGCGTTTCCCCGTTACGGCAGCACCGCGATGAGTTCTTCTACGTCATCAACACGGCGACCAGTCAGGAATGGAATCTCCTCACGAACATGTAGTCGAGCGTCCGTGTAACGCATTTGGTGCATGAGGTCCACGATGCGATGCAGTTCTGGGGCCTCGAACGCGAGGATCCACTCGTAATCGCCCATAGCAAATGCAGGCAAAGTGTTGGCTCGAACATCGGGATAATCACGAGCTGCCATGCCGTGCTCCGCAAGGATACGACGGCGCTCCTTGGGATCCATCACGTACCAATCATAGGAACGAACGAAGGGGTACACGGCGCACCAGCGACCGGGATCCTCACCCATGATGAAGCTGGGAAGGTGTGACTTGTTGAACTCCGATGGGCGGTGGAGGGAATTACCGATCCAAAACACCTCGCTCAGTTGGCCGAGGGTGGTTTCACGACGGAAATCGTTATATACCTTTTGTAGATCAGAGAACTCTTCTGCGATCCACCAGATCATAAAATCCGCTTCGGCGCGGCAGCCGGTGATGTCATAAATGCCACGGATGGTGACAACGCCTTCATCAGCGATGTTCTGGAAAAACTCTCGTGCCTGAGCGATGATCTGATCACGCTCGGTACCGAGCGCTCCCGGGATAGCTCGGAAGCTCACCACCTGGGAGTACGCCTGAATTGCATTCAGCTTGTCAAAGTCCAACTTTTCAGCCATGGACATGTCCTTTCTGTAGATCGCTGGCGGCGACCGCCGTCAGTTCTTGCGTGCCGAAGCGCCACAGTTTGAGTTCCACTACAGGCCATTCGGCTGGCATTGATGTCAATCATATGGTTGATTTCGCGCGCGCGCCAAAAGCGCGTGCCTTCTGAGCGTTGAGGCCTTTTGAAAACCCAATACGAACAAGTCCTCTCCGCTCCTCCGGCGCGCCTTCACAAATGAGCGTCGAAAACAACCTAGGTTGGGGCGTGTGAATGACTCTCAAGCGACGACGAGCAGCGAAGCCCAACCAGAGGCTTTTGCCCGCGCGGTGGAATCAATGCACACTGCGAAGCTTCGACCGGAAATCAGCCTGAGCACCGTGCGTCCCCCACAGCGCCTGGCCCCTTTCAGCCACGCCGTTGGACTTGAGGTCCTCCGAAGCGAAGATGATCACACCTCCGGCGATGCCTTCGGGCGCCTCATCGTCTTGCACGATCCGAAATCTGATGACGCTTGGGCCGGGGACATGCGAATGGTTGCATATATTCAAGCCGACATGGACGACACCCTCGCGGGCGATCCACTCCTGCCGAGTGTGGCTTGGCAATGGCTCAACGAAGGCTTAGCGGAAGGACACGCCGAATTTACCCATCTGGGTGGCACTGTTACTTCCACGGCATCGGAACGCTTTGGTGACATTGGTGGCCCCAACCGCGCCTTTCAACTGGAAATGCGTGCTTCCTGGACCGCCACGTCGGAGAATCTGAGCCCTCATGTCGAGGCATTCTCTCGAGTACTTGCCATGTTCGCCGGCATGCCCCCTGAGGGCGTAAGCGCGCTACCAGGCCGCTAGGCCAACAAAAACCTCCGCTTACCTTATGCCGACCATGCTAAATATCCCCCGGGAGGGGATACCGAAGCTCAGCGTAACACCGGGCCAAATGCGCAAGGCAGAGCGACGGCTTCGAGCTGGCACCGGACGCATCGCTGTGGATACTGAACGCGCGGGCGGGTTTCGCTATGACGACCGCGCCTTCTTGCTACAGCTTCGCCGTTCGGGTTCCGGCACTCTTCTTATTGACACCGAAACGCACCGGGAGATCGTCGCACCAGCGCTTGCAGAGGCACTCACTACCGAATGGGTTCTGCACGACGCATCGACGGATCTACCCAGTCTACGGGCCCTTGGGCTCAAACCCACCGGAATTTTCGATACAGCTATTGCAGCTCGCCTATTGAATATCATGCCGTACCGACTGCCGGAACTGTGTGCGCATTTCCTCGGGGTGACGATGCGGAACAACCACGGACAGGAAGATTGGTCTCGTCGTCCGCTCCCACAATCCTGGCTGAATTACGCTGCATTGGACGTGGAAATGCTCCTCGAGCTGGCAGATGCCTGCGAGGCTGCGCTTGCTCAGGCGGGAAAGTTGGACTGGGCAGCCCAAGAGTTCACACACATTCTGCAGATTCCCTCGCCACAACCTTCTTGGGAGACCTCAAAACCGGCGAGAACCTTGAAACGGCCTCAGGAACTCGCCATCGTTCGCGGACTTTGGCAGCGACGAGACACGATGGCTCAGGCGATGGATGTGGCTGCACACCGCGTATTACCTGACAAAGCAATCGTTGCGATTGCGAAGGCCCAACCGAGCTCTGTCGGGCAGTTGGCACGATTGCCGGACTTTCCCGCGGAGCTCCGCCGGCACGCGGGTCAATGGCTTGCCGCTTCTCAGGCGGGACTGTCGCAGCGGCCCTGGCCTAAAGCTCATGCCCGCCCAAGTACACCAAGCCAACGCGATTGGGAGAAAAAATATCCCGATACTTTCGCAATAGCGCGCGAAGCCGAAACATTACTGGGAGCGCTCCACCAGAAAGTTAACGTGCATGAGGACAGCATCGTTAGCCGTAAAGCGCTCAGGTCGATCTTGTGGGCGATCATGCACCGCGGAGTGAGCCCTGAAGAAGCACAGCAGCAGCTAGCATTGCGTCCCTGGCAAATGGAGCTGATCACACCGCTTTTGGCCGCTGTGCTGCCAGCAACCTAGAACAGGTTGTGCGCCCACTCCAAAGTCTGCGCCCGGATCCCCTCAGCATCCATCTGCATCACTTTTAGGAGCTGCTCGCGGCTCTGGTGCAGCGGGAAGATCTCGGGGAAGGCGATATTGCGTACTGGAGTGTCCACTTCCGTGGCGCTGAGCGTTGCGTTGATAGCGCTGCCGATGCCTCCGTTGATCACCCCGTCTTCGATAGTGACCACAAGATCGTGATCGTCAGCCAAGGCTGCCAGGCTCGGTGCCACCGGAATGACCCAGCGGGGATCCACCACCGTCACGTTCAGCCCCTCGTTACGAAGTTGTTCAGCAGCATCGAGGGCAAAACTCGCCATTGCACCGACAGCGATCATCAGCACACTGGGGGTATCATCTTCCCCGTCTGCATCGAGATACGCCAATACATCTACGCCGTCTTCGAGCTGATGCACGGGTTCAATGACTGCGGGAAGATTGCCCTTAGGAAAGCGAACAACACTCGGGCCTTCGATGTCCAGGGAGGCGTCGAAAAGCTCCTTGAGCTGCTCGCCGTCCCTCGGAGCTGCCACATGAATGCCAGGCACCACACTGGTTATAGCGAAATCCCATACTCCGTTGTGGCTTGCTCCATCGGATCCAGTCACCCCGGCGCGATCGAGCACAATGGTTACCGGTTGCTCCAGTAAACCCACATCCATGAGCAATTGATCAAATGCCCGGTTGAGGAAGGTGGAATAGATGGCCACCACTGGATGCATGCCTCCGAGCGCCAAGCCGGCGGCTGAGGTTAGGGCGTGTTGTTCGGCAATACCGACATCGAAGAAGCGATCGGGAAATTCCTCTCCGAATGCCGAAAGCCCGGTGGGACCCGCCATCGCAGCCGTGATGGCAACGACGTCTTCACGGCGGCGGCCAGCCTGCACCAGAGCTTTGCTGAACACCGAGGTCCATCCCGGGCTCTTGGTTCCCACCGGTTCACCAGTTTTGGGGTTGATCACGCCGGTGGAATGCATCAACTCGGCCACATCGTTTTCAGCCGGGGCATATCCGCGGCCCTTCTCTGTGACCATATGGACGATGAGCGGGCCCTCGTAATCGCGCGCGTAACTCAAGGCGTGCTCCACTGCTTCAACATTGTGTCCATTGACTGGCCCGATATACTTCATGCCCAGGTCGGGAAACATTTCAGTTGGCAAGACAGTAGACTTGACGCCTTCTTTGAAAGCGTGGAGTGCCTCAAAAGTGCGTTCCCCGAACCAACCCAAAGATTTGAGTGTGGACTTCCCTTGCTCCATCACCTTGTCATAGAAAGGTACCGTACGCAGTTGGGCAAGGTTGGCGGCGAAACCACCGATCGTCGGCGAGTAGCTGCGCCCGTTATCGTTTACTACGATCACGACGTTGCGCTTGTTCCCGCCCGCAATATTGTTCAGCGCCTCCCAGCACATGCCGCCGGTGAGGGCGCCGTCGCCAACCACGGCCACGACCTTGCGGTGCTTTTCTCCGCGCAATTCAAACGCCTTCGCCAATCCATCAGCGTAGGACAGCGCCGCGGAAGCATGAGAAGATTCTGTCCAGTCATGCTCGGATTCCTCACGGCTGGTGTATCCCGAGAGCCCGTCTTTTTGACGAAGCTGATCAAATCCTTCCTTGCGGCCCGTCAGGATCTTGTGCACGTAGGACTGATGTGAGGTATCAAAAATGATGGGATCTTCCGGAGACTGGAATACCCTGTGCAGCCCGAGCGTCAGTTCCACAACACCCAGATTTGGCCCAAGGTGACCGCCCGTGGCCGATACCTTCTCAACCAGGAAATCTCGGATTTCCTGCGCCAACTCTGTCACTTCGTGCAGGCTGAGCGCACGGAGGTCTTCGGGAGTGGAGATTCTTTCCAGAACACTCATGGGCGAAAAAAGCACCCTTTCTGTGCGGCGAGAGATAATGTTGTCACCTCACGCAAATCATCATTGTTTTTCAAACCGGGTGATACCGGAGTGGCTAGTGCAGGCTTCGTTTCATCCTACTAGGCAGCCCCTCGCGCTGACGCATTTCCATATTTGCCTGGCATTTCGGGGCGAAGGCTCGCGATCGCTTCACAATGGTGAGTCTCGGGAAACGCATCCACGACGAACAACTGTTCCACCACGTACCCATTGGTCTTCCAAGCACCAAGATCGCGCGCAAATGTTGCGGCATCACAACCGATGTGCACCACCGTCGACGGCTGCTTGCCCGCTATCGCCTCTACCACCTCGGCTCCTGCTCCCTTACGCGGGGGATCTAGCAGCACAACGTCGGGGGTGGGCAGCGTCTCAACCAGCTTTTCGACGTCCCCCGTATGGAACTCCACCCTGTTCTCCAGGTATTGCCCCTGGAATGCACGTTGACCAGCGAGTGCCGCACCTCGCGATGCTTCCACACTGTGGATCCAAGCGTTGGGCAGAGCCTTCGCCAAAGCGGGGGCAAAAGCTCCGACTCCGCCATAAAGATCCCAAGCAGTGGTCCAAGCCGGCTCGGCGTGGATGAGCAAACGCTGGATCAGCTCGGAATACTTCGACGGCGCTTTCTCGTGAGCTTGCCAAAACGCAGTCGTGGGCAAAGTGAAGGTCACACCCTCAAGCTCGTGCTTCACTTGCGGCTCGCCTACGAGGATCTCTTCCACCTTTTCGCTACGTTTGCCACGAGGAGCGTTTTTGACCGCCGCAATACTGACTTCTCCGTCATCACCGCGAGCTGCTACCACTTCCGATCCGGGAGTTTGAACACCAATGTGCTGTAATGCCTCCACCAATTCAGGAACCGCCTGAGCACAGAGCGCTTCCGTCACCACCTCGCGAGAACGGGCCTTTCGCATGCCCACCTCGCCGTGAGGATTTACGCCGAGCCGCAGGCGCGTGCGCCACCGAGAGACTCGGCCGAGTGAAATCTGCTCAACGTGAGCTTCGTCGAGCTTTACCCCGCCGAGCTTGGCCATCTGATTCAGCAGAATCTTGGTTTTGATCTGGAGTTCCTGGCTTGGATCGATTGTTCCAAAATCACAGCAGCCCGCGCCTGCCGCGGCAGCGGCGCAGCGCTGTGGAACACGCAGCGGGGAGGGCTCGATAACGCTGGACAATTCGGCTTTTGCGAAGCGCTTTTTTACCTGCGTTAAACGCGCGGTGCACGTATCGCCGGGCAAGCCGCCTTGCACAAAAATGACTCGTCCGTCCAGATGCGCAATTCCCTCGCCACCATAAGCGAGATCATCAATCTGAAGCGTGACTCCCTGGCCACGTTGCAGTTCTTGGCTCACTCGGAAGCCTGACCTTGCTCCGTAGCTTGTTGCTGGCGACGCTGCAGCTCCTGCTGCACTTGAGCCGCCAAAGGTGCTGGCAACGCCACCGGCAGCGACTCGCCAGCAAGAATCGGTGCGTCGCCACGGTTCACAAAGGTGCGTGCCATCATCTCGCGCGCAAGCTCAGCAGCTTGCTCAGCGCTTGCTTCAGGTGCCGCCACCGTCACTCGAAGCATCCAGCGAGGCCCATCCGCACCAATGACTCGGACAATGTTTGACTGCTCAGCATCTAACCGTCCAATGATCTCCCGCCCAAACGGGCCCTGTTCCGTGGTAACCAGCAGCCCATCATTACGCATGCTCTCTGTGGTTTCTTTGGCAAGCTTGCGCCACTGTCCACCCGAAGCGGGAGCCGCGAATGCTACGGGGGTAAAACGCCCATATTCACTGAGAATGTGCAACATCCTCGGGCCGGTCTCGCCCATCTCAACCTGTACTTGTGCTTCCTTCGGCAACGCAATCACCATGGAGCCGAGGTTCAACGCCGCTTGGGAGAAATCGCTGAAGTCAAAATCTTCAAATTCGTGCTCCTGGGCATCAAACGGCCCATCAGCACCAAGGCGCCCCTCGTAAGGCTGGTCCTGCGTATCTACCTCGTCTTCAGCAAGCGGCGAATCGACGGCTGCTTCAGCGGGCCCGGCGTGTTCGAAGGAAGCGGGGCTTGGTTGCTCCTCATTTTCCCTTTTGCCAAATGGCCATAGTCCCATGTGTTGTCCTTTCCTGGGGCATCTCGAGATACCAACGTGGCGTTCTCGCTAGGTGTTTGCTTCAGCCTAACCGCTGATGCCGGTGGAGCCGTATCCACCGTTGCCGCGATCGGTTTGATCTAGCTGTTCAACTTCTTCAAATTCCGGCAACAGCACTTCCTGTACCACCAACTGCGCGATGCGATCACCACGATGAATTTCTATCGGCTCCCGTTGGTCGAAGTTGATCAGGCAGACCTTAATTTCACCTCGATAATCAGCATCCACGGTGCCGGGGGTATTCACAATGCTCAACCCGTGTTTGAGCGCCAAACCTGAACGCGGGTGAATCAACCCGACGGTTCCAACCGGCAACGCGATCGCAATACCGGTACCTACCAAGGCACGTTCGCCAGGCATCAGGGTGGCGTCCGTAGCTGCGTAGAGATCTACGCCGGCGTCGCCTCGGTGTGCGCGTTTTGGCAAAGGCAAATCGGGATCGAGGCGTTTGATCGCAATTGTGAGGTCTGTTTGCATACCGCTACCCTATCGAAGCCTGCTAGGTGTGACACTGCGGGTAAGGTGTTGGGCTGTGAATGCGAAGCAAGAAGGTTCAGCGAAGCTCCTGTACGAAGAACGCCAGTGGGTGCCCTGGTACTGGTGGTTGCTCGCCGCCGGTATCGTTGCCTTGGTCACCCAAATGCTAGCGATGAACCGTTCCGAACTGTGGCTTTATGTGCCGGCCGTTGTGCTCAGCGCTCTAGCACTGTGGATCCTGCTGAGCCTGTCATCCACAAGCATCAAGATCGAACAAGATCCAGATGGCACACGGTGGCTCACCACCGGCGAAGTTAATTTGCCGCACACGGTGGTTGAAAAATCTCTGGTGGTGCCGGAGAGCGCGAAAAGGAATGCCATGGGTCGCCAGCTGGATCCGGCAGCTTTCCTCATTTCTCATGATTGGGTCAAAGAAATGGCGATGTTCGTCCTAGACGATCCAGAAGATCCAACGCCCTACTGGCTCGTCTCTTCAAAGAATCCGAAAGCCCTCGTGCGAGCATTCGTACCCGAGCAGGCAGAAAGCGCTATTGACGCTTCGAAGCGCTGAGACCATGAACGCGGACAAGGCGCTCACGCCTATTGGTGTGAGCGCCTTGCCTTCGGGGGGGGGGGGGAACCGCAGTCTATGCGCAATCCTGGCAGATGATGGTTCCGTCGTCTTCTACGTGATCGATGCGGTTTTTGCGCTGCACAATGAAGCAACTGGAACAGGTGAATTCGTCCTGGCGGCGTGGCACCACGGGACCGGATAGCTCCTCGCCGGAAAGGTCCAGCGTTGGCAGATCAAAGGATTCGATGATCTCGCCATCATCATCCATGTCGTCGAGGGATGCCTCGGCGCTTTTGAGCCCCTCGAGGGAGTCAGTCTCCAACTCGTCTTCCACGCTTGCTCGGGGCGCGTCGTAATCCTTGGCCATGCAGCTCGCTTTCGTCATGTGACGCTCGGGCAATAACGCATCGAACATCACGCACTCTTGCTTATCGTGGCGCATATTAAGCCATGTTCGCCAAGTTGTCACTTCCCTCGCCGGCAACCCCTATTCGGGGGTGGACACATTTTCGAGCGGAACTCGACAAAGATTGCCGCTGAACAGGCATTTTAGCACTATCCGGCAAGCCTCATCCTCCCTACGCCCCACCCGGACGGCTCACCAGCAACACCGCAAGACCTCCGCCAATAAGAAAACATTGAATTTTCCGCTTTGATTTGTTCGGAACGTTTGTAGACTCTTGGCCATGACGAACATCGGTTTTGGCATTGACGTTGGCGGATCTGGCATCAAAGGCGCACGAGTTGACCTTGATACCGGCGAATTCGTCGGAGACCGCATCAAGATCCTGACTCCGAAGCCGGCTACGCCCACCGCCGTGGCCGAAACCATCAAGGAAATCCTCACCCAAGCCGAGTGGGATGGTCCAGTAGGCATCACCCTCCCTAGCGTCGTTCGCGATCAGAAGGCACTGACAGCCGCCAACATCGATCCTTCTTGGATCGACTGTGACCTCCGGGCACTCATGTCAGAGCATCTTGGGGCAGAACGCGAAGTCTCCGTGCTGAACGACGCAGACGCGGCAGGGCTTGCCGAAGCCCGCTTTGGCAACCCCAAAGCCCGCGAAGGAGCAGTGATTCTTCTCACCCTCGGAACTGGCATCGGCTCTGCGTACCTCATTGACGGCACTTTGGTTCCCAACACTGAGTTCGGGCACATGGTGATAGACGGAAAGGAAGCCGAACACTTCGCATCTTCTGCTGCAAAAGAACGTGAAGATCTGTCCTATTCTAAGTGGGCTAAGCGGGTATCAAAGGTGCTCAATGAGTACGAGCGGCTCTTCTGGCCATCACTATTCATCGTTGGTGGGGGTATCTCCCGGAAGTCCGAAAAGTGGGTACCCAAACTCAGCGTTGAAACCCCGGTGGTTCCTGCAGAGCTTCGCAACCGGGCCGGAATCGTCGGGGCGGCTATGGCCGTCGATCAGCATCTCCACCCCTAAGGGTGGGTGCCATTTCACGCCTCCGATACTTGACAAACACGCCCCAATCAACACACGGGCGTGTTTTGCTTTATAATGGCGCTTTGTCCAACTCAAGGCAGAAGGCAGCGCGCAAATACCTGCGCGCCTCATGAGTTTTGAGGGCAGTTGCATACCACCGCGCAATCGCTCCCCTCATGGTGGCCTCGCTGAATATAGACCTATCGAAAGGGCGTACGTGGCAGCCACTGAGCATTCAGAATCCTCCGCAACGGCACGCACTACAGGCGACGTTGAAGCCGGCGCTGTGAAGAAGACCGCCAAGAAAACGGCGGCGAAAAAGAGCACCCGGAAGGTCACCCGCAAGGTGTCCCCGAAGGCCACCACCGCAGCAGTTGATGCCAATACCGAGGCAGCCGGCGGCTCCGAAGGATCCGAAGCCACCGGTGCCAAGACTGCCGCTGTCAAAAAGACGGCTACAAAGAAAGTAGCGAAGAAGACAGCTAAGAAGGCCACGCGGAAGGTGAGTCAAGCTACGGCGAAGGCCGAGGATGCGCAGCAAGAATCAGCTGATGCTTCTGAACAGGCATCTTCCAAGAAGACCGCTACAAAGAAGGCAGTGAAGAAGACCGCCAAGAAATCTGCCAAAAAGACGGCAAAGAAGGCGACAAAGACTGCGAAGAAAACTGCCAAAAAGTCCACGAAAAAGGCAGTTGAGGAAACGAAACCCGCCGAAGATCTCGAAGTCACCCAGTCTGATGAAGTGCTGGACAACGACGCCATCGATGAAGATGATCTGCCAGGTGTTCACGATGACCTCGACGAGGACATGGACGAGAATTCCTTGGATGATACCGAGGAAGATGAGCAGGACGATGAGGACGAGGACGACGGTTCCTCTGTGTGGGATGAGGACGAGTCTGCTGCCCTGCGCCAAGCACGTAAAGACGCCGAACTTTCCGCTTCCGCAGACTCCGTCCGCGCGTATCTGAAGCAAATCGGCAAGGTCGCACTGCTGAATGCCGAGCAGGAAGTGTCTTTGGCCAAGCGAATCGAGGCCGGCCTTTACGCCACGTACCGCATGGAGCAGATGGAGGAGGCCTTCAATAACGGTGATAAGAACGCCAAACTGACTCCTGCCGTCAAGCGCGATCTACGCGCGATTGCTCGTGATGGACGCAAGGCAAAAAATCACCTACTCGAGGCAAACCTGCGCCTCGTGGTGTCTTTGGCAAAACGCTATACCGGCCGCGGCATGGCATTTCTGGATCTCATCCAAGAGGGCAACCTTGGCCTGATTCGCGCCGTGGAGAAATTCGACTACACCAAGGGCTACAAGTTCTCGACGTATGCAACGTGGTGGATTCGCCAGGCCATTACCCGCGCCATGGCTGACCAGGCTCGAACCATTCGCATACCGGTGCACATGGTGGAGGTCATCAACAAGCTTGGCCGCATCCAGCGCGAGTTGTTGCAGGACCTGGGGCGTGAGCCCACCCCGCAAGAGCTTGCGAAGGAAATGGATATCTCTGAGGAAAAGGTTCTCGAGATCCAGCAGTATGCCCGCGAGCCAATTTCGCTTGATCAAACCATTGGCGATGAAGGCGATAGCCAGCTCGGTGATTTCATCGAAGATTCTGAAGCCGTAATTGCCGTCGATGCGGTGTCCTTCACGCTGCTGCAAGATCAGCTTCAGGATGTGCTTCATACCCTCACCGAGCGCGAAGCGGGCGTTGTGAAGCTTCGCTTCGGCCTCACCGACGGTATGCCACGCACACTCGACGAGATCGGTCAGGTGTATGGCGTGACTCGAGAGCGTATTCGCCAGATCGAGTCGAAAACCATGTCGAAGCTACGCCACCCTTCGCGTTCGCAAGTCCTGCGGGATTACCTGGACTAAACGTTCGCGACATAAAAAAACGCCAGAGCTTTCCCATAGGCTCCGGCGGTTTTTTGCGTTGCTAGCGAGTGAACTCTTGCTCCAGGCACTGCCTCATGGCATCGTCGTCTGGCGCATCTTGGCACTTCGCAAAGGAATACAGCGCGTAGTAGAGAGCTGCTGCAGAGATCAACGCGACCACGATCGAGAGCACCAATCCTCCGATGGCAAAACCTTTGCGTTTATGCTTCGGCGTCGGATATTTCCTCGCCTTCACCAAAGCAATGATGCTCAGCACCAACGCGACGAGAGCGGGTATCAGGGCAAATGGTCCGATGAGCAAAATGGATACCCCTGCTGCAACGGCGATCCATAGGGCCCACTTGGCCAACTTGTTCTCCCCCATCAACTCTGGGTGTTGTTGGCTGTCTATCTCTCCTGGGTAGGGTGCCGGTGGTTGCGCCATAGCAGTATCAGTGTCCTTTAAACAAGTCGCGGTTACCAACGACGAAGGTAGTCGATTCGTGCCTGCAATTGCTCCGCTGAACATAGAGCGGTTGGCGGGCCACCGCACTGAGTGCGGATCTCAGTATGGATCGCGCCATGCGGTCTACCTGTGCGCGAAGCAGCCATAGCGACCAGTGTATTGAGTTCTTTTCGTAGCCTCGGAATTTCCTCGCTCGCTACGTTGGATCCGGATCCTCCAGTATCGGTGTTGTTCGAGGCAGCTGCCTCGCCCACTTGCTTTTGCGCCGCTTCGGCGTCCCGCCGATCGAGTTGTTCGCTCTGTCGTTTGCGCAGCAACGCACGCATCTGCTCGGCGTCCAGAAGCCCCGGAAGTCCGAGGTAATCCGCTTCTTCGTCGCTGCCGGCCAAGGTGCCGGTTCCATAAGAAGAACCATCGTAGATTAACGCATCAAGTTCAGCCTCAGCTCCGAGAGATTCATAGGAGCGCTCCTGTAGGTCGCGTTCGCTCTCCTTCTTGTTGGCAGCAGCGAGCAGGTCATCATCCCAACCTTCTTTTGGCCGATCTGGTTTACCCAGAACGTGATCACGGGAAGTCTCGAGTTTCGAAGCCAGATCGAGCAACACTGGAACCGACGGAAGGAAGACTGACGCCGTTTCCCCTTTCGCGCGCGAACGCACGAAACGTCCGATGGCCTGAGCAAAGAACAATGGTGTCGACGCGCTCGTGGCATACACACCGACCGCCAGACGTGGCACGTCGACGCCCTCGGATACCATGCGCACCGCCACCATCCATTCGTCGGTGGAGGCGTCGAATGCTTTAATGCGCTCCGATGAACCAGCCTCATCCGACAAAATCACCGCCACAGGTGTGGAGGAAAGTTGCTGCAAAATTTTTGCGTAGGCGCGAGCAGTTGTGGTGTCGGTAGCAATGACGAGTCCACCCGCGTCTGGAATGGTTTCTCGCAATTGCATCAAGCGCGTATGCGCCGCTTGAAGCACAGCGGGGATCCACTCCCCTTTCGGGTCCAACGCCGTTTTCCAGGCACGAGCCGTCTGCTCCGGGCTCATGACTTCACCCAATCGTGCGGCGTATTCTTCACCGGCACTTGTGCGCCAGCGAGCCTCACCTGAGTAAGCCAAAAAGACCACGGGGCGCACCACGGCGTCGGCAAGCGCATCAGCGTACCCGTACGTGTGATCAGCACGTGACACCAAGTAGCCCTCCCCTGTCTCCTCATAGCG
The DNA here is from genome assembly GCF_003813985.1 of Corynebacterium gerontici. NCBI lineage: Bacteria > Bacillati > Actinomycetota > Actinomycetes > Mycobacteriales > Corynebacteriaceae > Corynebacterium > Corynebacterium gerontici. Next base: position 1,338,904 of record NZ_CP033897.1, read on the forward strand.
GACAAAGGGGATCGCCGAGTCATCGGATCTGAACGGGGTGCCAGTAAGAGCTAGTCGACGCTCCGCGTCCCCATATGCTTCCCGGATGCCATCGCCCCAACTCTTCGCATCGCCGCCGTGGTGAATCTCATCCATGATCACCAGGGTCCGTTTCGCTGTGGCAAGCGCGTGATGCTTGAAGGGATGCATGGCCACCTGGGCGTAAGTCACCACGACGCCGTCATACTGCGGATTCAGGGCATCGGTGTTTTTGAACTTTGGGTCCAGGGACAGCCCGACTCGCGCCGCCGCACCGGACCACTGCACTTTGAGGTGTTCGGTCGGTACTACGACGATGACGCGATCAACGATTCGCTTGGAAGTCAGCTCGGTTGCAACCCGCAGGGCGAAGGTAGTTTTGCCTGCCCCGGGGGTAGCTACCGCCAGGAAATCTTTTGGAGACTGGTCAAGGTATTTACGCAGCGCTTGTTGCTGCCAGAGGCGAAGGTCTCCGCTCATTTCTTCCGAAGGCCTCGATAAATCCGTTCGCAGTCGGGACACACCGGCGAACCAGGTTTCGCCTGCTTCGTTACCGGAAAGGTTTCTCCGCATAGCGCCACCACCATGCGACCGGAGACTGCTGAATCAACAATCTGGTTCTTCTTCACGTAATGGAAGAACTTTGGCACATCTTGATCGGTGCCCAGATCTTCCCGAATTTCTGGCCGTTCAATGGTTTGGGTGCTCGTACTCACTCGATCTATCTTGCACCAATCTGCCCCGCTTTGGCTACGCAGACTACAGTTACAAATCATGGACAGGCATTCTCAGCATCCCGACGAGCGGTCCTCGCTCGTGCATGACGCGCAGCCTGTGGAACACACGCCCAGCACGCTGAAACGAGTGGGTCGAGCGATTCGGGGGCACAAGGTGGAGTTGGTCACAGACGCCCATCAGAGTCCAGAAGAAAATCGGCTGCACCGCGAGAAGGTGTACGCATGGCTCCAAGGATTGCGTGTACCGTTCCTGCTGGCCTCCGGCGTGGCTTATGTTTGGATGCACTCAGTACTGCTCTCCGCGATCCTATTTGCTATCTCGATTCCGCTTCCATGGATTGCGGTGGTGATCGCCAATGGGGTGGGAGAACGTCGAGATCCCCGCCAACCCGCAGTGTATAAGCCAGCTATTGCTAGGGAATACAACGAGTTCTTGCTTCAGCAACAACAGCAACAAGCGCTCGGTCGCGGCGATTCAGACACCATTATTGATCATGACCACGATGAGGAGCAGACACCATGAAAGCTGTGCTTACCCGAGTCAGCGAGGCGTCAGTTCGGGTTGAAGGGCAGATTGTCGGACAGATCATTTGCCCGGAAGGCGGCATACTCGCGCTGGTAGGAGTAGCCCGGGGAGACGGAGGCGAGAACGGCCTAGGAGGCGAAGCGGCAGCGACAATGGCGCGCAAAATCGCGGAACTCAGAATCCTCGATGGCGAAAAGAGTGTGGAGGAAACCGGTGCGCCCGTGCTTTTGGTGAGCCAATTTACACTGATGGGGCGGACTGCGAAAGGTCGGAGGCCGTCCTGGTCGGATGCTGCTCCGGGTGAAGAAGCGGCTCCCGTGATTGAACACATAGCTCAGCTCTTACGCGACCGTGGCGTTCATGTGGAGCAGGGACAATTCGGAGCAATGATGGAAGTGTCTTCAGTCAACCAAGGCCCCTTTACGGTGCTAGTGGAAGCTTAGGGGCTCCGAAGCTGCGGAGCCGTTTCCGCAGCTTGACACAATGCATTGCAGATCCTAGTCACGAACTTCCGTTGCCCGGAACTTTTTGTCCCGTTGGTGCGTTGAAAGAGGGAACGCGCCGATAGCTAGGAGGCCAGCAATGACGAACTCTTCATCTAAAGATTTCGACTCCGAGGATGTGGACCGCGGCAGCCGCCGAGGCCACACCAACGATAATCCCTCAGCGGACTTGGTGAGGGTGTACCTCAACGGCATCGGCAAGACGGCCCTGTTGAACGCGGAGCAAGAAGTGGAACTTGCCCAGACAATCGAAGTGGGCTTGTATGCAGAGCACCTGCTTGCGGATCCCGATCGTCATCTCACCCGCGCAATGAAGCGCGATTTAAAACATTTGGTCAAAGAGGGCCGAAAAGCTCGTTCACACCTGCTAGAAGCAAATTTGCGCCTTGTGGTGTCTTTGGCCAAACGCTACACCAATCGCGGTATGCCCTTGTTGGATTTGATCCAAGAGGGCAACCTCGGCCTCATCCGCGCTATGGAGAAGTTCGACTACACCAAGGGGTTTAAGTTCTCCACCTACGCAACCTGGTGGATCCGTCAAGCGATCACTCGCGGCATGGCCGATCAATCCCGGACGATCCGTCTGCCCGTCCACCTTGTTGAACAAGTGAACAAACTCTCCAGGATTAAGCGCGAGATGTATCAACATCTCGGCCGTGAGGCGACGAATGAGGAGCTGGCGGAAGAATCAGGTATCGAAGAAGCAAAGGTTGAGATGCTGCTTCGGCAGTCTCGAGATCCGGTGAGTTTGGATATGCCGGTGGGCGCGGACGAAGAAGCGCCGCTCGGCGACTTCATCGAGGATTCCGAGGCCACCGATGCCGAAGCCGCCGTCGTGGCATCGCTGCGCCATTCGGATATCCGGATGGTATTGGGCACGCTTGAGCAGCGCGAACAGGACGTCATTCGGTTGCGCTATGGCCTCGACGATGGTGTTCCGCGCACCCTCGACCAGATTGGCCGTCAGTTTGGTTTATCCAGGGAGCGCGTGCGTCAGATCGAGCGAGAGGTGATGGCAAAGCTTCGCGATGGCGATCGAGCGGCGAAGTTGCGCGCATACGCTTTCTAGCCCCCTCAATCAATCTTTCTTATTGGATTATCGATTTTTATCGCCTTATACTTTTTCTTGCTACGTGCTACGTGAAAGTTCGCGCTACGATGATGAGTGGATCGTGTCGTGACTCATGACACGCAGCACGACAACAACGCCGCACGCCTGGGTAGGCTAATGCTCAAAGAAGGGTGACACCATGAGGGATCTTGTCGATACCACCGAGATGTATCTGCGCACAATTTACGAACTCGAAGAAGAAGGCGTCACCCCTTTGCGCGCCCGCATCGCAGAGCGTCTGGAGCAGTCTGGCCCCACCGTGAGCCAAACTGTGGCGCGCATGGAGCGCGACGGTCTAGTGAAGGTCGCCAAAGATCGTAGTTTGGAGATGACGCCGGAGGGCCGCAAACTCGCCACCGCAGTTATGCGCAAGCATCGCCTGGCCGAGCGCCTTCTTACTGACATCATCGGGCTGGACATCAACAAAGTCCACGATGAGGCCTGCCGCTGGGAGCACGTCATGAGCGAGGAAGTGGAGCGCCGACTCGTCGGTGTCTTGGAACACCTCGATTCCTCCCCTTTCGGCAATCCCATCCCCGGTCTCGCGGAACTTGGGGTTCAGGAGCGGCCGCAACCGGCGCCGGCAGTTCGCGCGATCGACGCGGCCACCAACGAGGAACAACTCGTCACCGTCGTGCAATTCAACGAGATTCTTCAGGTGGACGCCGATGCGATGCACTCCTTAGCGAAAGCTGGCATCCATGTTGGCGACCAGGTAACGCTTTGGCTCGATCAGGATCATGTAATGCTGCGCAAAGGTGAGCATGAGGTAGAGCTTATCGACGATCTTGCGCACGCAATTCGCGTCGAGGTTTAAAGGGGAGGCAAGCTTATGAAACTTCTAGTGACCGGCGGAGCCGGCTATGTTGGCAGCGTCTGCGCAACCGTGCTCATCGAACACGGACACGATGTCACGATCATCGACAATCTCAGCACCGGCAACCGCGAAGCAATCCCCGCTCAAGCCACTTTTGTAGAAGGGGATGTGCGAAACCTCGCCAACGATGTGCTCGCCCAGGGCGGATTCGATGCCGTACTTCACTTTGCAGCGCGTTCACTGGTGGGCGAATCTGTTGAGGTACCCGCCGAATACTGGCAAGACAACCTCGTCACAACGCTAGCCTTGCTTGATGCCATGCGTGATCACGACGTAAAGAACCTCGTGTTTTCCTCAACTGCAGCGACCTATGGTGAGCCGGAAGAGGTACCCATTACGGAGGATGCGCCAACCAACCCCACCAACCCCTACGGAGCCACCAAGCTCTCCATCGACTACGCCATCACCTCTTACGCCAATGCCTACGGTCTTGGCGCAACAAGCCTTCGATACTTCAATGTAGCTGGCGCCTATGGCAATGTCGGCGAAAATCGTGAAGTTGAAACCCACCTCATCCCACTCGTATTGCAGGTCGCACTTGGCCATCGAGACAAGATCTTCATGTTCGGTGATGACTGGCCTACTCCGGACGGCACCCCGATTCGCGACTACATCCATATCGTCGATTTGGCGAAGGCACACATCCTTGCCATGGAAAGCAACAGCTCCGGCGAGCATCGCATCTTTAACCTAGGGTCTGGCGAAGGATACTCAGTTAAAGAAGTGATTGAGACCTGCCGCGAAGTCACTAAGCACAGCATCCCCGCCGAGGTAGCACCACGGCGCGCCGGCGACCCCGCAGTCTTGGTGGCCTCATCCGAAAAGGCGCAAACCGAGCTCGGGTGGAACCCCGAGCGGACCGATCTGCGAACAATCGTTGAAGATGCCTGGGCCTTCACTTCCCAGCTGGGTGAGCGCGCACACAGCGCAAAGCGGGTCTAATTCCTAAACAGTTCGTGCACCGCGTTTAAATGCACTCAGTGTGTGGTGGCTACCGCGGATAACCGCCCCGATCACCATTTCGCTTTCACCGCGTCGATAGCCAAGCTTGAGTAGATGGGTCAGTCGGTGCTCTGGACATTCCTCTTCGGCGCATTCGAGTGCGAAAGGAACCCGGAAGGATGCCGGTGTTCCCATCGAGCACACAGCGTACATACATAAAGCGTTAGCGCGGATGTCCCCATCGAAGCAGCGCGCAATCGCCAATGCTGCCAACCTCCCGGCGTCCCGGTCGCGCAGAAATGCTGCCACTGCAGCGTCTCGGAGCGAGACTGTCGCCATCCACACCCCCACTTCTTCGAGTATCTTCGCTTGAGTCTCTTTTGACTCCACATGACTGGCGATACTCATGCTGAGCCTATCCAATGCTGCATCGATGTCTTCTTCGCCGGCATGCAGTGCCGTTTGAAGTTGTTCGCCTCGATCTTGCAGTGTGGCTGTTTTGCTTCGCCTCCATTCGCGATTGGCCCACGCAGGGCGCTGCGCGAAGTACTCCCTCACCTCCTGACGGCTGAGCATTGGAAGCTCTCCCGCCTCAAGCAAAGCGTGCATGGAATTGCTCCTCGAGATCTCGGGAATGATCCCTCGCTGACAGCGCGCTCCGGCCGAAGCTTCATCTTGAACGATGGGCACGCGGTAGAATGGCTCACCGCTCGTGATGGATTGACAGAACCAACATTGTTGAAGCGGCAAGAGACCACAACCAGAAAGCGCACGCAGCAAGGACTGCAGGTGATCGATAAGTTCAGCATCGGCAGTGGCGCTGACTACGAAGGCAAAGGCCAGATCAATGTTGGCCCCCTCGAGAGCATCACCGACGTCGAAGGCGTAACGCAGATCGGCGAGGTCAAGACGAAGAACTGGGCCAAGCGCCCGTTTTCCGTTTCTCGCTGCCCCCAGTGTGACGATTACAAGCGATTCTTGGGGATAGTATCCGAGGATTCCCGGAATGTTGGCAAGGAGCGTTCCTGGTGTTTCGATGTCGTTCATGCTTCTCAGCCTGCGTGATGCCGCTCAGTGCCGCTAGCGCAACGCGTTTTCCACAGCGGTGCTCCGCCACCTCGTGCGAGTGCGAAGATTCCCCTCCCCTATTCAGGGCATGGCACTTGACCTGCTTGCTGCTTCGATAGAGACTAAGGGGTTTCCACGGGAACAAAGTGTTAGCGTGTGGCGTTGTGTGCAATAGTGCCAACGGAACTAGGCTGACATAAAGCACCATGACCAAGGAGGAGCCCCGCATGCAAGACGGCAATAATCGCATGTATGAGCTTGAATTTCCCGCGCCTGATGTGCGTGGCAATGCTCAAGATGGCCCCACGCTCATTGTGGCATTGGATGGATATGCTGATGCTGGCATGGCCGTGGACGCCAGTGCGGAACACTTGTTGAATGCTCTTGATCATCGCATGGTGGCTTCATTCAACAGCGACGAGTTGATCGACTACCGTTCCCGCAGGCCGGCCGTTGTCATCGAAAATGACAGCATCGCTAGCGCTCAAGACCTTAATTTGGAAATGCAGGTGCTCAAGGATGCCAACGGCAAGCCTTTTCTCTTGCTGTCCGGGCCGGAACCAGATTTGCGCTGGAACGCGTTCACTGAAGCGGTCGGCGATCTTGTGAAACGGTTCGGGGTGCAGAAAACTATCTGCCTTTATGCCGCGCCCATGACAGTGCCCCATACGCGTCCCCTGGTCGTTTCTGCCCATGGGAATGATCCTGAGTTGGTCGCAGACAATTTCCATCTAGATTCGCGAATCACCGTACCCGGTTCAGCCGCGTTGCAACTCGAACGCCTACTTCATGAGCAGGGTCGCGCGGTAGCGGGATTCACTGCCCATGTGCCGCATTATCTTTCTGCTTCGCCATACCCACAGGCCACTTTGAGCCTCTTGGAGACCATCGCGTCGAGCACCGGTTTGCGCTTCCCCCTTGGCAGTTTGGAACAGGACGCTCGCAAAGTCGCTGCACAGGTCGAAGAGCAGGTCGCAGGTTCCCGCGAGATCGAGGCGGTCGTATCCCAGCTCGAGCAACAATACGATGAGGAGCTTGAACGATACCGCGAGGCGAACCCGCAAGCGGTACTCCCCGGTGAGGGGAGAATTCCATCGAGTGAGGAATTGGGCGCGGAATTCGAGCAATTCCTCGCACACCTCGATGATCGTTCGCTAGACCCGGGCGAAGAGGACTCTTCTGAATAGCAGAGTCCTGTGAGGCTCGTGGGGCGTCGAAAAGCAAGCAAAGAGGGTAACCTTTGGGCTTGTGACTCTCACCGACTTGCTGCCAGACTTGGACGAAGTACCTGCATCGCTGCTCGACGAGTCGATATTCGATGCCTTTTTGGCTTGGACGCGCCAGAAAGGCATCAACTTGTACCCGGCCCAAGAAGAAGCCGCTCTCGGCGTTCTCGCCGGCGACCACGTTATCTTGTCCACCCCTACCGGTTCGGGCAAATCCATGGTGGCAATTGCAGCGCACTTCATCGCCATGGCTCGTGGGCGCCGTAGCTTCTACACCGCACCGATCAAGGCTCTGGTGAGTGAGAAATTCTTCTCGCTCTGTGAGGTATTCGGAGCAGAAAATGTCGGCATGATGACGGGTGATGCCACCGTGAACGGCTCCGCACCCATCATCTGCGCAACGGCTGAGATCGTTGCAAACATCGCGCTGCGCGACGGCATACGAGCCGACATCGATCAAGTGGTCATGGATGAATTCCACTACTACTCAGAGCCAGATCGCGGATGGGCATGGCAAGTGCCGTTGCTGGAACTTGAACGAGCCCAATTCGTCCTAATGTCAGCAACGCTCGGCGATACGCAATTTTTGGTCAACGACCTCGAATCAAGAACACCACGCACCGTCACCGAAGTCGGAGGCAGCACCCGCCCGGTGCCTTTGGAATTCAACTACGTCTATACCCCCGTGCATGAAACAATTGAGGAGTTGCTTCAACACGGCAAAGCCCCCGTCTACGTCGTGCACTTCTCTCAACGCGAAGCCATCGAACGAGCACAATCGCTGCTCAGCCTCCAGATGTGCACCGCCGAAGAACGGGAAAAAATTGCCGAAGAAATCGGATCCTTCAAATTCACTACTACCTTCGGCCGCACATTATCGAAAATGCTCCGCCGCGGCATCGGCGTACACCACGCTGGCATGCTGCCGAAATATCGACGCTTGGTGGAAAAACTCTCCCAGACCGGATTGCTCAAAGTAATCTGTGGCACCGACACCTTGGGCGTTGGCATTAACGTCCCCATCCGTACTGTACTTTTCACGGGTCTAGCCAAATTCGACGGCCACAAGCAACGTATTCTCGCCTCCCGCGAGTTCCATCAGATCGCCGGGCGTGCTGGCCGAGCCGGATACGACACGGTCGGCTATGTGGTGATCGAGGCGCCAGAACACGAAATCGAGAATTGGCGCTTACGACAACGCGTTGGGCAAGACCCCAAAAAACTGAAGAAGCTGCGGAAAAAATCGGCCAGGGATGGCGAGGTCACCTGGGGTGAAAAGACTTTCGCGCGGCTGATGGAAGCTGAACCGGAAAACCTGCAGAGCCAGTTCCAGATGTCTAATTCCATGTTGCTCAACGTCATCGCGCGGCCTGGCGACGGTTTTGCGCACCTGCGCAACTTGCTACGCAAGAATCACGATCCACGCGAAAAACAGAACGCGGACATTCTCATTACGATCGAGCTGCTCCGGGGTCTCGTGGCGGCAGGGATCGTGGAACGCCTCGACGAGCCCGATCCCAGTGGACGAACCTATCACCTTACCGAGGATCTTCAGCGCGATTTTGCGCTCAATCAGCCACTCGCGCCCTTCGCCGTTGCTGCCCTAGAGTTGTTGGACAAGGAATCGGAAACGTATGAATACGATCTGATCAGCGTTTTTGAGGCAATCTTGGAGGATCCCCGTCAACTGCTGATCGCACAGCAGAAGGCCGCGCGCTCAGAAGAGATCGCGGCGTTGAAAGCCGACGGCGTGGACTATACCGAGCGCATGCGAATTGTAGAGGACATCACCTGGCCCAAGCCCCTGGAGGAGCCACTCGAGCAAGCATTCGAGATTTATGCCAAAGGCCACCCGTGGGCAAAAGAATTTGAACTTCGCCCGAAATCCGTGGTGAGAGACATGCTGGAAAAGGGCATGACCTTCAGCGATCTGGTGGCCACATATCAACTTGCTCGTGCCGAAGGCGTGATTCTTCGCTACCTCAGCGATGCATGGCGTACCCTTCGCCACTCTATACCCGGCGAGTTCCAGACCGAGGAATTAGAGGAGATTGTTGAGTGGCTTGGCGAATTGATCAAGCAGGTGGATTCTTCGCTTGTCGACGAATGGGCGCAGATGGCAGATCCAGACGCGCCCATTGATGAGGCGACACTACAGCGTGAACTCGCATTCGGTGTGGAAGATCCCGATGCTCTTTCGGCGAACCCACGCGCCCTGGCCGTCATGGTCCGCAATCTCATGTTTAAAGCCGTCCGTATGTTTGCCTTTGAAGAAGAAGACGCCTTCGCAGAAACTTTCAACTACCTCGACGTCACACCTGACATCGGCGCCGCGCTCGACGCGTACTTCGATGAATACGATGACGTGGATCTTTCAGCCGATGCCCGAGGCCCCGAATACTTCATGCTCGATCGCAGCAATCCCCGTGCGTGGGGTGTGAGGCAAATTATCAAAGACCCAGAAGACGATCACGCCTTTGCTTTTGTGGGCGTGGTGGATCTGGACGAAAGTGATAAGGCTGGCGAGGTTAAGCTGTCTCACCTGGAGATTCAAGGCGCATAGCAAAAGGCACCCGCTCCCACAGCGAGTGCCTTTTGACGTCGAAAAGCTTAGCGCGCAGCTTCGATTTCCACGGCCTGGGCTACGCCCTGGACAGTCGCGGCAATCTTGACTGCTTCGAAGATCTGCTCCTTAGTCAAACCCTCGTTGCGTACGGTCTTTTCGTGAGCAATGGTGCAGTGCTCACAGCCATTGATGGAGGACACGGCGAGTGACCACAGCTCGAAGTCGACCTTCTCCACGCCGGACTTCGCAATGATGTTCATGCGCAGGCCCATCTTGACCTGTGCGTAATCATCGCCGAGCCAGCCCTTGGCGCGATAGGCGACGTTGTTCATTGCCATGATGGAGGCGGAACCGAGCGCGGCGTTGAAGGCTTCTTCGCTCAGGTGATCCTTGGCCTCCTCGGCAACCTCGGAGAAGACAGCCTCGTTGCGAGTTGCTGCAGCGGTAGCGAGGAAGGTGCCCCAGAGCTGCTGCTCAGAAAGCTCGGTGGAGCGAGCCAGCGTGCCGAGGTTGAGCTTGAGATCCTTCGCGTACTCCGGGAGTCCGGACTTCAGATTATCCAAAGACATTTACTTCAAACCTTCCTGCAGCTCGGAGAACTTGTCGATGTTCTTGGTGGGATCGTTCTTCTGCCAGTTGCAAGCGCAGACTTCCTCGGACTGCAGTGCGTCGAGCACGCGCAGCACCTCGTCAACGTTGCGCCCAACGGCGTCGGGGGTCACGGAAACGAACTGGATAATGCCATCGGGGTCGATGATGAAGGTTGCGCGGTCAGCGACGCCTTCAGCGTTTTCAACACCCAGTGCACGGATGAGCTCGTGCTTGATGTCGGAGAACATCGGGAAAGGCACGTCCTTGAGCTCGGGGTGGGTTGCACGCCAGTTGAAGTGCGCAAACTCGTTATCGATGGAGCCACCGAGGATCTGGGTATCACGATCCTGGAATTCCTCATCCAACTTGCCAAAGGCAGCGATTTCGGTGGGGCACACGAAGGTGAAGTCCTTCGGGTAGAAGAAGACAACCTTCCACTTGCCCTCAAACTTGTCCAGGGACACCTCTTCAAAGTAGTCCTCAGGCTGCGAAGCATTCACATTGTGAAGATCGCCGCCTTTGAGCGCGGTGAGGTTGAACTCGGGGAACTTGTCGCCAACGGTCAAAATTGCCATGGGGTCCTCCATTAAGGATTGTGTTCGTGTGATCCAGCGGCCTTTGTCTCAAACGAGGTGTAGTGCCTTTCTGCAGCACTTCCTCTAAACGTATGAAACTTTCAATGGCCTGAAACTGATTATGCAACACAATCACCAACTCGTCAATATGACTTTCTTTCCAAGGTGTTGCTAACCTATAAACATGAGTTATAAAGAGTATCGCCCCACTCTCGCGCAACTCCGCACTTTTGTGACCATCGCCGAAACAAGGCACTTCGGCGCGGCAGCAGCGAAACTCTCCATCTCTCAGCCATCGCTCTCCCAAGCACTCGTGGCGATCGAGAGCGGCTTAGGCGTGCAACTCATTGAGCGTTCCACTCGCCGAGTCATCGTGACACCGGTTGGCGAAACCCTACTCCCCTACGCAAAGGCGACACTCGACGCAGCGGACCTTTTCATGGCCCATGCCCACGGCGCCGTGGGCACCCTCTCGGGGAAACTCACCATCGGCATGATTCCCACCATTGCCCCGTATATCCTGCCCGAATTGTTGGCACTCATCGAGCAGGAGTATCCAGATCTCGAACTGAAAATCATCGAAGATCAGACGGACCACTTGACGCAGATGTTGCGCGATGGCCAGCTCGAATGCGCAGTATTGGCGCTACCTATCGAAGACACCAACTTGGCCCAGTTGTCGCTTTACAGCGAAAACTTCCACATGGTGATCAAGAAGGATCACCCCTTCGCCGGGCGTGAGGATCTAGGCCTGGAAAGCTTGCGGGACGTCGATCTGTACTTGCTTGACGACGGCCATTGCCTCCGCGACCAAATCGTCGACCTCTGCCGCCAGGTGGACGTCAATCCGAAAAACTCCCGGAATGCTGAAACACGCGCAGCAAGCCTGACCACCGTCATTCAACTCGTTGGCGCCGGCCACGGCGCTACCCTCATCCCGGAAAGCGCGTTGAGCGTTGAATGCGAGCGCCCTGGGGTATCCACTGCAAGCTTTGCCCCCGAAGTGACAGCGCAACGCCAGGTGGGCCTGGTGTATCGTGCCTCCGCTGCCACCCGCGAAGAAGAATTTGGCAAGCTCGGAGCACTCATCAGCTCTGCCTTCCAGCGCACCATCGCCCACTGAGTCTCTTTCTGACGAAACCACCGGCATAACTCAAGCCGAAAAAGCCTGCCTTCCGTAACGAGAGGCAGGCTTTTGAGTGTGTCGCCGGAGTGCAACGGCGATGCTAGTTCATCTCAGGTACGGCACCACCGGAAATCTGACGGTACATAAACGCCGTAGCATTGTAATTCTGAACCAGCGTCACAATGGAGCCGACACCGCAGGTGAAAAGAGTCACCACGGCTCCGGCCAACCCGTTGAGAATGACAAAGCCAATGACCTGCCAGAAGTTGGCTCGACCATGCTGCCACGCTGCTTTCAGGGCTTCACCGAGACCAACGCCGTGTTCTGCAGCGTAATAAGCACTGAAAGTGCTCACCGGGACCACCAGCAGGCTCAATACAATGCCAGCGAGAATGCCAACCAGCAGAAGAATTCCCTGCAGCATGGAGAAGGATCCACCATCATCAACCAACATCATCAGCAAGCCGGCGATCAGCACCGGCACGATGAACGCTACGCCGCCGATGATCGAAGAGACGATGGAGGTGATGAGGGTCTTCCCGTACTTGCCCTTCGCTACCGTGCGTTCACCACCGATTACACCACCATCTACCTGTGCCACCGCCATGGCGATCAGGATGGGAGTAACCAAGATCATCGCCAAATAGATGATGACGTTGAGCATCTGCGACTTCCAAAGGTAGTCAACACTGAACTCGAATTGTTCTGCTCGGGTTGTCGCGGACGTGCCATGGGATACCAGGTCAAGGAGGAAGGGCACGATCACCATGATGAAGGCCAAGCCAACGCCCCACAGCAGCCAGGGATTGGCGCGCTTGAACACGATGGTGTAGCCGTACTTCACCGGGTTCCACACGGAAACATCGCGGACAGGTTCAACCATCGCGACGTTCAAATCTGGATGAACTTTCATGTTCAGTCCCGCTTGATCATACCCCGGCTGGAAGCCGCCAGGAGTTGGCTGACCATAGGGATTCTGCCCGTAATCCGGTGCGCTCGGGTACTGCGGAGGTTGTTGACTTCGGCCAAAATCCGCGTCGTCTTCGGGATGGTTGGATGGTGGGTACGGGCGGAACTCATCGCCACCTTCACCGGCACCGGGGTACTGATTGTCGTTGTGATCGCTCATTGTGCTCCTTAGATTTCGCTAGAGGGAAACGATGCCACCAGAGGGGTTCTTACGCAGTGACTTGTTCCCCGATCATAACAATCGAGCTATTGAGGCGTCGATGAACAATTTGACAGGAGGTGAAAAGCGGTAACATGCACTGCGATGAGTAGAGCACGCCAACGCCCCGCGCCAATCCCCGAGCACATCACCAAGCTTATGGATCAAGCGCCCTATGCTGACCTGCCTCGTTTCCGTGCACGTCTGCGTAAGGCGCGCTCGCCACATGCCTTTGAAGCCATTGCCAAGGATTTAAAGACGTCCTGTGAAGTGGTGAGGGCTCGCGAGTCCCAGATCGGCCACTTTACTTTTCCCGAGCAGCTGCCAGTTTCAGCCTTCCACGATGAGCTTTTCGACGCCATCGCTGCCAACCAGGTAGTGATTATCGCCGGCGAAACTGGTTCGGGTAAGACCACGCAGATTCCGAAGATCTGTCTCGAACTCGGGAGAGGGCGTCGTGGCCTCATTGGTCATACGCAGCCGCGTCGACTAGCCGCCAGGACCGTGGCTGAAAGAATTGCCGAAGAACTTGATCAGGAAATCGGTCAAACCGTTGGCTATGCCATTCGCTTTGATGATCGAGTTTCCGAATCCACCGCAATTAAACTGATGACCGATGGCATTTTGTTAGCCGAAATGCAACGCGACCGAATGCTTCGTGCCTACGACACCATCATTATCGACGAAGCGCACGAGCGCAGCCTCAACATTGACTTTCTCCTGGGCTACCTCAAACAATTGCTGCCACAGCGCCCTGAGCTCAAGGTGATTATCACTTCCGCGACAATTGATCCTGAACGTTTTGCCCGGCACTTCAGCGACGCATCGGGGAACCCCGCCCCCGTCATCGAAGTGTCCGGCCGAACCTATCCGGTAGAGGTGCTCTACCGACCATTAGAGGTACAGCAGGGCGAAAAGATATATGACGTCGATCCGCTCGACGGACTAATCGCCGCGCTCAAAGAGCTCATGAGTTACGGCGATGGCGATATTCTCTGCTTCTTCGCTGGCGAATCGGATATTCGCGAAGCCATGGAAATGATTGAGAAGCAGCGCTGGAAAGGCGTTGAAGTCACACCCCTATTTGGCAGGCTGTCTAATCAAGAGCAACATCGCGTATTCAAGCCGCACGCTGGGCGCCGTATCGTGTTAGCCACCAACATTGCAGAAACTTCTCTCACCGTGCCCGGCATCCACTACGTAGTAGACACCGGCTATGCGCGCATCTCGCGGTATTCAACGCGAACGAAGGTGCAACGGCTGCCAATCGAACCTATCTCCCAAGCAAGTGCGAATCAACGTTCGGGTCGTTGCGGCCGTGTGGCCGATGGCGTTGCTATCAGGTTGTACTCCGAGCAGGATTTTCTTTCCCGCCCAGAGTTCACTGATCCGGAGATTCTTCGAACCAATCTGGCTCAAGTCATTCTTCGGATGGCCTCGCTCAAGCTCGGCGAAATTCAAAATTTTCCCTTCCTTCAAGCCCCGGATACAAAGTCCATTCGCGACGGCTTGCTTTTGTTGCATGAGCTCGACGCACTCGAGCAGCACGATGCTCAGCAACCAGTCCTCACGCCAATTGGTCATCAACTGGCGCGCATACCCCTTGATCCCCGCATGGCTCGCATGCTCATCGAGGCCGAAAAGCTCGGCGTGTTGATGGAAGCCTACGTGGTGGTAGCGGCGTTAACCATCCAGGATATTCGGGAACGCCCCCTGGAATTCCAGGCGCAAGCCGATCAGAAACACGCTCGTTTTAACAACAAGCGCTCCGATTTCCTGACCATGTTGAACCTCTGGCGCTACGTTCGAAGCCAACGTTCCCAGCTCAGTGGCAATGCGTTCAAAAAACTTCTGCAATCCGAGTACCTGCATTACATGCGCACCCGAGAATGGTTCGATCTGGTGCGCCAACTCAGAAACATCGGTGACCAATTGGGCTGGCGCGATGTTTCGGACTTGGCAGCAAAAACTGATGAAGATTCGCTGCATATCTCGCTCCTCGCTGGCCTGCTTTCGCACATTGGCGTACGTGATGGCGAAAGCCGCGAGTATCGAGGCAGCAGAAACACGCGTTTCGCGATCTTCCCTGGCTCTGCCGTTGCCAAAGCCAAGCCGGAATTTCTCATGGCTGCAGAAATGGTCGAGACGTCGCGGCTTTGGGCTCGCGACGTAGCCGCCATCAATCCGCAATGGGTGGAAAAACTCGGCCATAACTTACTTAAACACCAATATTCTGAGCCTTTTTGGTCGAGCAAGCGCGCGCAACCAATGGTGCACCAGCGTTCCACGCTCTATGGTGTCCCGATCATTGAAGATCGGATCATCGGATACGCGCAGGTGGACAAATCTGCCGCCAGAGACATGTTTATCCGCGAGGCATTACTGGCTGGCAACTGGAACACGCATCACAAGTTCTTTGAACAGAATCAGCAGCGCCTCATGGAGGCCGAAGAGTTAGAGCAGAAAGCGCGGCGTCGCGACATCGTTGTGGACGAAGAGACACTCTTCGCCTTCTATGACGCCAAGTTGCCAGAGCGTATTACTTCCGGGCGCCAGTTCGACCACTGGTGGAAAAAGTATCGCAGCAAAGACCCAACCTTCCTTGACTTCGATCCTCGCAACCTCGTGGCCGAGCACGCTGCGGAAATCACCGAAGATGCGTTTCCGGACATATGGCGTCAGGGATCCTTAGATTTCTCACTGAGCTATCAGTTTGAGCCCGGCCAACCCCGCGATGGCGTTACAGTCGAAATTCCGGTGCCCATGCTAGCCAGCGTCAACGAGGAGGGATTTGATTGGCTTGTGCCTGGTCTACGTGCTGAGCTCGTCCAGTCTTATATTCGCACTTTGCCGAAAGCTAGTCGACGCAGCGTAGTCCCCGCCCCGGAGTTCGCAGCCAAGGCGCTACCGCTGCTGCACCCTTACGAGGGTCCACTCGCAACGCAGCTGGCGCAGGCGCTGCGGAAAATTGGCGGAAGCGGGATCAACGCTGAGGACTTTCAGCCCTCAAAGCTCCCTGATCATCTCAAGATCAGCTACGCGGCGGTTGATCGTCGTGGGAAGATTATCGATTGGGACAAAAACCTCAGCGCACTACAGCAACGCCAGCGCCAAAAGGTGCAATCGTCAATGTCAAAGGCGGCGCAGCGTTCGGAATCACCCGCAGTCAAAGCGTGGACCATGGATAGCCTCGGGGAGCTCGAGGACGAAGTGCTCACCAACGTTGAGGGCCAACAAGTAGTGGGATATCCCACCCTGGTGCGCACCGCCGACGGCCTGCAGAAGAAGGTTGTGCCGACAAAGGCGCAGGCTGAAACTCAGCTCTTCGCCACCACCCTGACAATGTTGTCCCAAGATCTTCCGCAAGCCTCGAAGGGCGCGGTCAATGGCCTTCCACTGCGCCAGCGCGTTGCTGTGGAAAAGTACCCGCACGGTGGCGTGCAGGGTTTGCTCCGTGATGCTCGTATCGCGGCTATCCGCGACCTCATGGTTTCGCATGGAGGCCCACAGCGTAACCCCGATGCCTACAAAGCGCTGAAGGAGAACATCCGACCCGAGCTTCCCGGTGCAATCCGAAAGAGCGTGGTGGTGATGGCGCCAGCGATCGCCGCCTATCTGGATACTCTTGCCACCCTTGAGCAATGGGAGGGCCCAGCAATTGATGATATCCAACGTCAGATGAAGCAGATGTTGCCTGAACATGCTGTGACAAAATTGGGAGCCGCGCGGCTTCGGCACATTCCGAGATTCTGCAAGGCAATTGAGTTGCGCTTGGAGGACCTAGTGCTCGCGGGCGAGCGCGATGCGCAACGGCAAGCTGTGGTCAATGGCTTAGAAGCTCGACTTGCCAAAGTGATCCAGAAGCGCGGTGACAAGCGACCAATTCCAGCTAAGACGTTATATGAGCTTCAATGGCAGCTTCAGGAGCTACGGGTGAGCCTTTTCGCTCAACGCCTCGGCACCGCACAAACGGTATCTGAACGAAAGATCCAAAAAGCGATAGAGAACCTGCGCTAGAAACAATCCTTCGCAGGCTCTCCGCAGGCGCGACTGCTACTCCCAGCTTTGCCGTTCTTGGCGACGCATGGTGCGGATCTCTTTTTCAAAATCTTCCGCACTTTTGAAAGATTTATACACCGATGCGAAACGGAGGTACGCAACCTCGTCGAGCTTTCGCAGGGGTTCAAGAATTGCCTCGCCAATCTTATGGGCTTCGATTTGCGAACTCGCGATTTTTCTAACCGCTTCTTCAACGTCCATGGCGAGTTCCTTGAGGTCGTCGTCGCTGACGTCCCTGCCCTGGCACGCACGGCGCACACCCACCACGACCTTTTCACGACTGAAGGGTTCGGTTACACCTGAGCGTTTAACCACAAGCAACTGTGCCTTTTCGACTGTGGTGAATCGCCCCTCGCATTCGGAGCATTCACGCCTTCTGCGGATTGCTGATCCAGCGTCCACAACGCGGGAATCAATGACACGCGAATGGGCATTTCTGCAAAACGGACAGTGCACAGTGGCAGCCTCCTCAATTACCCCGTGGTATGTACGCTATCTCTCAGCCAATTTAGCGCGTGAAACCATCTACCGATGAAACGACCTGTTGTGGATGTTGGGGAACAGTGTGGTGCTCCCCTTGGGCTGCCGCGTACACACTCAGCGCCATGAAAACCCCAAGACTCGAGCCAAGGATGAGCTTCTTCGCCGTATCCTTCATGCCCAATTCGCCTGAATCATCTCCACGCGGGGGCAGACGATCAGGAGAACCAGCATGTTGGAGCGTTCTGACATTGCGAACGCGCTTCGTAGGCGAGCCAGCAAAAGTAGACGTGGAAATATCCCACACCTGCGCAGGTTCGGTAACGGTAGCCCTAGCCTGCAGCATTGTGCTGTTGGAGCCTCGGCGGATGGTGTGGAGCGTCATGATTTCCTTTCATCGAGCAAGAAACCTCTGCGTTGATCGTTGCTTTTAGGTGTAACAAGCGACCCGGAAGCACGATCCCGAATAGGTTCCATGTTTTAGCGCACTTGTTCTAACGTTCACTTGTTCGAATTATGCACTCGAACATGTTCGAGGTCAAGTGTCTGCAGAACATTGAGGTGAATGCGTCGATTTTCGAACATATGTAGCGCCATGTTTTCCACTGGGTTATGGTTAATGGGGAGTTATCCAACGCAACGACACGATCACCAAAGAACAGCAAAGATTTCCAATTCAGGCAACACTCCAGAAAGGCCGCAATGACTTCGAGCGCTCAGGACAAATCTAAAACCGAACTCTCCAAACGCCAGCAGAAGATTCTGCACGTTATCGAATCCGCCATTATCGATCGTGGCTTCCCGCCCACTATTCGAGAGATCGGTGAGCGCTGCGGGTTGAAGTCAACCTCTTCGGTGGCTTATCAATTGAGCTGCCTGGAGGAAAAAGGGTTCTTAAGGCGCGACGCGAATAAGCCTCGCGCGGTGGAAGTGCGTAACCCCCACAGCGGCAAGCGAACAGCCTCTGCAAAGTTGCCACACCGTGAAGATGCCGGACTGGAATCTTCCGATCACCCCGTGGATGTCCCACAATCGACCATGGTGCCCCTGCTGGGACAAATTGCTGCTGGTTCCCCCATCACCGCAGAGGAAAATCTAGCGAGTTACTACGCCCTTCCGGAGGATCTGGTGGGGCAAGGCGAGCTCTTCATGCTTACAGTCAACGGTGATTCCATGAAAGATGCGGGCATTTTCGACGGAGATCTAGTGGTAGTGCGTTCTCAAAAGGAGGCAAATCTAGGCGATTACGTCGCCGCCATGATCGACGGCAGCGCTACCGTCAAAGAATGGCACCGTGACGCTTCCGGAGCCTATTCTTTGATGCCGTGTAACGAAGACTACGACCCCATCCCGGCTGACGATGCTGAGCTCATGGGAAAGGTGGTAACCGTACTGCGTCGCATCTAAGCTCCGCCTTCACAACAATCACCCCCGGACGCAAAGGGTTGTTCTACTTGAAAAGTGCGCTAACCCACCCCCAACCTGGGGGTGTCTGTTTTACACGAAGACTGTCGATATAGATCACATAAACAAACACGAATCAAGCCATACGCGGGAATTTCATGCCCAATTTGCACGATTTCATGTCCGTTCTTCCCCAATTCGCGCCCGTTCTCTGTGTTTTTTAATGGCATTTAGTGAAAGAATGTGGTTTATAGGGTGTTTACCAGCACCGCTGCAGCACTCGAACACACTTCGTAGTGCTTTTTGCTTTTGTTTGAAAGGACCAGAATGTATTCGGAGGAACGTCGCCGACAAATTGCTTCCCTCACAGCCGTGGAAGGCCGCGTTAATGTCACTGAGTTGGCGTCACGCTTCGAAGTCACCGCGGAGACAATTCGACGAGATCTCGCAGTTCTTGATCGTGAGGGCGTCGTGCATCGGGTACACGGCGGAGCCGTTGCAAATCAGACGTTCCAGACCACTGAGTTCAGCCTCGACACCAGAGCACGGTCAGCGTCCGGAGCCAAAAACAGTATTGCTCATGCGGCTCTTCGCTATCTTCCAGATATGCAGGGCGGCATGTTTCTCGACGCCGGTACAACGACTGCAGCACTCGCAGACCTCATCTGCGTGCAGCCAGCGGCGAAACACTGGTCGATCGTAACGAATAGCCTTTCCATCGCGTTGACACTCGCCAATGCAGGTCTCGATGAAATCCAGCTTCTAGGCGGCAGTGTCCGTGCTATCACCCAGGCCGTCGTCGGAGATACCGCACTTCGCGCGCTCGCTCTGATGCGCGCAGACGTTGCTTTCATCGGCACGAACGCATTGACACTCGATCACGGTCTATCCACCGCTGATTCCCAGGAGGCCGCCATTAAATCGGCGATGATCACTAACGCTCACAAGGTTGTCGTGCTGTGTGACTCCACGAAAATGGGAACCGACTATCTTGTGAGTTTCGGCTCTATCGACGACATCGATGTCATTGTCACGGATGCCAACGCCCCCGAATCTTTTGTCAAGGCATTGCGTGAACGCGATGTGGAAGTGATCATCGCGAATCCCTCCTAATTCAACGAGCTAAAAAGTGCCCGTCCCACTTTTGGGGCGGGCACTTTCGCTGTTGCGGTTAGGCCGGTTGGATGACGTTGCGCACAGCCGCGCGAGCCTCGGTAGCTCCCTCAGCATCCAGCGCTGCTGCTGCAGCCCGCTTACACGTATCCAGATCCACGGAAGCAAGCTGCGCACCAACACCAGCGATTGCGGTGGACGCAGCGGACAGGGAGTTCACCCCTAGGCCGGTCAACACGCATGCGAGCAGCGGATCCGCTGCAGCTTCACCACATACACCAACAGCAGTGTTGTACTTCTTGCCCTCCTTGCAGGTGTGCTCGATCAATCGAAGCACCGCTGGCTGCCAAGGATCGGTCAGGTAGGCAAGCTGCGGGGACATACGATCAGCCGCCATGGTGTACTGAGTCAAGTCATTCGTACCGATCGAAACAAAGTCGAGGTGAGGCATCAATTTGTCTGCCATCAAGGAAGCCGCAGGAACCTCAATCATGGCTCCAGCGGTCAGACCACGCTCGGCACACAAACCAGCGAACCACTTGGCTTCGCGTGCAGTAGCCACCATCGGTGCCATGACCCACGTGGGGGCATCATCGCCGCGACCGAGTTCTTCGGCGGCTTGAGCGACGGCATCCAATTGGCGAGTCAGGAGCGCTTCGTTCGCACGGGCCACACGCAGACCGCGAACGCCGAGGGCGGGGTTCATCTCGTCGGCCATCGATGCGAATGGGACTGGCTTGTCAGAACCGGCGTCGAGGGAACGCACCACAACCTTTGAGGTCGGAAATTGCTCGAGGACCTTCTTGTACACCTCGGCCTGCTCGGAAACGCTCGGTTCCTCGGTAGCAGTGAGGAAGCAAAGCTCCGTACGGAACAAACCAATGCCTTCTGCCTGGCTCTGCGTAGCTGCGATGCGCGCAGCTTTGCCGTCTTGCACGTTAGCGAGGAGCTGTACCTTATGGCCGTCCTTCGTTTGCGCAGGACCACGCCACTGGGCGATGCGCTCGGCGAGCATCTTGGATTCTTGCTCCGCTGCACGGGCGGTATCGGGATCAGCGCCGAGCGTTACGGTTCCAAGTGCGCCGTCGACCATGACAGGCTCGCCGGCCGTAATCTTATGCACCTTCTCCCCGACAGCCACGATGCAGGGCACGTTGAGCTGGCGAGCAATGATTGCGGTGTGGCTCGTGGGGCCACCCAACTCAGTCACGAGGCCAACGAAGTATTCAGTGTTGAGCGCGGCGGTGTCTGCAGGGGAAAGATCATCGGCAAACAGGACAACTTGCTCGTCAACCTCGGGCAAGCCGGGTTCTTGTTCACCACGGAGTTCAGCAATGACGCGGTCGCGGATGTCGCGCAGATCTGTTGTGCGCTCTGCCATCACGCCACCTGCCGCTTCAAACATGGTGACGAACTTGGTGGTGGCGGCCACCACAGCATAGTCAGCGGGATGACCACCCTTGATGCCCTTTTGCACTGCCTTGCGCCAGCCTCGGTCGTTGACCATACCGGCGGTTGCCTTTAGCACCTCGGACGCTGCACCTTCGGCCTTTTCCGAACGCTCTTTGAGCCGTTGCGCAACAGCGTCGGCGGCGGAGGTGAAGCGAAGCTGTTCGGCTTCACGCTGAGATTCTTCGATTACTGCACCGGCTTGGGGAAGCTCGGGGCGTGGACTGATCCAAACTGCCTTGGCGTATCGAACGCCGGATACGACCGCCGTACCCTTAATTACAGTGTCATTGCTCACATTTTTCAATGTGGGTCACCTATCCTCACAAAACGTAGGGTGTTTCCATCTACATCACCACAAAAGCCACAATCCCGCAACTAAAACAACGCCGAATTGTTGACATTCGGAAGTAAACGGAAATAGAATTTGGGTTTAAACCAACATTTTTGGTTTTGGGTTCGGGAAACCACACTGTTCCTCTTAAAAACCCACAATTCGGGCGTTGATCTCGCACAACCAACGTCAAACAAAAGAAGGTGAACATGGCCACAGCCGCGCAGGTAGCACAGCGCCAGGCGCATATTTCGGCGTTGGCGAACTCCCTGAGCCACGTCACGGTTGAACAGCTCGCCCAGCAATTCGGCGTGACGCAGGAAACCATCCGCCGCGATCTTAATCATCTTGAGTCTCAAGGAATGTTGCGCCGCATACACGGCGGCGCCGTGCCCACTCAACAAGTCGAAAGTAATGCACCCGCAGCGCCCCGGGCAGTCGATCCGGACATGAGCTTAAAACAATCAATCGCCCAAGCGGCTCTGGAGTTTCTGCCCAGACCCAACGCGGAGATATTCATTGATGCAGGTACAAGCGCGGAAGTTTTCGCGGGTGTGCTCGCTCGAAATTTCCTCGGACAGCGGTGGAGCGTGGTCACAAACTCTCCGGTTGTGGCAGGAACCGTTTCTTCAGCTGACATCCCAAACGTCAATGTTCTCGGTGGGACTGTCAGTGGCCACGGCCGTGCCATGAGCGGCGAGCTGACGTTGAGAAATCTCAGCCGCTTAAAGGCAGACATCGCTTTCCTTGGCACGAATCACTTGGGCAGTGACGCAACCCTGGCCACAAGCGATCCTGCACTTGCAGAAGTCAAGAAGGCCATGATTCAACGAAGCAAGTTCGTTGTCATCCTGGCAGACTCCAGCAAACTGCGGGCGGCGGCGCCGGTTACTTTCGCCCACTTCAGCGACATTGACGCGCTCGTTACAGATAAACCTTTGCCCAGATCCTTGGCAGAACAATTTTTAGCCTCCAACACCAAGGTGGTACTCGCATGATCCTAAGTCTCACCCCAAACCCCAGCATCGACACAACGTTGTCGTTACCTCGCTCATTGGAGAGGGGCGTGGTGCATCGCGTCGATGACACGCACAATGCCGCGGGCGGCAAGGGCGTTAACGTTGCCTTGGCGGTTCACAGAGCGCAGCTTCCAGTGCTTGCCCTTTTCCCAGCGGCGGCGGATGATCCGTTCACTCACCTGGTGAAAAACACTGGAATGCCCTTCTCCTTTGTTCCCCTGCACGGCCCGGTGCGCGTGAATACCGCTGTCACGGAGCCTGATGGCACCACCACCAAACTTAATGGCCGGGGTCCCACACTCAATGCCGAAGAATTAGCTGCGGTGGAAACGTCCTTGCTCAACACCGTCGAGCAGGCCCAGTGGATAGTGCTAGCAGGGTCTCTCCCGCCGGGGGCGCCATCAGATTGGTACACGCAGATCGTCGAAAAGCTCAAAGAGCAACACCCTGAGATTTCTATTGCCGTAGATACCTCCGATGGACCACTGGAGAATCTGGGACGCAATCTTGAAAGGGCTGCACCAACACTGATCAAACCGAACGCTTTTGAGCTCGGCCAACTCAGTGGTCTCGACGGTGCACAGCTCGAACGAGATGCGGAACGTGGTGAACTCGGCAAGGTCATTGAAGCAGCACAGACGTTGCTTGAGCGCGGGTTAGAGCAGGTGCTCGTAACACTCGGCGCTGCTGGAGCTGTGCTCGTGACGCAGACCGATGCTTGGGTGGCCACTCCCCCGCCGATCAATGTTGCATCCACCGTTGGTGCCGGAGACTGCACACTCGCTGGTTACCTCATCGGGCTCAGCAAAGGGGAAGACCATTGCGCTGCTCTCAAACGTGGTGTCGCTTATGGTTCGGCAGCCACCTCGCTTCCAGGCACTTCGATTCCCTACCCCGATCAAATCGATCTTCCCCGCACGAAAGCCTCAAGGCTATCCCTCTAATCCATAAAGGAGTGGACGACATGTCTCAAGATGTGATCACCACACGACTCATCCGCCTCGACGCGGATCTCGGCACAACGCCGGACGAGGTTATCCACGGGCTCGCGCACGTGGTAGCCCACGCCAACCGGACCGACAATCCAGGGCAGCTCGCCGCCGACGCCCTGGCACGGGAATCGAAATCCCCCACTGGAGTTCCAGGAGGCATCGCTATTCCTCACTGCAGGTCAGCAGCCGTCACGGTACCGACGCTAGGTTTTGCGCGCCTCCGTCAAGCTGTGGACTTCGGTAGTAAAGATGCCAACGCCGACTTGGTGTTCCTCATTGCTGCACCGGACGGTGGCGGAAAGGAACATCTGAAGCTGCTCTCGAAGCTCGCACGCGCACTGGTGCGCCAAGACTTCGTGCAGTCCCTACGCGATGCCGAATCTGAGGAAGCAGTCTTGGCCTTGATCAACGACGTGTTAGGCACCAACCCTTCCGATAACAAGCAGGCAGCATCCACCGCCGCGAAAGCATCGAGCACTGACGCTGAAGCAGTACGAATCCTGGCCATTACTGCCTGCCCAACCGGCATCGCACACACCTACATGGCCGCCGACGCACTCAGCCAAGAGGCCGCCAAAATGGATGGGGTACACCTGGACGTTGAAACCCAAGGGTCCTCTTCCGTAACTCCTTTCCCAGCCGCGGTGGTGGACAGAGCACAAGCGATCATCTTTGCCACGGATGTTGGAGTGAAAGACCGCGAGCGCTTTGCGGGATTGCCCGTGATCGAGTCGGGTGTGAAACGCGCGATTCAAGAGCCCAGGACCATGCTGGAGGAAGCAGTCGCAGCCGCCAAGGATCCAGCGGCGCGGCGTGTGCCAGGGGGTGCCACAACCACCTCCGGCACGGAAAATTCCCAAGCGTCCGAAGGTTCGCAGGGACTAAGTACTGCCAAGAAACTCCAGCAGGCAGTGATGACTGGCGTGTCCTACATGGTGCCATTCGTAGCTGCTGGTGGCTTGCTCTTGGCTCTCGGCTTCCTCATCGGCGGCTATGACATGGCTAATGGCTGGAAGGTGCTTGCTACCGAATTCTCCTTAGGCAATCTTCCCGGGCACGATGTCAACATCGACGGCTCGATGGTTCACTTCGACCGCGCTGGCCTGGCCCTCTATCTGGGGGCTGTGCTGTTTGCCACCGGCCAAATGGCGATGGGCTTCATCGTTGCTGCATTATCCGGCTATATCGCCTATGCCCTAGCAGGTCGGCCCGGAATCGCCCCTGGTTTCGTGGGCGGTGCGGTTTCAGTGCTCGTCGGCGCTGGTTTCATCGGGGGCCTGGTCACCGGCCTACTCGCGGGCGTGCTCGCAGCCTGGCTGGGGCAGCGCAAGGCCCCCCGGGTCGTCGCTTCACTCATGCCAGTAGTGATTATCCCGCTGCTCACATCGTTGCTGGTGGGGCTGATCATGTTCTTGCTTTTGGGTCGTCCTCTGGCAGGTATCATGACCGGGCTGCAAGATTGGTTGTCCTCGATGTCCGGATCTTCGGCAGTATTGCTCGGCGTGATCCTGGGACTCATGATGTGCTTCGACCTCGGTGGCCCCGTGAACAAGGCGGCTTATCTTTTTGCCACCGCTGGACTTTCCACCGGTGATGAAGCCAGCATGAAGATCATGGCTGCCGTGATGGCGGCCGGAATGGTGCCCCCTATCGCGCTTTCGATTGCCACTTTCATACGCAAGAGCCTCTTTACTCCCGCTGAACAGGAAAATGGCAAATCTGCATGGCTCCTGGGGCTCTCCTTCATCTCGGAAGGCGCTATCCCGTTCGCTGCGGCTGACCCACTGCGCGTGATCCCATCGATGATGGCAGGTGGTGCCGTCACCGGCGCCTTAACTATGGCAACAGGCACCATGTCTCGAGCACCACACGGCGGCATCTTTGTCAGCTTCGCTATCAGCCCGCTGTGGGGTTTCCTCATCGCGTTGCTCGCCGGCACTATTACTTCCTCAATCTTGGTGATCCTTGCAAAGCAGATGTGGCCAAATAAGGCCCTACAACTGGCTCGCAACGCGGGTTAGTCAAACTGAACCCGAACACACAAGGCCATCGTGATGCAGGCAATAACATGATGTGACGCATCCGTTGGCCTTTGCGTGGCGAAAGTTGGCGTCACATCCTAGAATCGGACATAGATTTTTGTTCGGACGTTTTTACGGACACGGTTTCGCCCGTTTCTCCGGCCAGCGCGCCGTTCAAGAAAGCAAAGTTTTCGTTAACATCGGCTCCAGGCACACAAACGTTGTGTCGTTGCCCAAGGAAAGGAATTCCAATAATGGCTTCCAAGACTGTCGTGGTCGGCTCCGCTGTCGGCCTGCACGCTCGTCCCGCCTCCATCATCGCCGAAGCCGCCGGCGAGTACGACGATGAGATCTTCCTGAGCATCGAAGGTGGCGACGACGATGAGACCGACGCTGCTTCTTCGCTGATGATCATGGCACTTGGCGCTGAAAAGGGCGACAAGGTCACCGTGACCTCTGATAACGCTGAGGCAGTAGAGAAGATCGCTGCGCTGATCGAAAAGGATCTCGACGCAGAGTAATCCAGGCCAGCACTTTTAGGCTTTTCGACGCCCACGTCACCATATCTGGCGTGGGCGTCTTGGCGTATCTGCCCCTTACCAGCGAGCGTTAGCACCCTCACCGACATGGACATAAAGCCACTTCAGCACTGGATAGCCCACGATAATGCCAACCGAGCCCCACGCGATGCCTTCCAGCTCAATGCTGCCGACGTGCAAGGTGAGATTACCAATGCCAGCAATCAACGCCACTGCCGCTGCGGTTAAATTCACAGGATTGTTGAAATTGACACGATTGTCCTGCCAGATACGAATACCGAGCATGCCAATCAGGCCGTACAGCACCATCGCTGCCCCACCGAGTACTCCCTGAGGAATGGTGAAGATGAGCGCCCCAAACTTCGGGATGAACGCCAGTACCACTGCCGTGAGCGCTGCGATCCAATAAGCTGCCGTGGAGTACACGCGAGTGGCTGCCATCACGCCGATATTTTCAGCGTAGGTTGTGGTACCCGAACCACCGAAGCCACCTGCAAGTGTGGTGCCAATACCATCGGCGATTAGTGCATCACCGGCCAAGTCATCCAGGTTCCGACCCGTCATCTCGCTTACTGCCTTTACATGGCCGACGTTTTCCGCGATCAACACGATCACCACTGGTAACGTGATCAGGATCGCCGACGCCGTGAATTCAGGTGTGTGGAATTGCGGCAACCCGATCCATTTGGCCGCTGCGACGGTGTCGCTGGCGCCTTCCGCGAGATTGCCGCTGATAGCAGCGAACACCCAGCCGATGACCACGCCAATTAGGATCCCAAGCCGCGCGAGCATGCCGCGGCCGGCAACCGTGATGAGCAGAATCGAAAACATGGTCACGCCCGCAACCAAGGGCTGGGATTGGAAATTTCCAACCGCAGCGGGAGCGAGGTTTAAGCCGATGAGTGCCACGATGGCACCGGTGACTGCCGGTGGCATTACCAAATCCAAGACACGCTTGCCGGCCTTCTTCACGATCAGACCAACTGCGATTAGCGCCAAACCGGCGGCCACAACGCCACCGAGCTGCACCGCAATGCCCTGGCCTTGTGACGCCATGAGGGGCGCAATAAATCCGAAAGAAGATCCGAGATAGGAAGGCAGACGGTTCCTGGTCACCAACAGGAAGATCATGGTGGATATGCCAGAGAACAACAGTGTGGTGTTCACCGGGAATCCGGTCAAAGTGGGCACCAATAAGGTGGCGCCGAACATCGCAATGACATGTTGCATGCCAATTCCAATGGTGCGCGACCAACTTAGGCGTTCCTCGGGCGCGACCACCGCGCCGGGAGCAATTGTCTTTCCATCACCGTGCAGGGTCCAACCCCATGAAGAGCTACTCACGAGGCTGTATTGTTCTAGCTCACGGTGAATTCCTGCAACTCAGCTGCCAGAGATTGTGGCAGGCGAACGTCGATGAGGGTACCCGACTCCGAGTATTCCTCATTGAGCACGGTGCCTTGTACATGCACGCGCGAAACTATATCGCCACGTGTGAACGGCACCATGAGCTGCACATGTGCATCCAAGCTGTTGAGAAAGAGTTCTACCCGGGCCTCGAGTTCCGCTATGCCTTCGCCAGTTTTTGCAGAAACAAACACGACGTCGTCAAGCGCATGGCGCAGCTCCGCCAACACAAGCGGGTCCGCCTGGTCGATCTTGTTCACCACAACGATCTCCGGCGGTGCGGGCACATCAAGTTCGCGAATAATATCGGTGACCACACCGTTTACCGCCTCAATCTGCTTCAAAGGGAAGGGGTCGGATCCGTCAACCACATGCAGTACTAGGTCAGCTTCCACAACTTCTTCGAGGGTGGAGCGGAAAGCTTCCACAAGCTGGGTTGGCAGGTGACGAACAAAACCGACGGTGTCGGTGAAGACGACCGCGCGGCCGTCGGCAAGCTCAGCTTTTCGGGTGGTGGGATCAAGCGTGGCAAAAAGCGCGTCCTCAACCAGCACCCCGGCGCCGGTCATAGCGTTGATGAGCGAGGACTTCCCTGCGTTGGTGTACCCGGCGATGGCGATTTGCGCGATGGTGGATTCACGGCGACGTGATCGTTTGACTTCTCGGGCGGTTTTCATGCCCTGGATTTCTTTGCGCAGCTTTGCCATGTCGGAGCGCAAGCGGCGACGATCCGCTTCGATTTTGGTTTCGCCGGGCCCACGCAGACCCACGCCACCATTTGAACCCGCACGTCCACCGGCCTGGCGTGACAGCGCCCCACCCCAGCCGCGCACTCGTGTGATGAGGTATTCCATCTGGGCAAGCGAGACCTGCGCCTTGCCTTCCTTGGATTTCGCGTGTTGGGCGAAGATATCGAGGATAAGCATGGTGCGATCAATAACTTTGACGTCGAGGGCCTTCTCGAGCGCGATCATCTGACCGGGGCTGAGCTCGCCATCGCACACGACGGTATCGACGCCGGTGGAGGCGACAATATCGCGAAGCTCCGCTACCTTGCCGGAGCCGATATAGGTGCCCGGATCTGGCTTATCTCGCTTTTGGTAGAGCATCTCCACCACTTCCGAACCGGCCGTTTCAGCCAAAGCTGCGAGTTCATCCATGGTCGCCTCGATTTCGGCAGTGGTGCCTTGAGTCCAAACACCCACAAGGATTACGCGTTCAAGGCGGAGCTTTCGGTATTCCACGTCATAGCCGTCATCCTGATCCGTGGCGTGGATCGTGGACCCGCGAGAAAGCCTGCGCAAGGAAGATCGAGCCTCGAGGTCGAGCTCACCCACCGTCGGCGTTTCGTTGGATTCGGGGGTTAAGAGCCCGGATTGGTCTTCGCCAGGATCCTCCAGGGGCTTCGTGGGGCGGTGATCGTGAAAAGCTTGGTTCAATAAACGCTCTACGGCGTCGGGTGTGTTATTCGTCATCGTTGTTCACCATTGTTTCATGCGCGATGGGCTCCTGGCTAGACTCCGTGCGCACTGTTCGCTGCAAACGAACAGGAACGAGAGTGGAAACCGCATTTGATCCTCGAATTTCCGCAATGGGGTGGCGTTTTTCCACGACTGCACCCGGGGCTAAACTTGAACACTATGAGCACAGACCTGCAAAGCATTGGCATGAATTTTCCTCAGTGGCAGGACGCGGTGGAAGCCGCGATCGCCACTGACCGACTAACGGTAACCGGAGAGGTTCGCGGCGGTCAGCTTATTCAGTATTCCGACGATTCAGGTGCACAAATCAACATTTTGGCCGTAGAGCCTTTCGCCACTTTCGCCGGCTTCGCTTCCATCACGAAGTGCTTTGCTCACATTTCGATGATCGACGATGTGTTGGCGCTGTGCCAGGTCATCGATTATAACGATCAGGAAGTCGCGCTCCTCACTCTCAATCTCGCTCAGGGCCCTTTGCTTATCGACGAACCCGAGCAGCGTTGGCAGGAGTTGGGCGTCACCGCTTTAGCGTTCGATGTCACCACGTATCCATCGGTCGAGGCTTTTGAACAGGCCACGGGATCGACCCCCGGTACTTTTTCTTCAGCTGGCGCTCAGGTGATCATGAGCGGCGATGGATCCAAGGTGCCCGATGCAGCGGCGACGTTTAGTGCCCGTGTGCTCAGCGCAGGTGTGCGAACCAACGCTTTGACGAGCGAAGATTTCGTGCACGTCACCGTCGATGGTGGCTTCCCCTACGACGTATGTATGCCCATGAGTGCGGGCGTACCGGAGCGCGGGAGCGTAATTGCGGGCCGGGCGGTCATGACAGGTTTCGTCGCGGCACCCGCAGGCGGAGGCTGCGGTGGTGGTAGCTGTGGCAGCGGTGGATGTGGCTGTGGCGGTCACTAGATCGGCTGCGCAGGATTGAACCGCAGCGGCACCGATTGCCCCTATTAGCATTTCTGCTACTAACTTCACTACGCTGGACCCCAACGGATAGCTCCCAATGACGGGAACCATTCGTTGGGTTTCAACGTTAGTGCACATGTAGTTCCATAACCGCCGAGAAGTCCAGAACCTGATAACACCATGCCTGATCGCTATTTCAACGATAAGCCCAAGCAACCGAATTGGCCCCTGTGGCTGATCATCGGTGGCTGCGCAGTGCTCGTGCTGTGGCTTCGTTGGGAGGGTGTGGTGCTCGCCGCAATTATCGCTGCGATCACCGCGGCGGTGATGCACTTCCGCCCAGATTCGGCTGAAGTGGAAACACTGCGGGCTTCAGTGCTGCTCTCCATCGAGGACATCCAAGCGGTATTGAGCGATTATGAGCACTTCCTTCACGGCACCGACCCAGAGGCGATTGCTGATCGCACTATGCTCCGGCCAGCACTGGCAGATGAAACCTCAGTGGTGCCTGAAATTGAGCGTTTCCACGAACTGCGCGTTGCAGCTGAGCGCTTCTGCGCGCGGGTACAGGTGCGTTTTGATGACGCAGACATGTCAGTGGCCCACCTGGAGGGTCTTTTGCAGGCCACGGATCGACGAGCCGCAGAGTTGCAGCAGGCGTGGACGCAAGCGCGCCACGTCGCCAGAAAACTTGCCCCTTAACGCCCGAGAGCTTCCACCTGCACTTCCCCGCGAGCAATGACTCTTGAAGGGCCGCGCAGTGTCGATTCCTCTCCCTTGATCACCACGCTCACCGTGCCGCCCGGAACGTGGACCTTGACGGTGCCGTCGAGCAACCCGGCGTCGGCAAGCGCACTCCGCGCCGCTGCAACGGTGCCGGTACCACAACTGCGGGTTTCGCCCACTCCCCTTTCAAACACACGCATGTGAGTTGCGCCGTTTTCGAGGGGAGTCAAAATTTCAAGGTTCACACCATGCGGAAAGAACTCTTTGTCAATTTCTGGGGCTTGAAGTTCGAGTTGGCTCAGCGCCTCCCGATCCAAGCCCGGCACCACGCAGGCAAGGTGCGGGTTGCCCATATCGACGCCTAGGCCTGCAAAGCGTTGCGAGCCCATCTTGCAAGTGGATACGCCCGTGACTTCCGCATTACCCATAGCCACGGATACATCCGCCTGTAGTTCATCAAAGCTGTGTACAACCACGGGTTTGGCACCCGCGCGAGTGCCCACCACGAACTGCTCCGAAGTCTCGTAGCCGTTCAGTCGAACCCAATGTGCAAACACCCGAGTGCCGTTGCCACACATCTCGGCGGTGCTGCCATCGGCGTTGTAGTAATCCATGAACATGACGTCGTCAGCGATGTCCTCTACGCGCTCTAGAACGCCCGCATTGCGCAGCGCCCCAGTCGTGGCTACTCGGAGCAGACCATCCGCTCCGATGCCCGCACGGCGGTCACACAATCGCCGCACTAAATCTGGCGTGATATCGAGCTCGGCTTGTGCGTCATCCAGGATGACAAAGTCATTTTCCGTGCCATGACCTTTGGCAAAAGAGATTCGCTGTTGCTTCATCAGAGTAATTCTAGTGCTTGGGTCAATGTGTCGCCGCTGGCGTCTATCCAGTGAATGCGCGGATCACGCCGGAACCAGGAACGTTGCCGCCGCACGTACCTTCTGGTGCCCGTCACGGTGCGGGGTTCCACCTCGCACCAGTCCAGATCCCCCCGCTGCGCGGCAAGCACCTGAGCATAACCAATCGCTCTACCGGCTGTGGAGTCAGCAACAAGTCCGCGCTGCTGCAGTTCTTCAACTTCTTCCACCAACCCGGTTTCGAACATGGTGTGGGTGCGTTGCTCGATGCGTGGATTGAGCCATTCCGGCGAGGTTTTCAGGCCGAAGATGGTGGTATCCCATCGCGGAGCCGCGTGTTTTGGTGGCTGGCTGGCTTGGAATGGTTTGCCCGTCAGCTCAATCACCTCAAGCGCCCTGACGGTCCGCCTTGGATCTTGATCCTCGATAATCGCCGCCGCTTGAGGATCAACCTTGGCGAGTTCCTGGTGCAGTTGTGCGATACCGACTTCACGCAATCGCGCCTCGTACTTCGCCCGAACTCTGTGATCTGTGGGCGGAAAATCCCAGGCGTCGATGAGCGATTGCACGTACAGCATGGAACCGCCAACAAGAATTGGTACCTTGCCTCGGGCCTGAATCGACCCCACCGTTCGCACCGCATCCGCCTGGTACCGAGCCACCGAAGCTTGCTCAGTGACCTCCCAAACGTCGAGTAAGTGGTGAGGCACCCCCTTGCGTTCCTCAAGACTGAGCTTGGCGGTACCGATGTCCATCCCGCGATAAAGCTGCATGGAATCAACGTTCACCACCTCCCCGCCAAAGTGCTGCGCCAGGGCGATGCCAAGAGCAGACTTGCCTGAGGCAGTCGGGCCTACTACTGCAATTGGCTTCATCCTTTTCGCTCCCATCGTGCCACGTAGCGCCCCACACCGAGGCTCATATCACTCCAATACAGTCCTCCAGACCATCCCCGCTGCGCGATCTCAGCCTCAAGTTCCAGCCAAAGATCCGCTTCAATCACTCCCCGTTCTTGCAGCCATTGCTTTTCGACGCTCCCCGGCCCCTCTCCAGCAAGCAATGCCGTGCACCATTCATGGGCTTCATCAGCCCCAGGAACTTCTGCTAATGGGGCCTTCGGGCTCAGCCCCGCGCTGCCATCAAGCACCACGATCTGCGTTGGATGTCCGCTCAACGAGTCCTGACTGAGCACCTCAGGCATCGGATGCTGTGCCGACTCGCTGGATTGCTGCAGCAACCATCGGGCAACGAGTTCTCCCAGATGGTGCCCAGCACCAACACTCGTATTCGCTGCACCCCAGGACCGAAAACTCCCAGCGTGGCGGGTATACCAACGATTGTCGTGGGAACACACAATTGCCACCGGGGACGGTGATTGCACCGCTTGCGTGAGCAATGCAATGCTTTGTGCCGCGAGCTCGGTTGAAGCATTATCGCCAACGCCCAGGCCTCGTACCTGCGCAGGGCTGCCCGAAACCACGAATATGGTGGAACTTTCCGTGGGTGAAGAAGTCTGATTCACATTCAATATCCTAAGCAGTGAACATGAACAGGTGCGAGCAGGTAAATTATTTCATTGGAACGAGGAGCTTGTACTGAACAATCAGCTAGGTCCCCTCCGTCGGCCACTAACGGCCTTGGCAGCCGCGACGCGTGGCACGAGATGAAGTGAGGAAATACTGTATGACTACGCCCAATACCCCCAACCCCACTCCGAAACCCGGCCCGAAGCCCGGTGCTCGGCCATCTGCCAAGGCAGTGCCAGGGCCAATCCCCGGCCCACATTCCACTCCAGCGCCCGCGGTTTTCGCGAGCACGCATGTTGCGGATCCCAGCAAGTGGGGACGAGTTGACGAAGACGGCAACGTGTATGTGCGCCGAGGCGGCACTGAGCACCACATCGCCTCCTGGCAAGCCGGCACCGCCGCCGAAGGTCTAGCCCACTACGCTCAGCGCTACGAGGACTTGGCCACGGAAATTGTGCTGTTGGAAACTCGCCTCCAGACTCATCCCGATGATGCCGCCCACACCAAGGAACTCGCACAGGAACTGCGTGAAGGCCTGGATTCAGCCGCTGTAATTGGTGATATCGATGCGCTGGATCAACGTCTAGGCAAAGTCATCGACCACGCCGACGAGGCGGGTGAGCACGCGAAGCAAGAAAAAGCGCGACGTCGACAAGCTGCCATTGAACGCAAAGAAGCACTCGTCCACGAAACTGAGCAGATCGCGGAAGAATCAACCGATTGGAAAGCTGCCGGCGACCGAATCCGGGCGATCTTGGAAGAGTGGAAAACCATCCGAGGCATTGATCATAAGACTGATGATCAACTGTGGAAGCGCTACTCGCGAGCTCGCGATGCCTTCAACCGCCGTCGAGGTGCCCACTTTGCCGAGCTGGACCGCGGACGTGCAGCAGCAAAGCGCGCGAAGGAAGCGCTCGTGGAGCAAGCGGAAGCGATCAAAGATTCCACAGACTGGAATGAAACCTCC
The DNA here is from genome assembly GCF_003813985.1 of Corynebacterium gerontici. Taxonomy (NCBI): domain Bacteria; kingdom Bacillati; phylum Actinomycetota; class Actinomycetes; order Mycobacteriales; family Corynebacteriaceae; genus Corynebacterium; species Corynebacterium gerontici. Next base: position 1,373,230 of record NZ_CP033897.1, read on the forward strand.
AAGCAATTCCGCGACCTAATGAATCAGTGGCGCAAAGCGGGGCGCGCCCCGCGGGACGTGGACGATAAACTCTGGGCTGCATTCAAGAAGGCCCAGGACACCTTCTTTAGCGCACGCAACGCAGTTCAGGCGGAGCGCGATCAAGAATTTGAAGATAACGCCAAGGCTAAAGACGAACTGCTGGAGATTTACGGCCCACAGATTAATCCGGCACTCGACCTCGAAGGTGCGCGAGAGAAACTTCGTGAGCTGCAGGAGAAGTGGGAGGCAATCGGTTTTGTACCTCGCGCGCGTATCCGTGAGTTCGAGGAGAAGATCGGCAAGATTGAAAAGGAAGTTGCCGGAGCTGAAGACACCCAGTGGCGACGCACAGATCCGGAGGCGCAAGCTCGAGCGGCTCAGTTTAAAGCCAAGGTGGAAGAGTTCAAGGCGCAAGCTGAAGAAGCCGAAGCCAAAGGTAAAGGCAAGAAAGCCGAAGAACTGCGAGCACAAGCGGCACAATGGCAGGAGTGGGCAGACGCAGCCGAACAGGCGATCGCCGATCGTTAAAGCGCTAGCATAGGGCGCATGCCCACGTTTCAAGAGATCCAGGCTCCGGGGAGTCACGCTGAACCAAGCGAGGCGCTCCGGGCCTTCGTCTTTTCTGCCAACTTAGAGATGCAAGACATCACCGGCGATACTGCTACCTCTACCTCCTATCAGGCATGTGAAGAGATGCTGATCGGCTCGCCGGAATCCTCCACCACCCTGCTGTGCCTAGAAGACGATCAGCGATATCCCTTGGGATACCTGCAAATCACCGAGTCTCTGAAAGACAATTTGGATACCCTCGACGTGGATTTCTTACTCCACGCAGAACTCCAGCCCTTAGCTGAAGATGCACCAGAAGCCGAAGTTCGTGAGACGGCCCTCACACTGATCGATGAAGCCATCCGACAGGGAGATCGTCGAGCGAAGCGATTTCTCAACACCTGGTTGCCGGTCACGAACCACCGCTATTTTCAATGGTTGCGTTCCGTATTGGAGGCCTGTGGCTTTGAACCCAAGCTCGAGGAAGCACACGGCTGGATCCGGGTTCCCGACGTGCCCGCTGATCCAGTGCTCGACGCAGGGCTCAACTTGCATGTTTGGCGTGACTTCCGCATCGACGATGCTTGGCGCGGCCAGGTTGCGAAGATGCTTGAGCTTGGCGACGCCGACGTCCCCAACGGTGCACTGCACACCACCCCGGCTCCGTGGACACTAGAAAGGATTGAATCCCTCCAGAAACTCACTGTCCGCCGCGGCAACCGGATCGTGCACACCGCAATCAGCAACAACGATCGACTCCTTGGCTACACCGCGGTGGTCTGGTATCCCACTGGCGATCCGAGTGTGGCGTGGCAAGATCTCAGCGTGATTACGCCAGAAGCACGCGGACGAGGCCTAGGCAAGCTCCTCAAACAACACAGCTATGCGGCTGTTCGCGAGCATCTACCGACGGTGCAACGCGTATGTAGCCAGGTGGCAACATCGAATATTGCCATGCTGCGCCTTAATCAAGCGCTTGGCTTTGAGGGCCAAACAACCTGGGTGGCGTTGCAGAAAACGATCGGGGTTTAGTGTCCGGCGTGTTTTTCCGCAGCACGCTTGCGGCGATCGTCGATGAGAAGCGGGTTGTGCTCCGCAGCTTCGAAACCTCGGCTCCGCGCAGCCTCCTGCTGTGCGCGTCCCACCGGATCGAGCTCATCATGCTCTGCACGCAACGCAGCTGCTTGTTTCTGGGCATCGCTGCGCGCAAAGATAATGCAGCTCATCGCGTAGATGAGCACGATAACCGCCAGCACCTCAAGCAATAGCCCGACGCCAATCCCGGTGGATCCATCAACTTCTTTGCTCTGCAGACGCATCCAAAGCGCAAACAGAGAGACAAGCAAGGCGATCCCGCCAATAAGATATTGGGCATTCGCGACAGCGGTACGCTTGCTGAGCAATACAACCGCATTCAGTAATACTGCACTGACGGTGCCGAAGAGGACGAACACAGTTTCAGCAATGCGCACGTCGCCGGCCTTTGCCTGAGCGTTATTGATCAGAACATCAAAACCCCGGACGTCGCCAGAGTGAGGCAGCAACAGTCCGACAACGAACGCGATTAACGCACCGAGCATGAGCCACCGATAGTGGCGCAGATCCAGTGTTCGGGCGGCTTGTTTTTCTGCTGCTGCGTAATCCACGATGGGTGTCCTTTGAGTTTCGTTTCTGTGACTGATTGCAGATGAGCCTATGGTCCTAACAGCCACAACCAGTATTCGATTCTACAACCTTGTTGGCACCGATCTTCGGCATCCCGAGACCAACACCCACGGGGGCGGTGGTGGGAACCTTCCCCGCCGCGCTCATGTCACCTGCTTTTGTGCGGCGGTGATGCAGTACTCCCCCGTCAGCGATGAGGTAATGCGGCTTCGCATCGCTAATCAGGGTGCGGATCACGTCGCCGGGGCGAATCTCCTGGTCAATCTCGCCCTCGGGGCGGAAGTGAACCAGGCGCCCATCACGGGCCCGTCCGCTCATTCGCTGCGTCTGATCATTCTTGCGGCCGCCATCCGCCTGTACCAGCAACTCAACCTCAGTACCGAGCAATACCTGGTTTTCTTCAAGGCTAATGCGATCTTGCAAAGCGATAAGGCGCTCGTAGCGTTCCTGCACCACTTCTTTGGGAATCTGCTGCTCATACTCAGCTGCCGGAGTACCGGGACGCGGAGAATATTGGAAAGTGAATGCGGAGCTGAACCGTGCACGCTCCACTACGTCCAAGGTGGCCTGGAAATCTTCCTCAGTTTCGCCTGGGAAGCCAACGATAATGTCAGTGGTGATGGCCGCGTTAGGCAACTTCTCGCGCACTTCATCCAAAATCTTTAGGAATTTCTTAGAACGGTAGGAGCGACGCATCTCCTTGAGCACCTTGTCGGAGCCGGACTGCAGTGGCATGTGCAAATTAGGGCACACGTTTGGTGTCTCCGCCATGGCGTCAATGACGTCGGAGGTAAATTCCGCGGGGTGTGGGCTTGTGAATCGAACGCGTTCCAGGCCCTCGATTTGCCCACAAGCCCGAAGCAGCTTAGAGAAAGCTGAACGATCCCGCTCCATGTCCGGGTCTACGAAGTTCACACCGTAGGCATTTACGTTCTGACCGAGCAACGTCACCTCAGATACGCCCTGTTCCACGAGCGCTTGCACTTCCGCCAAGATGTCACCAGGGCGGCGATCTACCTCTTTGCCACGCAAGGAGGGCACAATGCAAAACGTGCAGGTGTTATTGCAGCCAACTGACACAGATACCCAACCGGCGTAGGCGGACTCACGCTTCGCGGGCAGCATCGAGGGGAACTGCTCGAGCGCATCTACGATTTCCACCTGAGCCTTGGCATTGTGGCGGGCACGATCCAACAAGGCAGGCAAAGAACCGATGTTGTGAGTGCCGAATACGGCGTCTACCCACGGCGCTTTTTCCACGACGGTTGCTTTGTCCTTTTGCGCGAGACAACCGCCCACGGCGATCTGCATGCCGGGGTGAGATTCTTTGACCGAGCGCAGAGAACCGAGCGTGCCATAGAGCCGTTGATCGGCGTTTTCGCGCACCGCGCACGTGTTGAGAACCACGAGATCCGGCTGCTGGTCTCCGGCTGCCGCCGTGTAGCCCGCTTCTTCAAGCAATCCGGAGAGACGCTCAGAGTCGTGTACGTTCATCTGGCAACCGAATGTCCGCACTTCATAGGTGCGGGGCTGCTGATCTACTGGAGCTGAAGTTGTAGTTGGGTGCGACACGTGTGGTCATTGTAGTGTCTGCTCTAGCGCGAACCTAACTCGATCCACACGCTCATCGCAGCTCTTCAATTCGCTGATCCAGAGCTTCAAGTGCGATTTGAAACGCACCAGCCTCCGCGAAACCTCGCCGAGCAAGAACGCCGAGAATTCTACGGAGGTGTTTGTCCCTTTCGGCACGGTTTTCAGGCGCGGTCTTGATACTGCGTGCCTTTTTCGCCGCGAGTTTACGGGCCAGTGCGCGCTCACTGTGCTCGTCAACTTGTTCGAGCGCAGCGTTGCGGATCGTCTCCGCGACACCCTTTTGCTTCAACTCCTGATTGAGCACTTTGCGCGATTTCCCGCGAAGTTCGTGCCGTTGGCGTACCCACTCATGCGCGAAGGCGGCGTCATCGACCAGGTTGACCGCTTGGAGGTCATCTAGCACCTCGTCGATCACGGTTTCATCGAACTCAAGAGCCTTGAGGCGCTCTTTGAGCTCAAAGCGGGAGCGAGCACGCTGATCGAGCAACAGCAGCGCTCGGTGCCTCACTGGGGCTTTGTTAAGCTCCCGTTGTTCGTCGAAAAGCTCACTGCCATTGCTTTGATACTCTTCGATCGCCGCCTGAAGTTTGGCCAGCTTTTGCTCGCGGGCGTTCATTAGCTTTCGTCGTCGAAGTCAACGTTGGGCACCATGTCGATGGGCTCATCGCTGAGATCGTCTTCGGCGTTGGCGTATTCGCCCACGCCAAGCTTTTTGAGGATCTTCGTTTCAATTTCGTTGGCGAGGTCTTGATTTTCCTTCAGGTTAAGGCGCACCTTTTCTTTGCCCTGACCAAGCTGCTCACCTTCGTAGGTGAACCACGAGCCGGACTTCTTCACAATGCCGTTGTCCACCGCCAGGTCAATGATTGAGCTTTCGCGGGAGATTCCCTCGCCGTACATGATGTCGAATTCGGCGATCTTGAACGGAGGCGAAACCTTGTTTTTCACCACTTTCAACTTTGTGCGGTTGCCAATGGCGTCTTGACCGTCCTTCAAAGTTTGAATGCGGCGCACATCGCAGCGCACGGAGGCGTAGAACTTCAGTGCTTTACCGCCGGTCGTGGTTTCGGGTGAACCGAACATCACGCCAATCTTTTCACGCAACTGGTTAATGAAGATGGCGGTAGTGCCCGAGTTATAGAGTGCGCCGGTCATCTTGCGTAGCGCCTGGCTCATCAGGCGAGCTTGCAGGCCAACGTGGCTATCGCCCATATCGCCCTCGATCTCCGCTTTGGGGGTCAATGCAGCTACCGAGTCGATCACGATGATGTCAATTGCCCCGGAGCGCACAAGCATATCGGCAATCTCCAGCGCCTGCTCTCCGGTATCCGGCTGCGAGACCAACAGTGCGTCAGTGTCTACGCCAAGCTTTCGGGCATATTCCGGATCCAAAGCATGCTCAGCGTCAATGAACGCGGCGATACCGCCGTCGCGCTGCGCACTGGCGATCGCATGCAAAGCGACTGTGGTTTTACCTGAAGACTCAGGCCCATAAATTTCAACGATACGGCCGCGAGGGAAGCCCCCGACGCCCAACGCCACATCGATAGCAGTGTTGCCGGAAGAAATAGCCTTGATGGGCGGGCGATTATCGTCGCCCAGGCGCATCACCGCACCTTTACCAAAGTCTTTCTCGATCATCGCAAGGGCGGAATCGAGGGCCTTTTGCCTGCTATCCGCGTCAGTAGCTTTGGCCTTGGTGGATTTTTTTGGAGCCACTTCTTTTGTTCTCTCTTCTTCTCGGTTGAGTTGGATATTCTCTACTTTTGTTAGACGCAATTGCTGCCACAGAGGTTCCCGACATGCGGCACTCAAACGCAACACTGCAGACATTAGCGGGACACCCCTGGGCGCGCCCTCAATCTCATCACCAATCTTAGCAACTGTGTTCGATCAATCGCACATTGGCGCGCTGACACATGGAAAATCTCCAAACGCCAGGTAAAACCTTTCGTTTGGAGATGGATACGCCACCGCGAACGCTTAACTTTGCTCCCGCAATTCGCGCAACTTCTGCGCCACTACATCGTCCGCTGCAGCGACGTTCGGTTGTTCAGTGTTTGATGCAGAGTCAGCCTGCTGTTCAATTGCCGGCTTCTGCTGAGCGCTTCCCAACTCCCCTGACATCTCGGCCCTAATCTGCTCGAGTCGAGAGTGCCCGGCCAGTTGAACACTCGCCTGCTCCACCTCGGCCATACGCCCCTGAACCGAATTCTGCGCCAGCTCTGCGCTGCCCAGAGCATTGGCGTAGCGACGCTCAATCTTTTCGCGAACTTGATCCAGGTTCGGGCTATCTGCGCTACCAAGCGAATTCATTGATTGCATCGACTCCGCAACCTTTTCCTGCATCTTCGCCTGTTCGAGTTGGCTCAGCAGTTTGGTACGTTCTGCCACCTTTTGCTGCAGCGCCATCGAGTTGCGCTCGACGGCCTTCTTTGCGGCTTCTGCCTGCTGGAGTGCTTGATCGTGCAACTGCTTCGTATCTTCCACAGATTGCTCGGCGGTTACGAGCTGAGCAGCGAACGCCTCGGCAGCGTTTTCGTATTCTGTGGCTTTCTGTTGGTCGCCACCGCTGCGTGCTTTATCTGCAAGCTGCAGTGCCTGGCGGGTGTTTGCCTGAAGCTTTTCGATTTCAGCCAAACGTCGATTCAACTGCATCTCCAGTTGGCGCTGGTTGCCAATCACTGCTGCAGCTTGCTGAGACAGCTCTTGATGCTGACGCTGTGCTTCACTAATCGCCTGTTCGATCTGGACCTTAGGATCAGCATTCTCCTCGATCTTCGTATCGAACAACGCCATGAGGTACTTCCATGCCTTGCTGAATGGATTCGCCATAAATTATTGCCTTTCTTTTTCACCACCGGCCCAGCACAGGAGAAATCAGCGGGACGGGAGGAGATATCAATAACGCTATTAAAAGCCAGACGTTTAGTGTAGCGCGCCTTCTACATCCACAAGGTCCGCATCTCGCATAGCCATCGTGCCTGCTGCCTCAATGAGTACATCCGCAACGGTGGTTTCCAAGGCGTGACACACCGAGGCGAGCAACTCACTCGACACTTCCTTGCGCCCGCGTTCCAGCTCTGAAAGGTACCCGGGTGAAACACGAGAGGTCTCTGCTAGTTCACGCAGAGTGATGCCTTTATCCGCACGGAATGAACGCAGTGCAGCGCCAAGTGCTTCACGCAACAATGGCTGTGGCACGGCTTTACGCGTTGGAGCAACGGCTGGCTTATCAAGTACCGCAGTGTATTTCATCATCACTTCTTCTAACGAGCGGATCACACAATTTGTTCCCCGATGGCATCCACTGCCCAATCCAGGGCATATGCCACGGACACTTGGCGGATCCAAGCGCGATCGCCGTGGAGCCCCTCTTCGCCACCGAGCCTGATTGCCTTTTCACCAACTGGTCCAGCGATACCAAGCCAAACGGTTCCCACCGAATGCCCGTCCTGGGGCTCAGGCCCCGCCACCCCAGTGAGTGAAAATCCATAATCCGCGCCACATCGCACTTGGGCTCCTCGCGCCATCATTCGGGCAACCGCCTCCGATACCACGGTGTGTTCTTCAATCACTGCCTCCGGCACCCCAGCCAGACTATGTTTCAAATTGCTGGCATAGGTGATCAGACCACCACGCAGCACCGCGCTCGCACCAGGGACTTCGGCGATGGTGGCCGCGAGCAACCCCGCAGTCAGTGATTCACACGTAGCCACCGTCACACCCCGCTTGCACGCAAGACGAACAAGCAATGCGGCGTTTTGGGAGAGCAGCGTGTCAAGCTCAGAGCGCGTCAAACGTGAGTGTTGACTCATTGCAGGTTTCGTTTCGACTTTGCGTCACGTTGAGCTTGCTGCGAATCCAGGAGGTACTGAATGCCGGTCCACACAGTGACTGCTACGGCTGCCAGCATCACCATGAAGACCGGGATGTCGAGCCAGTGCGGTAGCGGAATGAGGTATAAGGACACCGCCAGAGCCTGCAAGGTGGTCTTGATTTTGCCCCCCTTTGAGGCGGGAACAACATGGCCAGATTTCAATTGGAACATCCGCCATATGGTGATGCCCAGCTCCCGGATCAAGATGACGATGGTGACCCACCAGGGCAGTGCGTTCGTGATGTTCAAGCAAATTAGCGCGGCGCTCATCAACGCCTTGTCCGCGATCGGATCTGCGATCTTGCCGAAATCTGTGACGATCCCGCGGGCACGAGCGATGTCTCCATCGAGTTTGTCGGTAATCATCAACGCGGCAAAGACGATAAAGGACCACCACATCCAAGCCGTGTGTTGGTCGTCGCCGCGCAACACTAGCCAGGCGAACACTGGGATTGCAATAATCCTCAAGCTGGTTAGCACATTAGGCAGATTCCAATTTGATTGCTTTTTCGCGCGCTGTGTGCCCATCTGGCCCCTTTCTTCCACCTAGTACCCTACCCGCCCCGACGACTCGGAGACTACGATAGCCACCATGAACGTCTTCGCAGTTGAATACACATACGATCCCAACAGCAGTGCGATTCAGGAGATCCGGCCTCGCCACCGCGAATTTCTCGGTCAACTCAAAACAGAGGGCAAGCTGATCGGCTCGGGCCCGTACACCGACGGCGATGGTGGAGCACTCATCGTGATTCGCCTGCAAGAAGGCTCCAGCATTGAGCAAGCACGCGAGCTCATGGATCAAGATCCCTTCCATACTGAAGGCGCGCTCGATGACCGCAACTTCCATAGCTGGAACCCCGTGTTGAATATCTTCCCCGGACCTGAAGCCTAATCACTTCACAGTCACAAAAAACATCCCCTGCCTAATCAGAAAGGGCAGGGGATTTGAAGTATGTGGACGTCGAAAAGCTCAAAGAGACGCCCCAGAGGATTAGTGTGGACGCACACCACCCATATTTTCATCGCGCTTAGTTTTCACCAAAGAGGCAACTGCGGTGATAACCAGCACTCCGACGATCACGATCAGAGAGGTTACGGTGGAAACCTCGGGGACGTGGAGCGGCTGTCCGCCATTGATGAAGGGCAGCGAATTTTCGTGGAGCGCGTGCAGCACAAGCTTCACACCAATGAACGCGAGAATGACGCCGAGACCGTAGGAGAGGAACACGAGGCGGTCAAGCAGGCCGTCGAGGAGGAAGTACATCTGGCGCAACCCCATGAGCGCGAAAGCGTTCGCGGTGAAGACGATGTAAGGATCCTTGGTCAGGCCGAAGATTGCCGGGATGGAGTCGAAGGCAAACATCAAGTCGATGAACCCCACGGACACTAACGCCAGCATCAAAGGCGTGACCATCTTTTTGCCATTGACCTTCGTAAAGAGCTTGTCTCCGTGGAACTCTTCGGAAACTGGGATGAACTTGCGGGTGAGCTTCACCATGAGCATGTCATTGACTTCAGTCTCATCTTCGTCACGAATCTCATCCACGATGAGTTTGATGGCGGTGTAGAGCAAGAAGATGCCGAAGATGTAGAACACCCAAGACCATGCGGCGATAGCGGCAGCGCCGATACCGATAAAGATGCCGCGGAAAATTAGCGCGAGGGCAATGCCAATGAGCAGCACCTTCTGTTGGTATTCGCGGGGAACCTTAAAGCTACCGATGATTAGCGCGAAGATGAAGAGGTTATCAACGCTCAGCGAAAGTTCCGTAATGTAACCAGCAAAGAACTCCACTCCCTTGGAATGATCGCCGGAATCTCCGCCGCCAAAGTACCAGAGGAAACCGCCAAAAATACAAGCGAGTATGACGTAGAACGCCATCCACCCACCAGCTTCTTTCATGGTGGGCTCATGTGGTTTCCGTACGTGGGATACAAAGTCAAAGGTGATAAAACCCAGCAGTACGACTGCGGTGATCACCCAAGTAATTGCATGGACTTCCATGAAAAATAAAACCTCCGGTTTCGTTACAAGGGAACCAGAGGTCTCCCCCACTTCTTACGCGCGAATATGCGGTTCGAAGCCGGTACGACCGGGACCAACCTCAAGTTGGCGCCGTGCTGACGATCAATACCGTGGGCGGGGTACTCCCCTCCAAGTGTCGAGTTAGTGTAACCCAACCCTCGAAAGTTTGCACACCGCGCGCGGCTCGGGGCCGTTGCCTGGGTCTGCCTGTGCGCTAAAAGGCGTTGCCGGTGGGATTCACGGTGGCCTGGACAGTTCGGGTGTCTTCGTCGTTTTCCTTCGGAGCTTCGGCTGGATCTGCACCCTTGATCATCCAGATGATGGTGTCAAGCTCTTCTGGCTTCACCAGCACCTCGCGCGCCTTCGATCCTTCTGAGGGCCCCACAACACCGCGCGTTTCCATGAGGTCCATGAGGCGCCCTGCCTTGGCAAAACCAATACGAAGTTTTCGTTGCAGCATTGAGGTGGATCCCAACTGCGAGGTAACCACCAGCTCGACGGCTTGAAGCAGATCTTCAAGATCGTTGCCGATATCGGAGTCAATGTCCTTTTTCGCCTCGGCGGCCTTATCCTCGGTCACGCCCTCGGTGTAGTTGGGCTCGCCCTGCGCCTTCGCGGCAGCAACCACTTCGTAGACTTCTTCGTCGGTGACGAAGGCACCCTGGATGCGCTGTGGCCTGCCGCCTTGCGGGATGAAGAGTCCATCACCCATGCCGATGAGTTTTTCTGCCCCGCCCTGATCCAAGATCACTCGCGAGTCCGTGAGCGAGGAGGTAGCGAATGCCAAACGCGAAGGAACGTTCGTCTTAATCAAACCCGTCACAACGTCCACCGAGGGGCGCTGGGTCGCCAGCACCAGGTGGATGCCTGCTGCGCGGGCCTTCTGCGTAATGCGCACGATGGAATCTTCGATTTCCTTCGGTGCCGTCATCATGAGGTCAGCCAACTCGTCCACCACACAGACGATGTAGGGGTATGCCTTATATTCGCGTTCGGAGCCCATCGGTGTCTCGATTTCGCCGGCTTGCACCTTCTTGTTGAAGTCCTTGATGTGGCGCACGCGTGCGGACTTCATGTCCATGTAGCGCTGCTCCATCTCTTCCACCAACCACTGCAGTGCGGCGGCGGCCTTCTTGGGCTGCGTGATGATCGGCGTGATCAGGTGCGGAATCCCCTCGTATGGAGTAAGTTCCACCATCTTCGGATCCACCAGTATCAGCCGCACATCCTCTGGGGTGGCTCGGGTTAGCAGCGACACCAACAGCGAGTTCACAAAGGCCGACTTACCGGAGCCCGTGGAACCAGCCACCAACAGGTGCGGCATCTTCTGGATTGAGTGCGCCACGAAATGGCCCTCAATATCTTTACCGAGTCCCACGAGCATCGGATCATGATCACCAGTCGTGCTTGGCGCATTGAGCACGTCGCCCAGACGAACCACCTCGCGGTCACTGTTAGGCACCTCGATACCTACCGCGGACTTGCCGGGAATTGGGGTAAGCAGGCGAACATTGTCTGTTGCCACAGCGTAGGCAAGGTTGGACTGCAGGTTGGTGATCTTGGAAACCTTCACGCCTGGACCAAGTTCGATTTCATAGCGCGTGACTGTGGGCCCGCGAGAAAAGCCCGTCACGTGAGCGTCAACCTTGAACTCCTCAAACACCGCAGTGATCGCCTCAATAATGCGGTCATTGGCGGCAGAATGCGTCTTTGGTTCGGCACCGGGTACCAGCAGCGCCGTGCTGGGCAGGTTGTAGTCGCTTGTTTGCTTTTCGACGTCCCCCGCACCCGTTTTCGACGCATCCTCAACCAGCTTCCGGCCAGCAGCGACCACGTCGCTGGCCGCTTCTGCGGCTGCCACACTGGCACGCCCCTTCGCAGTTGCACCGGTGGCCGCCGCCTTCGCTGCGGCCGAAGCAAGATTCGAAGCGGAGGCGGAAGCCTCACGCGCTGCGCTGCTCTTCGCAGGTCTTGGTTTAGCAGGCGCCGGCGAAGACTCGGGTGCAGCGGGAGTGGTAGCTGCGGGGCGGACCACTGGAATGCTCTCGGTTTCCGGATCACGGGGCGCACGCTTGGGTGGAGTTTGGAAAAGGGTGTGTTGTGTATCCTCCTCGGGCTCCTCAACGGGATACGCATCCATCGGGCTCATCCGTGGGGCTCGGTTAAGAACCTCTGTGGGCTCAGCGTCGAACCGGGTGCGAGTGCGATAGCTCGGTCGGGTGTTGATCGGAGGCAAATCCTCGTCAATCTCGTCCTCATCGTCCAACTCATCAACTGGCTCGTACTCACTGAGGTAGTCGGCATCGCCCTCGGCGAAACGGGCTTCCCTTGCTTCTTTGCGCTCTGCAATGTAGTCACGGATGGCGTCGAAAAGCTCACGAACCGTAATATTGGAAACCTTCAGCGCACCAAAAATCAGGGCTAACACCAGCAGGGCGATGGCTATGACGCTGCTAAAACCAGCAATGAGCGGAGTGCCCAAGAACGCACCGATAGCTCCTCCAGCTTCCATTCGTGCTGACCAGCTTTGAGGATTGCCAGCGAATGCGTGCACCAAGGACAACATGGAGGCGACGATCAACGCCGTGCCACCGATGATCCGATTACGCGACTCGGGTTCAGGACGGTGTCCCAGCATGAGCGCGATGGCCAACGCAACCAGGGCTACCGGGAGCACGAAAGCGCCTGCACCAACGACCAGGTGCGCGAAGCGAGCAATGTACTCCCCGATCGGACCTGCAATGTTGAACCAAACCGATGTGGCGAGCACTACTGCCAGTGCGATGAGGCTCAAGCCAATAGCATCGGCGCGCTGCTGATCCATGGGTTGAGCAGTGGCAGTTTCCTGCTGTGCTTGAGCGTCTTCAGACGGTTGAGTTTCTTCGGGTTGCTGGGCATTGCGCGTGAATGGCTTCCCGATACCACGGGTGAGCTTGCCTACGCCCCGCGCGCTGGCCCCGAACATGGCCGCGATGCCTTGCCCAACTGGCTTCACTGCAGAACCGGTGCGTTCACCGGAAGTTTGAGCTCCACGCTGTGAAGCGGCAACCATCGACGTGGTGTTCGTTCGTTGCCGCTGTGTTGCTTGTTTTCTGCCCGGACCGTTTGAGGCAGCCTTGGTGGAGTCGCTTCGTTTCTTGCGACTCGATCGTGGCGATGGCGACGTAGTGCTCCTGACAGACATGCCTTCCACTCTAGACGCTCAAATCACAACAATCACATTTGCAACACCGTAGATCAGCATTTACTTTTGACAAGTCTAAATGCTTGACTTTCTGATCGCATCGCTAGGGCCATGAACCTCGACCTGTGCAACATCGCGGTCAAACACCCACAGCAGAATCTCCCCTACCGAACCTCGCACATGGGCAACCTGGTTCCCACGCTCGCTCACGCCCCGTCGATCATTGGCGATCACTCGATCAAATCCTTGCGGTTCGAGAACAACCGGAACCTCCGAGGCACCAAGGATTCGTGGCGCAAGCATCTTCAGCGAACGGTATAACGCTTGTGCATCCCCAGGCGAAAATTCTCGGGCAGGTTCCCCCTGTGCCCTGCGCACATCCTCATGATGCACAAAATGCTCGGCTGCATTGATCAAAGGATCCAACCAACGCACTGGATTCACAAGGCCAGGGCCCTGCTCCCAGGATTGCAACAATTGTTCGTAGTCCTGCGCCAAGTATCGTTCGGTGGTTTCTTCCAGGCGTTCACTGAACCTGGAGAAGAACATCCCCGCAGTGGCCAAGGGTTCGTGCTCACGAATATACAAATGAGCGGCCATGTCACGGCATGTCCACCCTTCACACAACGTTGGCGCATCAGGCCCAAAGCGCAAGAGCGAGGATGCGAGTGCGTGGCGTTCTTTGGAAGCAAAACTCATAGCGCCCCAGTGTAGCTGCGCCAACAAGAAAGCACCCCTGCCAAAGCAGAGGTGCCCAGTGAGAGGAAACCTAGAGGCTTTCGCGAGAAGCGTAGATTTCCTGATCGTTTGCCTTGACATCCGTTGCCGTCATCGGAATGACGGTAGGCATAATCATCGGCTTGCGACGCCACGTTTGCTCGACGTAGCGCGAGATACGACGGCGAAGCTGTCCCACCATACGGTAAGGGTCGTTTTCACCCTCCGCGGCAAGGTCATTCATGGTGTTATACGCCAGCTCGGAAACCTCGGGCATCATAGCCACTGCGTCTTCGGAGAAGCCCTTTGCCTCAACCTGGGGGCGCTCCAACAATTGGCCGGTGCGGTTGTCAATCACACAAGTGATTGAAATCAAGCCACCTTCACCGAGGGACGCACGCTCCTCCAGCACCTCTGCATCGATGTCACCCATAGTGACGCCATCAACATAGAGGTGACCGACCGGAATTTGGCCAACCACGCGGGCGCGACCATCAACCAAGTCAACAACCACACCATTTTGAGCGAGCACCACTCGATCTCGCTCCACGCCGGTGGAGATTGCCAACTCCTTGTTCGCGCGCAGGTGGCGCCATTCGCCGTGAACCGGCATGGCATTGACGGGTCGTGCCGCGTTGTAGAGGAACAGCAGCTCTCCGGAATAACCGTGACCCGAAGTGTGCACCTTGGCATCCTTACCGGTGATCACTGTGGCACCGATCTGCGCCAACATGTTGATCACACCGAACACGGCCTCCTCGTTGCCGGGCACCAGCGAAGAGCTCAAGATAATGAGGTCTCCGTCGCGAACGGTAATTTGGCGGTGCTCACGACGTGCCATGCGCGATAGCGCCGCCATCGGCTCGCCCTGCGTACCGGTGGTGATGAGCATGACCTTATGGGGAGCCATTTTCGCAGCGTCGTCCATGGTGACGATAGTGCCGCGAGGCGCCTTCAGGTAGCCCATCTTCTCCGCGATCTCCATGTTGCGAATCATGGAGCGACCATTGAACGCCACCTTGCGTCCCGCAGCCACTGCTGCATCGACAGCAGCCTGCACACGGTACACGTTCGAAGCGAAGGACGCCAAGATCACGCGCTGCTTCGCCTCGGCGACGAGTCGCTTCAACGTCGGCGCGATTTCAGCCTCTGAGCCTGACACACCGGGTGTAGTTGCATTGGTCGAATCGCACAGAAGCAGATCTACGCCCTCATCGCCGAAACGAGACAGCGCAGGAAGATCGGTTGGGCGGCCGTCGGTCGGCGTCTGATCAAGTTTGATATCGCCGGTGTGCACCACAAGGCCGGCGCCCGTCTTGATGGCTACACCAAGGCAATCCGGGATCGAGTGATTCACAGCCCAGAAGCGAATGTTAAACGGACCATAATTCACGTCCGACTTTTCGTTCACTTCCACCAGCTTGGGACGCTGACGGTGCTCGCGAGTCTTGGCTGCGATGAGCGCCAGAGTGAACTTCGAGGCGATGATCGGAATGTCGTGGCGCAACTTGAGCAGCCACGGAATAGCGCCAATGTGGTCCTCGTGGCCGTGGGTCACGACCAAAGCTTCAACGCGATCCAGGTGATCCTCGATGGGACCGAAGTCCGGCAAGATCAAATCCACACCCGGCTCGCCGGATGATGGGAAAAGTACGCCGCAGTCCACAATGAGCAGACGGTTGTTGTACTCGAACACCGTCATGTTGCGGCCGATTTCAGAAATGCCGCCCAGTGCGTAGATGCGCAGGCCGTTCCTCGGCGCCTTCGGTGGCTGAGGCAGACGCTCGGTGAGGTCTGCACCCTGCATGGACTTCACAACATTGCGGCGCCCACGATTATTGGACCCCTGATTATTGCCATTTCGGTTGTTTCCGTTGCGGTTGCCACCTCGGCCTCCATTACCGCCACCGTTGCGGTTGCCTCGGCCACCGCCGTTATTGTCCCGGTTATTCTTGGCGTTCTTGCCGTTACCGCGGCCTCGGCTCTTGTTGTTGTCGGCCGATTGCTTCTTCTCGTTTGTGCGAGCTGCTTCTTCGCTAGACCCCTGGTTTTCGGGTGCCTTGAAAACCGGCACCTCAGCCTCTGGTGATCCTGCTTTGCGGGTAACCCTACGAGAGCGGTTACGGGGTTCAGTCATATTTATAAAACTCCAGCTAATGTCATATCGTGGCGGAGATCTTCTAGCTCTTGATCGTTTGGAGCAACAATCGGAAGGCGAGGATCTCCCACCTCAATGCCTTGCAAGCGCAAACCGGCTTTTGCCAGTGAAACGCCGCCCAATCGTCCTTGGGCTGCTACAAGGTGTGCCAATTTGGCGTTAATTTCACGAGCGCGGACAAGATCGCCCGCGCCAAACGATGTGTGAAGTGCTCGCAGCGCTGCTGGCGCAAGATGGCCGACAACGGAAATAAATCCGGTTGCACCGACGCTCAACCATGGGAGGTTCAAAGGATCGTCTCCGGAGTACCAAGCAAGCCCAGTCTCGGCGATCAGCGTGGTAGCTGCTGCGATGTCCCCTTTAGCATCCTTGACTGCCGCCACGTTTTCAAGTTCGGCGAGTCTACGGATGGTGTCTGAGGCGATCGGAATGACCGATCGCGGAGGGATGTCATACAAGCAAATGGGCAGGTCAGTAGACTTTGCGACCACCTCGAAGTGGCGGTACACGCCTTCCTGGCTCGGCTTTGAATAATAGGGGGTAACCACCAACAGAGCGTCTGCGCCGGCTTCCTCAAAGCGCTTCGACAGCTCCACCGTGCTGTGGGTGTTATTTGTACCCGAGCCGCCGATCAGTTTGATGTTCTCCCCGACGGCTTCACGCACGGCCTTGAGCAGCTGCAGCTTTTCTTCAACACTCGTGGTTGGAGATTCACCCGTAGTTCCGGCCAACACCAAAGAATCCACGCCAGCGTCTACCAAGTGCTTGGCCAGGCGCTGACCTGCTTCCAGATCTAAAGCACCTTCGGCATCGAAGGGGGTGACCATCGCGACGGAAACGGTGCCAAAGTGCTCGCTTCCAGTTCTAGCTGTCAATCCATTGCTCATGACTCTTCAGACTACCTTGTGCCCGAGTGCTTTCGCTGCTGGCATTGCCGAAAATGAAAACTTTGCCAAAACACGTTCCACTCCAAACGCTAGCGGCATCCTAATCCATTATGTAGGGGCTCGTCGCCATTTCGGTGCCGTCGGAGAGGGTCGAAATCTCGAAATCGTCGAACACTACCGGTGCTTGCTTCTTCAGCAATGACAGACACTTCAGGGCCAGCTGGCGGATTTCCAAATCCGCGTGCTCGCTTGCCCGCATGCTGATAAAGTGCCGCCAGGCACGGAAGTTGCCGGTAACAACGATTCGCGACTCAATAGCGTTGGGCAGGATCGCACGCGCAGCTTGTAGTGCCTGCTTCTTGCGCAGTAGAGCGTTGGGCTCCTCTGCCAGCTTCTCTTCCAGTCCGGCGAGCAGGTCTTCATAGACGAAACGAATATCGTCTACTGCATTGAGGAAGATCCTCTTGAGTTCTTCATCCTCGGCGATGAGTGTCGGCACTGCCACCTCAGCTTCGTCGGTATGGACAAAGCGCTGGGAAAGTTGAGAGAAAGAGAAATGACGATGCCGAATCAATTCGTGCGTCGCCGAGCGGGAAAGGCCACGGATATACATGGTGGCCGTTGCGTGCTCAAACAGCGCCGTATGCCCTACCTCCAGAATGTGACGCAAATACGCTTCGTTGGAAGCTGTGCGCGGATTCGGCTTGTGAAAGGTTTCATAACAAGCCCGCCCGGCAAACTCAATGAGCGCCTCGGAGTTGCTCGCGTTGGCGTCGACAAGCCAATCCACGTCCTGCGGAGCTTGAAATTGCGAGCAAGCGATTAACTCAACGTTAAGGTGAGACTCCTTGGCCATTAGATATCCAGGAAGTGTTCCAGGCCCACCGTCAAGCCGTCGTGCTTGGCCACCTCGCGCACGCCGATGAGCACGCCAGGAACAAAGGAGGTTCGATCATAAGAATCCTGGCGAATGGTCAGCGACTGTCCCTGCGAGCCGAAGATCACCTCTTCGTGCGCCACCATGCCGGTCATACGAACGGCATGCACCGCTACTCCATCAACATCCGCACCACGGGCACCGTCAAGGCTTTGTTCGGTGGCATCGGG
Organism: Corynebacterium gerontici; assembly: GCF_003813985.1. Lineage (NCBI taxonomy): Bacteria > Bacillati > Actinomycetota > Actinomycetes > Mycobacteriales > Corynebacteriaceae > Corynebacterium > Corynebacterium gerontici. Next base: position 1,391,020 of record NZ_CP033897.1, read on the forward strand.
TTGTGCGCCCATGCCAGCTTCTCGACGCGCCTGCGCGATTCCTTCAGCGGTGTGAATTGCGGTACCGCTGGGGGCATCGAGCTTATTGGGGTGGTGATATTCAACGACCTCGGCTGAATCGAAGAAACGCGCTGCCTGGCGGGCAAAGCTCATCGTCAGCACAGCAGAAATGGCAAAGTTGGGTGCGATGAGGACGTTGGCGTCAGCACCTTCGCACCACTGACGCACCTGATCAAGGCGCCCCTGATCAAATCCAGTGGTACCTACTACACAGTGAATTCCATTTTGGATGCAAAACTCAAGGTTATCCATCACTGAGCCTGGAGTGGTGAAATCGACAATGACCTCCGCGCCCTGATCTACCAAAGTCTGCAGGTCATCCTCGCGGTCCAACGCCGCAACCAGCTCAAGATCATCTGCGGCATGAACACCTTCGACGATCGCCTGGCCTACGCGCCCCTTGGCACCCAAAACGCCCACCTTTTGCACCATGTATCCGGCTCCTTCTTCTGAGAGGACTAGCTATGTGTTTTGTAAGTTTCAACCGTAGCAGCCGACCCAAGATCGCTTGCTTCGTGGAATGCAAAAAGGTGGCACACTCGAAGTTGTGCCACCTTGTATGCGCTCGGCGAAGGGTTAGTCGTCCTTCACCGGGGCCAGCGAGATCTTCCCGCGGTTATCGATATCGAGGATTTCCACCTCGATCTTATCGCCAACCTTGACAACGTCTTCGACGTTTTCGATTCGCTTGGAGCCACCCAGCTTGGAGATATGCACCAGACCGTCGCGGCCGGGCACGAGGGAGACGAAGGCGCCGAAGGCGGTGGTCTTCACCACGGTGCCCAGGAAACGCTCTCCCACCTTGGGCAGCTGAGGATTCGCGATGGAGTTGATCTTGTCAATCGCGGCGTCTGCAGCTTCGCCGGAGCTGGCAGAGACGTACACGGTGCCATCATCTTCGATGGAGATCTGAGCGCCGGTGTCCTCAGTGATCTGGTTGATGTTCTTGCCTTTGGGGCCGATCACCTCGCCGATCTTAGAAACGGGCACCTTGATGGAGGTGATGCGCGGCGCGAAGTTGCTCATTTCATCTGGAGAATCAATCACTTCAGCCATGGTGTCCAGAATGGTCAAGCGGGCTTCACGGGCCTGCTCGAGGGCGTCGGCAAGCACCTTGGATGGGATGCCGTCGAGCTTGGTGTCAAGCTGCAGGGCGGTGACGAACTCCGAGGTACCTGCGACCTTGAAGTCCATATCACCGAAAGCATCCTCGGCGCCGAGAATGTCGGTCAGCGCGACGTAGCGATCCTTGCCGTCGACCTCGTCGGAGACGAGACCCATAGCAATGCCGGCCACCGGCGCCTTCAGCGGCACGCCAGCGTTCAGCAGCGAGAGCGTGGAAGCACACACGGAGCCCATGGAAGTGGAGCCATTGGAGCCCAGCGCCTCGGATACCTGGCGAATGGCGTAGGGGAATTCTTCGCGGCTCGGAATCACCGGCAGCAGTGCGCGCTCTGCAAGCGCGCCGTGGCCGATTTCGCGACGCTTCGGGGAGCCGACGCGACCCGTCTCGCCAGTGGAGTACGGCGGGAAGTTGTAGTGGTGAATGTAGCGCTTCGAGGTCACTGGGGTCAGTGAATCGATATGCTGTTCCATCTTGAGCATGTCCAACGTGGTCACACCCAGGATCTGTGTTTCACCGCGCTCAAAGAGTGCGGAGCCGTGAGCGCGAGGAATCAGCTCCACTTCAACGGAGAGGTCACGAATTGCAGTGACGCTACGGCCATCGATGCGGTAATGATCGGTAAGGATCATGTGACGCACGATCTTCTTCATCACAGCGTTATAGGCTGCGCGAATTTCCTTGGATGCAGCTGCGTCCTCCTTGCCATCGAGAAGATCGGCTTCGATCTCTTCCATGTACTCGTTGGTGGCATCATCCCGCTCTTGCTTCGAGGCGATGGTGAGCAGCTTGCGAAGCTTCTTGGAAACCTTCTTTTCCACCTTTTCAAACACCTCATCGGTGTATGCGGGGAAGAGCGGGAATTCCTGGGTTTCCTTTGCAGCGCGCTCAGCCAGACCAGCCTGCGCCTTGCACAGCAATTCGATGAAAGGCTTGGCGGCCTCGATGCCCTCGGCCACGACCTTTTCAGTCGGTGCTGGCTTGCCCTCTGCGATCTTGGCGGCAACGCCTTCAGTCGCGCCGGCTTCAACCATCATGATGGCAACGTCGCTGCGCTTGCCGCGGCCACGTCCCTTCTCCACCATGCGGCCAGCGACCACGAGCTCAAATAGCGCGGCTTCGTGCTGCTCTTCATCTGGGAAGGCCACCCACTGACCCTTGGGATGCTCGTCGTCAGCGATCAGGGCCACTCGCACGCCACCAACGGGGCCGGAGACCGGCAAACCGGAAAGTTGGGTGGCAGCCGAAGCGCCGTTGATTGCTACCACGTCATACATGTCCTTGGGATCCATGGACAGCACGGTCACCACAACCTGCACTTCATTGCGTAGACCTTTGACAAAGGTGGGACGCAGCGGACGGTCAATCAGACGGCAAGCAAGAATGGCCTCGGTGGAGGGGCGACCCTCGCGGCGGAAGAAAGATCCGGGGATCTTGCCGCTGGCGTACATGCGCTCTTCCACGTCTACGGTCAGCGGGAAGAAGTCAAAGCCTTCGCGGGGCTGCTTCGATGCGGTGGTGGTGGCCAGCAACATGGTGTCATCATCTAAGTAGGTGGTGACAGAACCGCCCGCTTGGCGAGCAAGTTGGCCAGTTTCGAAGCGGATGGTGCGTGTGCCAAAGTCACCGTTATCGATGGTGACTGCTGCTTCGGTGATGCCGAAATCGGGATCTTCGATGAATTCGATCAGGTCTGCGTTTTTACTCAAAATGCACGTCTCCTCAAAAAAATATCGTGCTCAGCGGTCGTCGGTGCCGCTTGTGTCAAGTCAATGCAAATGTTTCTTTCACATATCGCGCCCCAAAGCCTAGCACGCGAACTGCCCCACATTCTTCGGAAACACAAAACCCCATCGGCCAGCAAGGCTGGCGATGGGGAATTTGAGAGTTGAGAGCTGCTTATCGACGCAGACCCAGGCGGGAGATAAGATCGCGGTAACGATCAACGTTGTTGGCAGCCAGGTACTTCAGCAGACCCTTGCGGCGTCCAACCAGCAGCAGCAGACCACGACGGGAGTGGTGATCGTGCTTGTGCTCCTTAAGGTGCTCAGTGAGCTGCTTGATGCGTGCAGAAAGCAGAGCAACCTGAGCCTCGGGGGAACCGGTGTCGGTCTCGTGCAGACCGTATTCGGTCAGGATTTGCTTCTTCTGTTCGGTGCTCAAAGCCATAAGTGTTGAAATCTCCTATTTCAGTGCCACATAAATAGTGCCGGTATTGGCAGTTCAGGACTGCTGTGGACTGCAGTGATGCTGAACCTTGAAAAGAGTAGCAGCTTCAAGTCTGAAAGTGTTAATCCCTGCAGACTCTATTTATCGCGCTGCTACGGCCTCGCCTCGGGCAACGCGCCCGATGCGTTTCATCAGTTCTTCGAGGAATCGCTCTACTTGCACACCCACTGCCACGTTGGCGGTCTTCTGAGGATCGTTGAGGCGAGTCTCATCCCCGATGGTTCGGCCACGGGTCGGCCCTTCGGTGTCCACTTTCAGGTTGATAGGCAGCAAATCCACCAAGCTAGGATCAACAGCTACAGCCACAGCCAACGGATCATGCAATCCGCAACCTCCGAGATGCGGAGCTACCGTGTCATAGGCCGTGATGTAGAAATCGGTGGCGTCGGCAAGCGCCGTGCCAGCCGGAGTATCAAAAGCACGCCACTGTTTGGTTTCTTCATAAGTCAGCAGAGTCTGCAAGGTGACGTCAAGGCCGATCATCGTGACGTCCTTGCCGTGTCGGACCACATAATCTGCCGCTTCTGGGTCTTGGTTAATATTCGCCTCAGCCCAGGGCGAAACATTGCCCGGCACTGTGAGCGCCCCGCCCATGAACACGATGTGCGCGCGCTCAGCAAACTCGGGGCTTCGCTGCATCGCCGTGGCGATATTCGTCATGGCGCCAGTTGGCACGATCACCAACTCATCGCCGTAGCGCTCCACGGATTCGATGAGGAAATCCACGGCTGATTGCTCTTGAACGTTCGCCTGCGCATCGGGAATCTGAGCTTCTCCGATGCCATTCTTGCCGTGGATGAACGCCGAGATTTCCAAAACCTCGAATCCATCGCGGCTGAGCGCGTGCGACTCCCCAACAAAAACCGGGATATCTGAACGCCCGAAGAGTTCCAGCAGTGCGAGATCGTTGCGCGCGCCATCCTCAACCAGCACGTTGCCGTAGGTGGCGGTGACGCCGATGAGATCGAGCTCCTCGGAACCCAGCGCATACGCCAGCGCCAGGGCGTCATCGATGCCAGTGTCAAGGTCCAGGATGATCTTCTTTGCCATGTATTGCTCCTTCGCCGCCGGTGAGCGGCATTATCCCTTGTGCGATTGGTTGTCCGAGTTGGTATTTGTGTCGTTTTCGTGCAGCACTGTGTAGCAGTACTGCTTTGTGATCTCCGTGGCCTCAGCGATGATGTCTTTGGCCTTTGCTACATCCCGCCCCATGGCTTCAAGGAGTTGTTCTACCCCATCGAATTTCTCCATGCCCCGGATATGCCCAATGAACGCAACCTCCACACTGTGTCCGTACAGGTCAGCCTCGCGGTCTATGACGTAACTTTCCACACTTCTGCGCTCATCACCGAAGGTTGGATTGTGTCCAACGGAAATCGCGGCAGGATACGCCACTCCTCGTTCCATATCCCCTTCGATGGGCGCCGAGGAGGTAATAGTGAGCAGCCCCGCGTAGACGCCGTCGGCAGGCAGAGCAACCTGGTCCGGGAAGTAAAGATTCGCAGTGGGATATCCAAGCTCTTTTCCGCCACGCCCGGCGCCGCGAACCACCTGACCATTGACCGTGAATACGCGCCCCAAGCACCAATTGGCGCGCTGGACGTCTCCACGCTGCAGGGCCTCGCGGATGACGGTAGAGGATAAAACGGTGCCGTCTTCCGCCAAAAGTTCCCGGACGATGACTTCAACACCATACTGCTTGCCAAGGGCTTTGAGCGTGTCGGTATCACCTGCCGCCTTAAAGCCAAAGGTGAAGTTCTCCCCCACCACGATCACTTTGGCGCGCAGTTTTTCCATGAGCACATCTCGGAAGAACGCCTCGGGTTCCAGGCGGGCGAGGTCAGCCGAAAAACTCATCGCCAACATGTGATCGATTCCCGATGCCCGTGCTAATTCGGCACGGTCACCCACCGAGCCGAGCATTGGGGGGATTCGATCTGGCCGGAGCACCGCTAGGGGGTGGGGGTTAAAGGTAAGCAAGATGCTGGGCAACCCCAGATCACGGGCGCGCTGTGTTGCTTCACTGATGAGAGTTTGGTGCCCGCGGTGCACGCCGTCAAATACACCGATGGTGACGACAGACGCCTCGGTGTGGTCGGGAATTTCGTCGAATCTCTGCCAAATATCCACCCCACCACCCTACGACATAGACTGCACAGCATGACTGATCCCCTCGCCAACTCTGGACTCGTAGTTGTAGACAAGCCTGCCGGCATGAGCTCTCATGATGTGGTGTCGCGCTTGCGTCGCATTTTTGGCACGAGAAAGGTTGGCCACGCTGGAACCTTGGATCCGATGGCGACCGGGGTGCTGGTTGCGGGCATCGAGCGGGGCACAAAGTTCCTCGCCCACATGGTTGCTGCCACTAAGGCATACGAGGCCACAATCTTTTTAGGGGCCAGCACGAGCACCGATGACGCAGAGGGCGAAGTGCTCGAGCGCGCAAGCACTGAAGCTATCCGGGGCTTGAGTGATACTGCCATTGAGCGCGCAATCGATGGACTGCGCGGGGAAATTTTACAGCGGCCTGCCGCCGTCAGCGCTATCAAAATCGATGGCAAACGCGCATATCAGCGGGTACGCGATGGGGAGTCGGTTGAGATTCCGGCACGTCCTGTGAAGATTATTCGCTTCGATATCAACAACATCAGCCATGAGAGTGATTATGTGGAGGTGGAAGTGTCAGTTGAATGCTCCTCTGGTACGTACATCCGCTCGCTCGCACGCGACTTGGGTGAGGCGCTGGGCGTTGGTGGGCATCTCATCGCGCTGCGACGTACCGCCGTGGGCAATTTTTTGCTTGACGACGCCTTCACGCTCGAAACTCTCAGCGAACATCCTCGGCTTTCACTCTCCCTCGATGAGGCGCTGCCTCGTTGTTACCCGGAGCTTGCCGTGAGCGCGGAGGAAGCTGAGGCGCTCGCTATGGGCAAATGGCTTGAACCGCGACGTCTCCAGGGTATCCATGCTGCAATCTCCCCTGACGGCCAGGCTGTGGCATTGGTGAAGGAGCAGGGTAAACGTCTTGCCACGGTGTTTGTGGCGCGACCTTCCACCCTTTAATCATCAGGTGGAACTCACTGCCGTGGCGGCTACAACGTAGCCATCGCGGATCACCCATTTCCCTTCAATGAATGGCACCGGCGTCGGCCGAACCAACAGATATGAGGTGAAAGTGCCGTCATCGTTAATATCGATCTCTGCCTGATCAAAGCCCAGCCAACGGTGCGTCATGGGAAACCATGCCTTGTAGGTGGCCTCTTTGGCGCAGAACAGCAGGCGATCCGCGCAGTGCACACCTGAGGCCTTGAGGCGGGCAAGTTGGCGCCGCTCCCCTTCGCGGGAGATGGAATCGATGATCCCTTCTGGCAATGCTTCGGCAGGCTCGGCGTCAAGTCCCATGGATCGAACGATCAATCTCGGTGCCACAACAGCCGCGCGGAAACCGTCGGTGTGCGTGAGTGAACCACTGACTGACGCAGGCCACACGGGCATGCCCCGTTCACCACGCAAAATAGGGGCACCACCGTCGCGATGGAGTTGTTCCAGGGCTTGGTGGGCGCACCAACGTGCGTCGCCGAATTCTGACTTTCGGGCATCAACTGCGTGCGCCACCAGCGTTCGTTCCAAGGGGTGGAGGCGCTCAAAGTGTTTCAGATCGTAAGCTCCTTTTTGCACTACGAGCGAACTGAAACGGGCCGAGGGTGGAAAGAGGGAGGCGTCAAGCACCATGGCCGACCTCCAGCACGGGCGCTGGCCAACTCCGCGCCTCAAGTGTGTCTCGCCACTGCTTCGGATACCCCAACGACACTTCATAGTGCGGCACGCCCGCGATGGTCCGCACCCCCGGGGTGTGCAGATGGCCGTACACCACGGCCTGTGCGTGATAGCGCTCCGCCCAGCCCCGGGTGTGCTTCGTTCCGCACCACAGCGACATTTCCGGTGCACCCAACACTTCGAGCAGCGCTGGTTCGAGGGGCCAGTGATTCATCAAAACACAAGGCTCGCTGAGCCTGCCAACGCGGTTCACCGAATAAGAGAGACGTTCCCAACACCAGCCTCGAATATCCACGTACGGGGCGATGAACATTTCGTCGGAAAGCATGACCCCTTTGCGTTTGGCGGATTCCATCGCCTGATCCAAGCTGGTTGCAGTTGGCCGCAGGGAGTAGTCGTACAACGTAAATAAAGGCACCACGCGGACGCCATGAAAGTTGGCGTAGGGATCCTCCGGGGTCAGCACGCCCAGTTCGCGGCACCCACGCACCAACGCATCATATTTTTTGCGCCCCGTGGCTTCGTCCTTGCCTACGCTGAACAGTTCGTGGTTACCCGGAGACCACACCACCTGGCGGTACCGCCTGGCCAAAAGGGCCAGCGTGCTCAGAATGTCTGTTTGACGCTCCGCTACGTCCCCGGCAACCAGCAGCCAATCATCGGCGCTTTGCGGCTGCAGCCGATCCAGCACCGCTTCATTACCCGCTACCGATACGTGCAGATCAGACACAGCCCAAAGCGTTGCCAAGGCCGCCTCCTTCCTGCGCTCATTGCGGGGTGGTTATCAATCACCATGCTAACCGAATTGTTGCACCAGGCCGGGGCATCCCGCTAGGTTTCGCTCGTATCAATCTTGGCCCAACGCATGGAGTAAAAGCGCCACACTCCCGCTACCAAGCGAATGCTGATGAAGGCCACGATGCCCCACCACACGCCAACCAAGCCACCGCCGAAGGCCAAGGAGAGCCATACGCCAGGCAGGAATCCAAACACCACGGAGGCGATGGACGCGGTGCGCAAGAAAGCGGCATCGGAGGCACCGAGCAGCACACCGTCGAGGGCAAACACAACGCCGCCGAGCAGGATAAGCAAGATCAATTGCCACCACGGACCTGCAATGGTGCTGAGCACCGCATCTGCTTGAGTAAATAACGTCGGGATCCACGAATGTCCGATGGCAAAAACGAGTGCCAATGCTGCGGCAAATCCCGTGGAGTATGCCAATAATTTCTGCCCCGTGGCACGAGCAAGCGCAACGCTGCCCGCACCCAACGCAGCACCGGTGAGGGCCTGCGCGGCAATCGCCAAGGAATCCAGCACCAACGCCAGGAAATTCCAAAGTTGCAGCAACACCTGGTGGGCTGCCAGCGAATCTGGGCCGAAGCGCGCAGCAACGCTCGCCGCCGATAGAAAGGCCACCTGGAAACTCAACGACCGCAAAATCAGATCTCGACCCAGCACGAGCTGCCGCACCATGACTGTAGGCTGTGGGCGGATATTTCCCTCGTGGCGGCGGAAAAGACACCCAAGGAAGCAGCTGGCAGTGATCGTCGTGCCGATGAGATTCGCCCACGCAGACCCCACCACCCCGAAGTGGTGTACCAGAAGCGGGACGAGCACTGCTCCCGGAACGATGCCCGCCAATGTGAAGATCAGCGGCAGGCGAGTGTTTTGAATCCCGCGGAGCCACCCGTTGCCCGCCATCACCATGAGGAGCAAGGGAATGCCAAAGGCCGTCACTCTCAACCACGTGGTTGCCGTGGCCGCAACGTCCGGATCGTGGGCGAGCCACAACGTGAAGCTCGGTGCTCCTAGGAACATGATGCACGTCAAAACTGAGCCAACGATGAGCGCTAGCCATGTGGCCTGGACGCCCTCAGCAATGGCGCCTGAGGTATCACCTGCACCGAACTTTCTCGAAGCTCTGGCGGTAGTGCCATAAGAAAGGAAGGTCAATTGCGTGGTGACCATCGAGTACAGTGTGGTCCCGGCACCGAGGGCTGCCAAAGCCACGGTGCCTAGCCGGCCCACCACCGCAGTATCGAGCAGCAGGTACAGCGGTGTGGCTGCAAGAACACCCAGGGCTGGCAGCGCCAGTCCAAGAATGGCAGCGGCACTAACCTCCACCGGTTTCGGTTTCGTGCGTGTTACTTGATCGCTCACGTCGGCGTGATCACCTTTCTACTGAGAATTTTTCGATCGAAAACGGCCCTTACTCAACGTGTGCGATGGCCGCCAGCACTTCTGCAATCACGTGATCCTCGGTGCCAAAAGTTGAGTAACCAGCAGAGCGAACATGACCACCGCCGCCGAGAGTGCGCGCGAGCATCGACACATCGAGCGCGTCAGAGCGCAAAGACACAGCCCAATCGCCCGGCTGATACTCCTTTGGCACCACCACGAGATCGGCCTCGCTCATGCCTCGGACGGTCTCGGCAATCTTTTCCACAGCACCAACCGGATGCCCCTCGATGCGATCATGGTTTGCCATGGCGATAAGCACTCGCCATTTTCCGGCTGTGAGCAATCGTAGGTCAGCCAGCACATTGCCGAGCATCTTCAGGTCGGCCACGGAGCCGCCGTCGAAAAGCTCTGAGCTGATCCGGCGAATATCAAGATCGTGGGCAACTAGTTCCTGCGCGAACTCGTGCATCTGCGGCCTACCCCAACGGAAGCCCCCGGTGTCGGTGGCCAAGCCTGCGTAGAGCGCGTGCGCCATGCGGTCGTCGATGTCCACGCCCAAGTAGCGGAACCATTCGTGCAACACCGTAGTGGTAGATTCCGCCTGGTAATCCAGCAAGTTGATGCCAGCGAATCCCCGATTAGAGGCGTGATGATCAACCAGGATCACCTTCGAAGGATCCGCGATCACCTCCGGCTGAAGGGTGCCGGTACGCCCCAGTCCGCCACAGTCCACCACCACGATGAGGTCGCAATCTGGCATCTTTTCAACGCATCGAATTCCCTGGGCGCGGGGGATTCCGAGCAGGCCTGGATCGATGGGCTCGCGTTGGCCGATCACCCCAATGCCCTTGTTACCGAGCTGTTCGATGGCGCCAAGCAACGCGCAGATGCTACCGATCGCGTCCGCGTCTGGATTCTTATGCCCCACCACGCAAATGGTTCGCGCCTTCTTCAACTTGCGCGTCGCCGCGATGTAATCGGCACCGCTTGGATGCCGATCTCTTCTGGGCAAACTAGCCTTCAGCATGCTTGTATGGATCGGCTTCACCAGCTGGTTGGGCATTCTCGCGCAGCTTGCGCAGTTCCTCGTCGCGCTGGCGAGCCTTAGCCAACAACGCCTCCATGTGCGCGGAAGCCTCAGGCACGGTGTCCAGCTCGAAGCTCAGCGTGGGCGTGAAACGAACCGAGAGCTGGTCCCCCACGATCTTGCGGAGCTGCCCTTTGGCACGACCAAGCGCCTCTGCGGCTTGCTGGGTGTCGGGCTCTTCGTCGACGGTGCGCCCGCGCACGGTGTAGTAGACGGTGGCGTCGTGCAGATCGCCGGTAACGCGAGTGTCGGTAATCGTGACAAATTCGAGGCGGCGATCTTTGATTTCGCGCTCGATAGCGGTTGCCACAATGGTCTGAATGCGCTTTGCCATACGGGCTGCGCGTGCGTGGTCGGCCACGATGTTCTCCTTATGTTCGCATGCGTTGATCTTCAATCTAACGCGTGGGGGCAAAAACCGCCCCCGTGGACGTCTTTGGGCTCGGCAGCAAGCTTTTCGACGCGCCACGGGGGCGATCCTATTCGGCCTTGATGCGCGCGGCGTCAAGGCCTTTGGTGGTTAGTCGCGGGGGACTTCCACCATTTCGAAGACCTCGATGATGTCATCTACCTGGATGTCCGGGTAGGAAAGCACCATACCGCATTCATAACCTGCGGCGACTTCGGTGACGTCGTCCTTTTCACGACGCAGCGATTCGATTTTCGCCTTTTCGGCAACCACGGCGCCGTCGCGCAGCAGACGAATCTGAGCGTTGCGACGAACCTTGCCGGACTCGACCATACAACCTGCGATGAGGCCGACCGCGGAAGCCTTGAAGATGGCGCGAATCTCTGCCCGACCAATCTCCTTTTCTTCGTACACCGGCTTGAGCATGCCCTTGAGCGCCTGCTCCACCTCTTCGATGGCTCGGTAGATCACCGTGTAGTAGCGGATATCCACGCCTTCGGCGTTGGCTTCCTCGGTTGCCTTGCCTTCGGAACGAACGTTGAAGGCAATGATCACAGCATCCGATGCAGCAGCCAAGGTGACGTTGGTTTGCGTCACAGCACCCACACCACGGTCGATGATGTTGAGCTGCACCTCGTCGTCCACCTCGATCTTGAGCAGAGCCTCTTCCAGTGCTTCCACGGAACCGGCGTTGTCGCCCTTGAGAATGAGGTTGAGGGTCGAGGTTTCCTTGAGCACGGAATCCAGATCCTCCAGGGACACGCGCTTACGGCTCTTAGCAGCCAGGGCGTTGCGCTTACGGGCGTTGCGCTGGTTGGCAATCTGGCGAGCCACGCGGTCGTCTTCCACAACGAGCAGGTTGTCGCCGGCACCGGGAACACCGTTGAGGCCTTGCATCTGCACGGGGCGTGAAGGACCTGCTTCGTCCACGTCATTGCCGTGCTCGTCGACCATGCGGCGAACGCGACCATACGCATCGCCTGCTACCACGGAATCACCGACGCGCAGAGTACCGCGATGCACGATCACAGTAGCCACGGGGCCGCGGCCACGGTCGAGGTGCGCTTCGATAGCAACACCCTGGGCGTCCATGTCCGGGTTGGCGCGCAGATCCAGCGAAGCGTCAGCGGTGAGCAGCACGGCTTCGAGCAACTCGTCAATGTGCAGACCTTGCTTTGCGGAAATGTCCACGAACATGGTGTCGCCGCCATACTCTTCGGGAACCAGACCGTATTCGGTGAGCTGACCACGGATCTTATCCGGGTTCGCGCCTTCCTTATCGATCTTGTTCACGGCAACCACGACTGGCACATCGGCTGCCTTGGCGTGGTTGATGGCTTCCACGGTCTGCGGCATCACGCCGTCGTCGGCTGCAACCACCAGCACCGCGATGTCGGTCGCTTTCGCACCACGGGCACGCATCGCCGTGAAGGCCTCGTGACCAGGAGTATCCAGGAAGGTCACGCGACGATCTTCGCCGTTGAGTTCCACATTGACCTGGTAAGCACCGATGCCCTGAGTAATACCACCGGCTTCGCCTTCGCGGACATTCGCCTTACGGATGGAGTCAAGCAGGCGAGTCTTACCGTGGTCGACGTGACCCATGACAGTCACCACTGGGGGACGCTGGGCGAGGTCTTCCTCGTCACCTTCGTCCTCGCCGAATTGCAGGTCGAAGGATTCAAGCAGCTCGCGATCCTCGTCTTCTGGGGATACGACCTGAACCTTGTAGTTCATTTCCTCGCCCAAAAGCTGGAGGGTCTCTTCGCTCACCGAAGCGGTAGCGGTCACCATTTCGCCGAGGTTGAACAGTGCCTGCACCAGTGCTGCGGCGTCGGCGTTGATCTTTTCCGCGAAATCGGACAGAGATGCGCCGCGCGCCAGGCGCACGGTTGCGCCGCCGCCATCGGGCAGGCGTACGCCGCCGATGACGTTCGGTGCCTGCATGGACTCGTATTCGTTACGCTTTTGACGCTTCGACTTACGTCCGCGACGCGGTGCGCCGCCTGGACGGCCGAATGCGCCAGCGGTACCGCCACGTCGACCGCCGCGGCCACCTCCGCCTCCGCGGAAGCCACCGGGACCTCCCGGTCCACCGGGACCGCCGCCTGGGCGACCACCACGGTTGCCGCCACCGGATGCACGAGTGGGCATCTGCGCGGGATTCGGATGCGTAGGCATCATTGCCGGAGTTGGACGACGTCCGCCGCCCTGGCGCTCCTGACCGCCCTGAGCTCCTTGACGCTGTCCGCCAGGACGTGGGGCGCCACCGCGACCACCTGGACGAGGCGCACGATCTTGCTGTCCACCACGGCCGCCGGCGGGGCGTTGCCCACCACCGGGACGGGGCTGGCCACCGGGGCGGGGACCACCGCCGGGGCGAGGCGCTGGACGCTCGCCGCCACCCGTGGAGAACGGGTTATTGGCCACGCGTGGTGCGCGACCGCCGGGCTTCGGGCCAGGCTTGGCTTGAGGGCGCGGCATCGACGCGGGCGTGGTGCCAGACGTTGCCGGCTGCGCTGCCTCGGGTTTTGCCGCAGGCTTTGCAGGCTGAGCTGGCTTGGGTGCCGCAGGCTTCGCCGCAGCAGGCTTGGGCGCCGCAGGTTTCGCCGCTGCGCCTGGTTTCGCTGCGGGCTTTGCGGGCTGAGCTGGCTTGGGTGCCGCAGGCTTCGCCGCAGCAGGCTTGGGCGCGGCAGGTTTCGCCGCTGCGCCTGGTTTCGCGGCTGCACCGGGCTTCGGAGCTGCGGGCTTCGCAGCTTGGCCGGGCTTTGCCGACGGTGCCGCAGGTTTCGTTTCAGCCTTGGCAGCGGGCTTCGCTTCAGCTTTCGCTTCGCCACCTTCTGCCTTGGAAGCTTGAGCCTCGTAGTGTGCTTTCATCTTCTTGATCACCGGGGGTTCGATGGTCGAAGAAGCAGTTTTAACAAATTCGCCTTGCTCTTTGAGCGTGGCAAGAAGTTCTTTGCTGGTTACACCAAGCTGTTTTGCGAGCTCATGTACACGTAGCTTTCCGGGCACTTCTCTCCTTGGGTTTTAAGGCAAGGAATCAAAGGCCCAAAAGGCTGATTCCTTACCTGTTTTCGTTGACGTTCATCGCTGATGCTTCATGGTGTGCTCATCAGTGTTGTGTCTTCCTTACAGGGGTCAGGGTCGTGTTGGAGGAGATAATCCCTCACATGACCTGTGTCTATTGGCATAGACACCCGAAACGCGCGGGCAAATGCTCGCCTGCGCGTCGCTTCTTCCAATGCCTCGACCGTTGGCGTGATCCATGCTCCTCTGCCACCCAATTTTCTCTGGGGGTCAGGAACGATGAAGCAGGTGCCGTCGATAGGTTGCGACACGAGGCGCAAAAGATGCTGCGGATCGGTGGTGGTTCGAGTGGCAATGCAGGTGCGTTGGATTGTGTGTTCAGGCATCCGCTTGAGCTCGAGCCACCTTTCTTCTGATCCACAGACGATTCTTCGCCCCGGCACATCCGCGCACGCTATTGATCTGGGCAATAGCGTTGTAACCGATTTTCGGCACAGCGCAACGATTCGAGAACCATCGGCCAGTGTACGCCATTGTTGTGATTTGGCGAATCACCACCTCCCCGACGGCTATTCCTGATCGTCCTTGTCTGATCGAATGTCGATCTTCCAACCAGTCAGGCGGGCCGCAAGGCGAGCATTCTGCCCTTCTTTACCGATCGCCAGCGAGAGCTGGTAATCGGGCACGGTGACTCGTGCTGCTTGCGCTTCCTCATCGAGCACCTCAACGTGTACCACTTTAGATGGTGCCAGAGCATTTCCCACGAAAGTTGCAGGATCCTCGGAGTATTCGATGATGTCGATCTTCTCCCCCGCGAGTTCCTTCATGATGTTGTTCACTCGCTGACCACGCGGCCCGATGCAAGCTCCTTTGGCGTTGAGCCCCTTCGCCATCCCACGTACCGCAATTTTCGAGCGATGCCCCGCCTCGCGGGCAATGGAGACGATTTCCACGGAGCCGTCGGCAACCTCGGGAACTTCCAATTGGAACAAGTGGCGGACAAGCTCAGGGTGCGTGCGAGAGAGGTTGATCTGCAGGTTGGTGGGATTGCGATTCACACCCACCACATATGCTTTCACTCGATCACCGTGGCGAAGCACCTCTCCAGGAATTTGCTCTGCCGGAATTAAGATGCCGTCTTGTCCATCGAGCTCAGTACCGAGATGCACAACAACGATGCCTTTTTCTTTGGCGTGAGCATCTGCTTGCACGATGCCCGAGACGATCGTGTCCTCGTATTCCGAATAGGCATCGTATGCCTTGGCGGTGGTTGCCTCGCGCAGTTGCCTCAGGATGGTGTCGCGTACTGCTTTGGCGCCAATCCGTCCAAAGTGCGAAGGTGTGTCGTCGCGCTCGCTGAGCACGTTGCCTTCTTCATCCAGCGTGGACACGATGACAGCAACTTCACCAGTGTCGCGATCGATTTCCACCCGCGCACGCTCACCCTCGGTGTCGCTTTCTTCCTTGTACTCAAGGTAAGCATGACGAAGCGCCCCTGCGATCGTTAACAGCAGTTCTTGGACGGCAATGCCGTGTTCCTTCTCGATCGCGCGGAGCGCCTTGATGTCAATATTCACTTATGCGTGATCCTCTCGCCATTGCATGGCTTCGTCGTAACTCATATTCGTAAGCTCCAATTGCTCTTCGGGAGCTTGGGCAAATTCAATTTCTACCACTGCCCGAGGGGTGTTGGCTAGTACCAGGGATTCCACCACTAAATTCCTACCCTGCTTTTGCACGAGGACGACCCTGGCTTCTTCTTTATCCAGCGCTCCAATACGCCAGGTGCTTTGCTTTTCGTCTTGCGTCACCTTGACTAGCCGCCCCCGGTTTCTGCGCCAATGCCGGGGAAGGGTCAGCGGGCGATCCACTCCGGGGGTGGTGACTTCTAGGGTGTAACCTGCACCGAAGTTCAGCGTGCCGCGTTCTTCGGTGGCGTCGAAAAGCTCCGAAATTTCCTGGGACACCACTTCAAGCAGGTCGAGCCCCGGGCGCTGGTCGCCGTCGAGTTGGATGGTGACGGAAGATTTCTTGCCAGCTCTATTGACCTTGATTCCCTCAACGTCCAGGTGGTGGCTGGCTACGAGCGGGCTGATGAGTGCTTCGAGCGTCTCGGAAGTAGGAAATGCCATGTGCTTCATGCTAGCCGGAGGTGGCGCAAGGCTATACTTTGCAATCGATGCGCCATTCGAACCTTCTTCCCTTCAGCTTGTTGTTACCTCTTGCGGGCTGCAGTCTCATCTCGCAGCCCGAACCTAACGCAACATTGGTGGAACTTGCCGCCCAGGCGCAGTATGAATCACAGACGTACCAAACGCCTTCCTTGAAGGAACTCCGCACTGGCGACGCCGAGGAACTGATTGCAGAGATCTTGCGCGAGTGCGGCCACCGCGATGATGGTCAGCAGCCCGAAAGCTGTGATCGCGCCACGGTTGATGATGCGATCAGTGCAGCCGCACTAGATCAACGCCCAGGCTTGGAGCTTTTCGACGTCTCAGCGTCCAACATTGCAAACGTAGCCACCACAGCACCGCAGGACGCAATGCCGGTGATCGTGCAGCAAGTGCTCGATCTGGTTGCCGCGGGCTCCGCTACCCCAAACACTGGCGCGGCAGAACTTAGGATGAACAAAGAGCTCAAAAGCCAAGGCATCAGTAGCGAGGCAGTGAACGCCGACGCTGAAGACGCCAGAAGCGCGTTGAAGGAAGAATTTGCAACGCGCTATGCCTTGGGTGTGGCTCAGGCATACGCCGAGCCCGGCACCGCCGGAGCCATCGCAGAGTTGCGCGCTGCGCACCAGAGCCGCATTGACTTACTGGAGTCTAGCCTCGCCCCCACCGAGGATGTGCCCGTTGCCGAACCCGCCTACGAGATCGCTGGCACCGTGCCCGAAAATCCTGGTTCCGCGGCGGTGCTCGTTGACGAACTTCATCAACACATGGTGGATACTTACGCCCACTTAGCGGCGCAGGCGCGCACGCCTTCATGGCGCATGTTCTGCCTGGCCATGGCGTCACAGAGCCTACGAGGTTAAACAGCGCTCCGTTGTTCTCGCTCAACATTGACTTCGGAGCCCATCCTGTAAGGTAGCGGCCATGACAGCTTCCTCGAGCAAAGCTCCAGCTCACACAATGCGTCGATCAAGATGGCTTGCGTTGTTGCTCCTCATCGTTGGCATCACGCTGATGAGCCTCGGCGACAAAGACATTCCCTCCAACACCTTCGGCAATCTACCCGAGGGCTCAGAATCAAGAGCGGTGGCGGAAGCCGTGCAAGGCTTCGAAGACGAGCAGTCTGACAACACTGCCATCGCTGTTTTTTCCAATGAGCAGGGAATCAACCTCAAGGCGATCCAGCCGCTCGCCCAAGATCTCGGCGGTCAAGCGGTACCGTCTGAGGACGGCAAGGCGGCCCTGCTCTTGACCACCATCGAAGGTGGTACGAGCACCGAGGTTGCTAACCAAGTTGACGCGATCCGCACCCAGCTCCAAAGCAATGCACCGGCAAACACCACCGTCGAGGTCACCGGCCCAGCGGCCATCCAGGCTGATCTTGCGAATGTGTTTGATGGTGCCAACTTCCTCCTGCTCGGCGTCACTGCGCTCATCGTTGCAGTACTGTTGATCATCACCTACCGCTCCCCCGTCTTGTGGCTCATTCCGCTTTTGGTAATCGCCGTGGCGGACCGCCTCGCCGCAACCGTCTTCACCTGGGTGCTCAGTGGTTTGGGCATGAGCTGGGATGAGTCCACCGCGGGTATTTTGTCCGTCCTGGTCTTTGGCGCAGGCACCAACTACGCACTGCTGTTGATCTCCCGCTACAGGGATGAGCTGCGTGAAGACTCTGACCGCTTCAGCGCTATGGCGAAAGCATGGAAGCCAACGGCCCGAGCCTGCGCAGCTAGCGCCAGTACGGTAGCACTTGGCGTTTTGTGTCTTCTGCTTTCGGCAGCGCCCAACACCCGCGGCTTGGGTGTGGCCTCGATGGTTGGTGTGGCCATCGCGTTGCTGTTTGCACTGTTCGTCTTACCGGGTGCGTTGGTGACGTTCGACCGCTGGATCTTCTGGCCAAAAGCGCCGAAGGTTGGTACAAAACCCGAGCACAAGCTCTGGGACAAGATCGGGGCTTTCGTCGCTTCGAAGAAGCTCGCGGTAATCGTGGGCTCGCTGGTAATTCTTGGCATCGCATGTGCTGGTTCGCTCAACATGAAGATCGGTCTGGGGCAAGCTGAGCAATTCATTGACACCCCGGAATCCATTGCCGCAACTGACACGCTGAACGAACACTTCCCGGATCAGGCTGCAACACCTGCCACCGTCCTCATCGAAGATCCTGCACAGGGTGACGCCACGACCGCGGCGCTCAAGCAGGCGGGAGCCACTGTCCGCCCGGGTCCAGTGGAAGACGGCGTGGCAGTGGTCTACGCCTCCGGATTGGATACCGAGACGTTGCGTGAAACCGTCCAGCAAGAATCGCTTGCTGCCCTCGTCGGTGGTCCGGATGCAGAGCTGTATGATCAGGCGGACTTCGCGGCCAAGGATCGCATGAAGATCTTCCCTGCTGTACTCGCCATCGTGCTCGTTGCCTTGATGCTCCTGCTACGAAGCGTGGTGGCACCGTTGATCATGGTGGCAACCGTGCTGCTCACCAACGTGGCCGCGATGGGACTGGGCTGGTGGGTTTTCCAGCACGTGCTTGGCTTCGATTCGCTCGCCGAATTGACTCCGCTTTACGCCTTCGTATTCTTGGTGGCTCTGGGCGTGGATTACAACATCTTCCTGGTCACTAGGGCTAAGGAAGAAGCAGAGCGCAACCCTAGTGCAGGCATGGAAGGCCATGTTCGCACCGCGCTATCAACCACTGGTGGTGTGATCACTTCTGCAGGTATTTTGCTGGCCGCGGTGTTTGCTGCGCTAGGCGTACTGCCGCTAGTGGCCCTTGCGCAGATCGGTGTGGTCATTTTCCTCGGTGTTCTGCTCGACACCTTGATTGTGCGAACCATCCTGCTACCAGCAGTCATGATGGTGCTTGGGCAAAAGTTCTGGTGGCCCGCTCAGCCAACCAATCGCTCCTCCTAACAGCAAAGCCCCCGACCCACAGCGAATCTACGTGGTGCGGGGGCTTTCTCGTGCTCAGGTTATGCGCGAGTGAAGATCACAGCGGAGAACGGCCCAACTGACAGGTAAGCGTCCGGCCCTTCCATGTCGGAGGTCTCGTGATTGCCAAAGAGCGCGGAGTAGGTGTTGGCGTCGGAGTTGAACCGCACTCGCCAATGCCCTTCAGGAATGTGAACGTTGGCTGCGCACTCGTAGCGGGAGAAGTTCACTGCTACGAGCACAGCGTTGCCGTCGAGCGTTTCGCGGCTAAACACGAGCAATTTCGATTCGTTGTCCTGATGATGCACGCGGGTCACCGGCCCCTGAAGGCCGGGTGTGGTGCCGTCGAGGTTGCGACGCAGGCCAATAAGGTCAGAAAACATTCTTGCAATGTCGCGGAAGGCCCACGCCTGGCCCCAATCCAGCGGCACGGTGTCACGGAACCACTCGTCTTCCAAGAATTCTTGTCCTTGGAAGAGCATGGGCATACCCGGTGCGGTGAGCACCAACGCCGCACCCAAAGTTGCTCGCTTTTGGGCATCCCAGCCGTCGGGGTTGTCGCCGGCGACTTCGGTGGTCACTCGAGCCGAGCCATTGGCCACCTCATCGTGGGACTCTGTATAGATCACTCGATCAAAAGGATTGAGGTACTCGTGGGTCACGGCGTTGGCCACTGAGTCAACGTTGCGGGAAGCGTCATCGTTGGTGATGAGCGCTTCACGCACGGGGTGCACGAACTGAGAGTCCCACTGGGCGTGCATGTTGCCACCGTCTGGCTCAGTTGAGGACACGGCGGCGAGATTGTGCAGATCCTCCGCAATCGCGACGCGTCCGGGGAATTCTTCACGCACCACGCGCCCCACCTCGTGCATCATAGTCCAGCCCTCTGGGATGTCGTCGGAAAAGCCATCCTTTGAGCGCATATAGGGCGTCATGTCCAGGCGTAATCCGTCGGCATGATAGTCACGCAACCACATGCGCGCATTGTCCGAGATGAAGTCGCGAACTTCCTGGCGCCCATAGTCGGGGCGAGTGTCGCCCCAGGGGGTGGAGCTGCGCCAGTCTTGGTAGAAGTAGATGCCGCCCTTGTCGTTTTCCTGCCAGCCGTCGAACTGCCAAAGCGACAAATCAGATGGACCGAAGTGGTTGTACACCACGTCGATAATCACGGCGATGCCACGGGCATGCGCTTCTTTGATGAAGTGCTTGAGCGCATCCGGTCCCCCGTAAGAAGACTCCACCGCGAAAATGTTCGCGGGGTTGTATCCCCACGAGTAGTCTCCAGCAAACTCCATCAATGGCATGAGTTCCACGCAGTTGATGTTGAGTCCTACCAGGTAGTCGAGCTTCTTGGTGAGGTCCTCCAAGTTGGCGGGAGCGTTATCGTCGCCGTTGTCAACAAAGGAGCCGATGTGGGTTTCATAAATCACGAGCTCGTGCTGGTTGGGGGTGGCAAATTCATCGCCAGACCAGTCAAAATCCGCGTGATTGTAAAGTACGCCGTTGCCTACGGAGTTCGTAACTTTTGTGGCGCGGGGATCGATGCGCATGAAGGTTTGTTCACCGTTGGTGATGGAGAATTGATACTCCTGCCCGGTTGTTGCGTCCGCAACTTCACCGTAGAAGTTGCCGGATTCACCTTCTCTTTCCAAAGGATTGGCGTTTGCGTCCCAGTCATTGAAATCTCCCACCACCGAAACGGCGTCTGCGTTGGGCGCCCAGACACGGAAGGCGTAGCCCTTGCCGTTTTCCTTGTTGAGCGGGATGGCACCCATCCCTGCCACAGCTTCATTTGTGCTGCTCAATAGTCATGCTCCGAATCATTAGGAAGTCTTATTCTCAGCCAATCCTAGACCCACACCCCACATATGTTGGTCGCGCAACCTGAGAATGGTGTGTGAGCTTGCTTTCGTCAAAGAAGCTTTTCGACGCCACGCGCCCGCAGCCTAGGGCGGGTACCCCCGCCGATTGCGCGAAATATGCACAATTGCATATAGTTCCGGACGTTTGAGTAACCAACTGGAGGGAAGACCTTTCAATGCGCCGTTTTACCCGTGCAGCACTCGTGATCGCAGCCGCCAGCTCCTTGGCGCTGACCGCCTGCGGTGACGACAAAGATGAAGACGAAGTGGTTGTTTCCACCACTAACAACGACGGTTCTACCGACACCACCGTGATCGAGACCGATGACCGCGACGACCGTGACGACCGTGACGACCGTGTCGATCAAAACGATCGCGATGACTTGAATGATCGCGATAATCAAAACGATCGCGACGATCTGAATGAACGCGATGATCAAAACGATCACGACGATCACGACGATCAGAAGGATCACTAGTTTCATATCCCGGCCCATGTTCTGGGTCGGGTTTTTTCATGCAGCGCCAATACCGCCAGGTGCTGCTCCCTTTGAGTTACTTACTATAAATTCCTTATACTTCTACGAGCTTTATTCACCAATTTGAAAGGGATTTAGGATATGCGCCGTTTTAGCCGCACCGCTATCGCTATCGCCGCAGTCGCTTCACTCGCACTGACTGCTTGTGGCGACGACAAGGACGAGGACGAAGTCGTAGTTACCACCACCGCCAACGATGGTTCCACCGACACCACCGTGGTTGAGACCGAAGATCACGACGCTCATCATGATCACGCAGCGATGCAGCACAACACCGACGGTGGTGAAGCTCCCGCCGGAATGAATGACGCAGTGAATCCAAAGTTCAACGTGGGCGACAAAGTGCGCATCGACGCTGAGCACATGCCAGGCATGGAAGACGCCATCGGCACCATTAAGGGCGCTTACGCCACCACCGCTTATGAGGTCAATTACGAGCCCACCGATGGATCCCCTCGAGTTGAGGATCACAAGTGGGTCGTGCACGAAGAACTCGACAATCCTGGCGACGCCCCGCTTCGCGACGACACCCCCATCGTCATTAACGCCGATCACATGAAGGGCATGAAGGGCGCAAAGGGCACCGTCGAAGACGCCGAAACCACCAACGTATACATGATCGATTTCGACGCCAACGGTCAGCACTACACCAACCACAAGTGGGTCACCGAGGACGAGCTCGAGAACCTCTAAGGCCTTATTTTCCCAACTTGGCGGCAGCCATCATGAGCGGAAGTTGCAAAGGAAGACGCAACACGCTGATGATCTGCCGCTTTTTGCCATCTCCCTGAAGTGCCTGACGCGCCATTTCAAAGTTCGCCGGCCAGACGGCCAACAACAGCGCCACTGCACTTCGCCCACCCAATTTGCGGGTCTCAGGGTTGGCAATGAGGGCCGCCACCACGCCTTCCGCAACCCCACTGGCGTAAGTCCAGGTTCTGCGGTCACCCGGCATGAAGGGCGGAATGATGGCGTCGAAAGGCTCAGGCTTAAGAAAGTGAAGG
Source organism: Corynebacterium gerontici (assembly GCF_003813985.1). NCBI lineage: Bacteria > Bacillati > Actinomycetota > Actinomycetes > Mycobacteriales > Corynebacteriaceae > Corynebacterium > Corynebacterium gerontici. The sequence goes on from NZ_CP033897.1 coordinate 1,413,420, forward strand.
GCAGACATTGCCGCGAAAGCGGAGGATTGAAGAACATGGGATTTCATGAATATCGATTCTACACTTGCAGAAAAAGGCATCTGAGCAGTGGTTTTGTCAAGGATAACGAGTTTCTTGTAGCAACTTCAGGGCTTACAATAGGTTTGCTTTTGTCCCCCCCCCCCGAAGCCCTTAGGACCTCAACATGAAGCACTCCCTCCGTGCGGGTGTCGCCATTGCCGGCACCCTTGCATGCGCATTCGTCCAACTGGCTCCCGCCGCCAACGCCGCCATCGCACCGGGCGCAAAGTATGTAGCGCTTGGTGATTCCTTCGCAGCAGTTGGCAGCCTCACTGAAATTCAAGTGCCCCCGAGCGTGATGTGCGGGCAAGCAAAGAACAACTACGCACACGTCGTGGCAGAAAAGTTGGGTCCGGAACTCAACGATGTCACCTGCGGATGGGCCACCACCGAAGATAATTGGGGCCCGCAACAACATCCACTACCCGCCACCGCACTACAAGCACAGCAGGTGGCAGTAACAGCAGACACTGATCTGGTCACGCTCACATTCGGTGGAAACGACAACTTTGCCGACAAGTACCTCGCGGCCTGCATGGGCACTTTCGTGGCAGGCGCAGGCCCCACCTGTAAGGACTTAGTTGCCACCCCCGTCGAGCAGGCGGTGAGCACCATCGGAGGCAAAGTTGAAGCCGTGATCCGCGACGTGCAAGCTCGCGCACCCCACGCCAAAGTGATGGTCGCCGGCTACTACGAGCTCACCAACGCCAATGTGCAATGCTTCCCCAACGTCCCCACCCGCGCTGCCGACCGCGAGTTCATCGCGGATTTCATCGGCTCGCTGAACAAGCAGCTTGCAGCAGCCGCCGCAGCTACCGGCGCAACTTTTGTGGCTGCACTTACCGACGGTGACATGTGCACCGAATCCACCTCGCTGCTGGGTGTTACGGAGAACGCGGTTGGCTTCCACCCAACGGGCGTTGGCCAGGCACGTATGGCTGACGCGATTATCGCGGCAATGTAGGAATTGCAGCCAAGGCGGGACGCTCAGGTGTCCCGCTTTTTGCGTTGGGTGAGGTCGCGGCTCGGAGACGTGAGCTGAGGCTGCCGGGGATGAAAGATCGATTGCTTTGGAGATCATGGGGCAAACGGGGAGGCAAGTACAACGTTTTCGCAATGAAAAGCGAGAAGCATTGCATAGGAAAAGTGCCTGCTAGCTTTTCGTTGTAACATTCCAGACGGTCGAGATATAAACCATATACGCCCAAAACGTTTTTGTTTTTCCAACAAGAAGGAATGTATGAAGCATCGTCTGAGTGCGGCCCTATGCGCCGGCACCCTCGCCGCAGCCTTGCTCCCAGCAACTGCTCACGCGGCCCCCAACGACCCAACCGTTGAGGCCACCCCAACCTCAGAATCACAGCTTGCACCAACGAGCACCACTGAATCGGAGCCAGAACAGTCCGAGGATTCTGGCAACACGGATGCAGTGGAATCCGCTACTGCAGATCCAACGGCTACGGCCAAGCCAGCCGCAGAAGCCCAGGATGCCGAGCCTGACGAGCCCACTACATCAGCGACACCCTCGAGCAGCGAAGATGATGCCCCACAGGAGTCCGCTGTCTCGAGCGCGGCTCCCGCGATCGACTACCCATCCTTCTACTATGTCGACGCCAAGACGGGCAAAGCTCTGCCAGGCGGCACCGCGAGCGTGACGGTCACCGATACTTCTACGGGCGCGAGCGAGGAAATGAACCAGCTCGTAATCGAAGATCATGGCGCCCAGCTCGCTCGGGAGCTCATTTTCAACTACCCCGATGGGAAATCAAACGGTGAGCCCGTCGATGTCTTCGATATCAAGGTGGTGAATGCACCTGCTGGCTATAAGGCGCCGGAGAACTCCAGCGGTTCCATCAAGGCCACCGACAACGGCTGGGATGCCACCGGCGCAATCAAGGAGATCGCACCCAACCAATTCGTGATCGAGATGGAGCAAGACTCACCAGCCGACCGCGTTGCCGGAACCGAGGATAAGCCCCCACAAGCGACCGATGGGTCTCTCCCCTTTTTGTCAATGTGGATCGAGCCACCGGTGAAGTCATCGGCGGTTCCTTCTGGGGCGGCGAGAGCTGTGTTGCCCCAGAAGGAAGCGGAGAAGTCGTCTGCGAGAGTCTAGATTACTACGATTTGCCCATGCGGACTGACGGCCTGTGGTTACATCAAAACCTTGAATTGGTAAACCCAACGACCAAAGACAAGATGAAAATTGAGCTGCGCAATAGGCAGGCCGCCCCCAACTGTGAGCTCATCACCGAACCAGTGTGGTACAAGTACGACGGCGATACCGGCACCACCTCCGTATACGGCGCAGGCGTTTACGAGATGGGTACTCGACCGATTGGCGACGCCGAAAACCCCGTCTACGCGATCCCCACCGATTGCAAGCCAGTGCCGATCTGCGATGCCGATGATGGACTCGTAACCCAGCATGACCCCAATTACCGTTACAGCAGCCGCGAAGAAGACATGATCGTACCCATCTTCAAAGTTGGTCGCGACAATTCGCGCGTGCTGTCCGGTTCTTATTGGTACTTCGAGCAATACCTCCAGGATGCCGATGGCAACTGGAAGCTCACCAACCCCGGCGGCGACATCATTGAAATGACTGGCGACGGCAGGTTCTACACCCGCGACATCCTTTTGACCCCCGATGTGGAACATGAGATTATCCAGTTCCACGAGGTTCAGGCGCCCACCGGCTACGCCGTGGATAGCACCAATTACGTGTTCGAACGCGACGGTTTGGGTGCTGAATGGAATATTTACGAAGGCGGCAAGGTCAATTTCGACGAGGACTCCCGGAGTCTTTCGATTGACACCGCAAATGTTGTCACTGATCCCGCAAAGCAGCACGTGGTTCGTATGAGCGACCGCAACATCGCGATCCTGGATCAAACTACCGACGGCAAGGAATGCCAGCCCACCGAGCCTTCCGACCCTACAGACACGGAAACCACCGACTCCACGGATCCGGAGACTTCCGAGGAAACCACCGACCCCACGGATCCGGAAACTTCCGAGGAAACCACAGTTCCCGCCAAGCCTTCGGTGAGCGTGAGCGCTTCCGTCGAGGTGAGCGCTTCTGAGGCGCCAAGCTCCTCAAGCGATGCTTCTGAGACTCAATCCTCTGATGCGCCAGAATCGTCGGAGTCCTCGACCTCCAACGCGGTTGCTGGCAGCAATGGCGGTTATGGCGGATCAAGCTCGAGCAGCTCCAGCTCAAGCAGCCGTAGCCTCGCTAATACCGGCGCATCCGTACTCGGTTTGTTCATCGCCGGTTCGGCCCTGATCGCTCTCGGCTTCGCCCTCGTAACAGCGCGACGCAAGAAGCAGTAGCGCCTCGAAGTTTTCGAGCACAATGGCCCAGTGACGTGCAGCATTGCACGCCTGCTGGGCCTTTTGCTTTTCGACGCCACCGCGGCCAGCCCATTGCCAATAAGCAAGGTAAGTGACGTGCTTCACTTAAAGAAATGTACAGCGTATTCAACACAATTCCACATATAAATATGCACTTACACTTAGCAACCGGTAGCGTGAGTGGACATGACAACTTTACGCGATATCGCTCTTTTGATTTCCCGCCTTCTGCTGGGCGTCGTGCTCATCGCCCACGGGTGGCAGAAGTTCAACACCTGGGGAATTGCAGGCACCACCGAAGCTTTCCGCGGGATGGGCGTGCCGAGCCCTGAGATTGCCGCTACCTTTTCCACCTACTTTGAACTCGTCGCCGGCGCTCTGTTAATTCTGGGCTTCCTGGTTCGTTTCGTCGGCCCGGTTCTCTTGGTGCAAATGATCGGCGCCTACTGGTTCGCCCACCGCGGCAACGGCGTCTTCATCGACGAGGCTGGCTGGGAGCTTGTGGGCGTTATCGCTGCAGCAGGTCTGGCCATCTCCGCTGCTGGCGCTGGCCGCATCAGCATCGACCAGCTCATCGCAGGCCCCATGCGTAAGCGTCGCCAGAATAAGCGCATCGAAGAGGCCAACGAGAAGGGCATTGCAGTCCAGCACGCAGACGGTTCCGTCACCCTGCCTGCTGACAGCGCCGCTGCTCAGCAGGTGACCACGCAGCACACCGCTCAGCCCACTGAGCACGTGCAGCACACTGAACCTGTGCAGCCCACTCAGCCGGTGCACCGCACCACCGCACCGCAGCCTGAAGGCCACACCGTGATTGCCGAACAGACTCCGACCAGCAACCTCAACAACGATCTGCGCTAGTTCTTCACAAGCAGTTCAACCCGCCCAGGCGCATCCGCCGAGGGCGGGTTTTTGCGTTGCTGACGTTACCAATGATGCTGATGGGGCGTCGAAAAGCAAGATCTGCGTCGTGTCGAGCAATGCCCCGCAAAAGAGGTTAAGATTGTGAGGCACTTGTGCCAGGAGAAGTTTGGAGTATGCCCTTGAACGCAAAGAAATGGCTCGTCGGAATGGTCGCGACCACGATGGTTCTACCCACCGGCATTGCGCACGCAGCCCCGGAGCCGACCACCCACGTTCAGATCAACTCGGATAAAGAGCTGTTCGAGAGCAGCAAAGCCAGCTTCGACCCCTCCCTGGCGCGTACCGAAGGACTCGAAGCGCTTCGCGAATTGCGCGGCGAAATGTGGGACAAAAACCCCGCATTCCGTGGCTACGGCTACGAAGGGTATGACAATGACCTGCGCGCCGCTGCGTTCAAAGAGGGCATCTACACCAAAGCGCAATATATGGACGTCACCATCGACGCCGACTACACCTGGATCGCGATTCAACGCGCTTATGAGGCATCCGAAGTCTTCGCGCACAAGCGTCCCGACGGCAGCGGCATCGACACCGCCACGATCGATGGCCACGGATCGAAGAACGAATCGCTTGCCGCCGACGTCGATTCCCTATCCGAGGCCATCCTGAAGACGTGGGGCGAAAGCGAACTCAAGGCATTGAAGAAGAACAAGGGCGCTTGGAACTCCGACAACGAGCACCTCATCCAACTGCTTCACCCGAAGATGCGCTACTACGGCTTTGGTGCCGTGGAGGTTCGTGGCAGCGAATACGGCACCTACTACGCGGCCATCAGCGAGGAAAAAGCTGCAGGCGAGAAAGCCGACAAGGACAACACTCCCGAAGGTGAGCAAACGGTCACGCTGCATCGTGCGCCCACCGAGAAGGAAGCCGGCAAGCGCGCAGAGGCGAAGGCCGAGAAGTCTGACGCCGCCAACGCCGAGGATAAGGCCCAGCAGAACACTGAAGGCGCGAGCGAAGACCGCCCGTTCGTGGAGGTCAAGAAGCTCGAAGACATCATCCAACCCCGCGGCTAACACTGCTTCACCGCCCCTGACACAGGCCTGCCACAGGGTGCTCTTGCCGGCCCAGGTAGCATGCCAGTTACTACCCAACGACTGGCAGCTACACTCGAACGCCGAAACCAATTATTGAACGAGAAACGAGCCTAAAAGCAGTGATGGCGTTATTTGCGATCGCCACGATCGCCATTATCTTTTATCTCATCGATCTGCTGGTCTACCGTGGTCAGCGTGATTTGAACCCCACCACTTTCCTCAAGGTGTTGGCAAACTTCATTATCATGGGCGTAACCAGCGCAATTTTCCTGCTGCTCGTGATCTTTCTCATCTTGGCAACGCTGGCAATTTTGGATGTAACTATCCACAGCTTCTCTCAAGAAGAACTGCTTGGACGCATCGACGGCACCGAAATGCTCTTTTTCATCTTCGTCATTATCTTTGTGGCCGCGATCCTCCACTTCCGCTTCCGCGAAACGCTGCTCAAACGCCGCCTACTCTTCCACTTCAACGCCGATGAATACGTGATCAACGAATACCTGATCCAGTGGTCCACGATTTACCTGGCGGTGTATCAGTTCATGTTCGACGGCATCAAAGACGTAGCGAAGGAATTGGTTGCATCCGAGACCTCACAACAAATCTTCAACATTGTGCTCTCCCCCGAGAACATCAACCTGGCAGTGCAACCGTTGCTCATCTGCTCATGGATTGCGCTGGTAATGGAACGCCTGCGCTTTTCCAAGGGGCTGGGTGTACACGCCAAGAAATAGCTTTTCGACGCTTGCGGCGTCTTGAATCTTCTGAGCAGGCACGATGTGGCTTATCGCTGTTCGCACTCTAGCGGGAAGCATGAAGAACAGTGGCTCAACTTCACGGTTCCTACAAGTACACAGATATAGCCGCCGAAGCTGCCTGCGGCAGACGCCACTCGACTCAGACGAAAAGCGGTGTCTTATCGATGGGAACTGACAACGACGGATTTTGCCTTTATCATCGCGAGCTTACACCACGGTACCTTGGCAAAGATGACCAGTATTACAACTATCTTTGCTGCAAGCTCACTGAGTCTTGCGAGTGGATGTTGGTGTTGACGATTTGATCCCTCCTTGGCCAACCGGCTGAAATATTTCTTTGCCGAAATCACAACCAGTGAGTTAGAGCGATTGAAATCACCTACCGCTTGCTCGTCAAACCAAGTGATGTGCTCCCTCAGCAAGGAAAGGTTGTGCACGTGCCCCATCCATCAAATGCTGCATCTCAGCGACAGATTCAACGCCGAGCATTATTGGGTTCTCTGGCAGGTTCCACCATTGAGTGGTACGACTTCTTGCTCTACGCCTCCGTAGCGCCAATCGTGTTCGCACCGCAATTCTTTCCTCAATCGGATCCAGTGGTGGCCGTGCTTCTGGCATATTTTGGACACGCACTCACGTTCTTGATCCGCCCGTTCGGCGGTATCTTCTTCGCACACATTGGCGATCGAATGGGACGCAAGAAAACGCTTGTAGTCACCCTGGCGACGATGGGTATTGGTACCATGGCCATCGGGTTGTTGCCCACGTACGCGCAGATCGGGGTGTGGGCTCCAATCCTGCTTTTTGGCTGTCGCATCGCCCAGGGCCTCGCGGTAGGCGGTGAATGGGGAGGGGCACTGCTGCTAGCCTACGAATACGCTCCGAAAGAAAAACGAGGATTTTTCGGTGCGGTGCCGCAAACTGGTGTGACTTTCGGCTTAATTCTCGGCAATCTTGCACTGATTGCTGCGATGTTGGTTTCAGGCCCCGCACTTTTCGAGTCGTTTGCCTGGCGCATCCCCTTCATTCTGTCGTTCGTTCTCATCTTCGTCGGCCTTTATATCCGTAAAGAACTCGATGAAACGCCGGCCTTCCGCGAGGTACAAGCATCTGGCAATGTGCAGAAAAACCCCCTCGGTGCCACGTTGCGCAAGCACTGGCGCGAGGTGCTCGTCGCTATTGTGGTGAAGGCAGTTGAAACCGCTCCCTTCTACATCTACGCGGCATTTATGATCTCCTACGCCAAGTCAAACCTCGGCTATTCCAGCAACACCACACTCGCCGCGATCATGGTGGGCGCGGTCGTCGCCTCACTCATGATTCCCCTCGCGAGTGCACTCTCGGAGAGCTTTGGGCGCCAGCGCGTGTACTCCTTTGGAGTCATACTCCTGATTGCTGTTTCGGGCCCCTACTTCTTGCTGGCAGAGTCCAGCGTAGTTGGCCTCATCATCGCCTCGGTGCTGGCCCTGGGTATCGCGTGGTCGTTTGTCACAGCAACTCTTGGCACGATGATGTCCGAGCTGTTTAGAGCAGAGGTGCGCTACACCGGCATTACGCTCGGCTATCAAATTGGTGCTGCGCTTTTCAGTGGCACCGCACCAATGCTCGCCGTCTGGATGGTGGATTCATCCGGTGGCCATTGGTGGCCGATTCCGGTCTATCTCGCCGCCTTGGGTCTGCTTTCACTCGTGGGCGTTTGGTTTGCGTCGCGCCGTCGCAGTGAACATCACCACATCACGTCGTGATCTATTACCGCTGGTGATCAACCATCCTCACAGCGCGTTTACATATAGACCTGAAACCGCCAGCAGTGGTGAAAAAGAAAATGGCGGTGGCTTATAAAGCACCGCCACCGTTTTCCTACTTCACTAGGTCAATTACTGCCTGGGGCAGTTTATCCGCCGGCAGCTCCTCAGCCTCCTGCCCCGCTCGGCGCACCTCTACCTTGCTTTCCTTGAAGGCGCGGCCAAACACAACCACATAGGGCATGCCGAGCAGCTCGGCGTCCTTGAATTTCACGCCGGGGCTCACCTTCGGACGATCGTCAAACAAAACGTCGATGCCGGCCTGATCAAGCTCGGCAACCAGCTTCTCCGCAGCCTCAGCAGCCTCGGGGTCTTTGTTGGCCACCACCACGTGCACCTTGTAGGGCGCAACCTCAACGGGCCAATTCAAGCCCTTCTCGTCGGCGTGCTGTTCGGCCAGCACACCCAGCAGCCGGGTCACGCCGATGCCGTAGGACCCCATGGTGGGCACGGCGCGCTTGCCGTTTTCGTCCAGAATCTGCACGTCAAAGGCCTCAGTGTACTTGCGGCCAAGCTGGAAGATGTGACCGATCTCGATGCCACGTTCCAGGGTGAGCACGCCCTGGCCTTCGGGTGCCGGGTCACCTTCCTTAACCTCGGCGGCCTCGATGTACTCGTCGATCTCGAAGTCGCGGCCAACGGTCAAGCCAACCACGTGGAGCTGCGGTGCGTCAGCGCCGGTGATCCACGAAGTTCCACGCACAACGCGAGGATCTGCGTACACCTTCGCCTCGTTAGCAGCCAGCGCCCTTGGGCCAACGTAGCCCTTGACCAGGAAGTCGTTCTTGGCAAAGTCAGCCTCGGAGGCGAGCTCCACCTCAGCGGGCTCAAGGGATGCCTCCAGGCGCTTCATATCCACTTCCCTATCACCGGGCAGCAGCACACCCGCGAGTTCCCACTCCTCGGCGCCAGGCTGCTTGATTTTCACCACGATGCACTTCAGGGTGTCAGAAGCCTCGACGGCGCGGCCTTCCACCTGCACGCCAACATTGTTGGCCCACTCAACCAAGGCAGCAATTGTCTCGGACTGCGGAGTGTCGTGCTCCACGGCCTCGGGTGCCTCAGCGGGATCGCGCTCAACACCGGGCTGCGTCACCACAGCCTCCACATTGGCCGCGTAATCGCCCTCGGTGGCGCGCACAAAGGTGTCTTCACCATTAGGCGAGATCGCCAAGAATTCCTCCGAGGCGCTGCCACCCATGGCGCCGGACGTCGCAAAGCAAATGGCGTAGTTCACGCCAAGGCGATCGAAAATCGCCTGGTACGCCTTGCGGTGGTTCTGATAAGACTGCTCGAGGCCCTCATCGGTCATGTCGAAGGAATAGGAATCCTTCATCACGAACTCGCGGCCACGGAGGATGCCGGCGCGGGGCCGCTCTTCATCGCGATACTTGGTCTGGATCTGGTACAGGGTGACCGGGAAATCCTTGTAGGAGGAATACATGTCCTTCACCGCGGTGGTGAACATCTCCTCGTGCGTGGGGCCGAGCAGGTAGTCAGCGTCCTTGCGATCCTTCAGACGGAAAAGGTTCGGCCCGTACTCCGTCCAACGGTTGGTCTTCTCATAGGGCTCGCGGGGCAGAAGCGCAGGGAAGAGTAGCTCCTGGGCACCGAAGCGATCCATCTCCTCGCGGACAACGTTTTCGATGTTGCGCACTGTGCGCAGACCGAGCGGCAGGAGGGTGTACACGCCTGGGGCGACACGGCGAATGTAACCAGCGCGAACCAGCAGCTTGTGGCTTAGAACTTCAGCGTCTGCGGGATCCTCGCGCAACGTGCGCAGAAACAGGTTAGAAAGGCGTGTAATCATGGTTGGGAATTCTACCCGACGCTAAGGTGCTGGTCTGCTTGGCTCGACCACTGAGAAGATGCCTTGCTCACAGCACCCCTGAAGCAGGCAATTATTGTGGTGGCATGCTCATCGTCCTTCCTCCCTCAGAAACCAAGGCCTCCGGTGGCGAAGGCGCACCTCTGGATTTCGAGTCGCTTTCCTTTTCAAGCCTGAACCAAACCCGCCGCGCAATCGCCCGCGACCTCGCCGCGCTTCCCGTTGATCAGGCCTTGGAAGTCTTGGGCATTTCAGAAAAACTTCGCCCCGAGGCCGAAGCTAATCGCGTACTCATGAGCGCCCCAACCATGCCCGCAATCCTGCGATACACCGGGGTGCTTTTCGACGCCCTCGATGCCCCTTCCCTACCCGAGCAATCTTGGGTACGCCTCGCTATTGGTTCGGCGCTGTTTGGTGTGGTGGGTGCTCAGGACATGATCCCCAAGTATCGACTTTCCGGGGGCACGAAGTTGCCCACCTCAGACGGGCAACTACCCACTATGAAGAAGCGCTGGGGTAAAGCAATCACTAAGGCGCTGCAGGCATCTGAGGAACTGATCTTGGATTTACGTTCAGGCACCTATCAGCAACTTGGTCGCGTACCGGGCGCTGTGACCGTGCGTGTGGAATCCGTACAAGCCGATGGCTCGCGCAAGGTGGTCAGCCACTTTAATAAGCACTACAAAGGGCTTTTAGCTAGGGAGCTGGCATTGTCTGATGCGCAGCCTCAAAATGTTTCCGAGGTGGCTGTCGCGGCGCGGGATGCCGGCTTTGTGATCGAAGAAAACGAAAAGAAACCACTGGAACTCACCATGGTGGTGAAAGGCTAGCTTATAGCGCCTAGCGTTCTTGCCTGATCACAAGGACTGCACCAAGCAGCGTCATTCCAAGCCATATCAGGATCGCAAGGAGATGCTCTTGGAACACTTCCGAGGTAATGGGCAAAGGCAGCATCACTTGGGCTAGGCCTGCCGAGGCGAATATCAGGCTAAACACCTGGAGCAGCTTTCTTCCGTATGCGCTGCGACGTTCGATTTCCAGCTCCGCATGAGCAAGTGCTTGGCTCAGCGCTGCCTCGGCGTTTTCCACTTCTCGTTGTACGTCGCTGGTGGCACTGATTTGGTCTAGGATCTGTTTCGGCTTCTCCGGGTCGTTCGCTCCAAGGCGGCGTTCGGTGAGCCAACGCGTGCGTTCAAAGGCTGACTGAGACAAGCGAATCATCATTCTGCGCCGGTTCAGATTGGAAGTTTCCGGTGACAGCGCGGCGATCTCAGAGGCGCAATTCGCTGCGTACCAGGTTGATTGAACACGAAACTCGCACAGTGTGACTAAGTCCAGGTTGTCGTTCATTGCTGTTGCATCCACCAGCACAGCCGACCAACTCGAAAACACGCCGTCTGCAGCAGCAATATCTTCTTGTATTTCGGTCAAGGTCAACTCCGCATCGCGACACCCCTTGATGGCTTCACCCAGTGCTTCTCTGGTGGGCGGCTGATCGGTGCTTACCGAGCATCCCAAAGCACGAGGTTGCAGCAAACACCAACCGAGCCAATCAGGTAGATGGTCCGGCACCGCAAACACGCTTAAGGAGTAGAAGTGCAGATTTTTATGCGGGATCAGCAGGCGTTTCTCGGGATTGTTTCCCCGTTGAAGCTCTTCGCGCAACGTTGCAACTAAAAACGCAACGCGGGTGTTGCTGTCAACAGCGTTTTGTTCAAAAGAGCCTTCGTCAATTTCTTTTTGAAATTCCCGGCGTGCAAGCAAAGCATCGGCAACCACGTCATCACTTGTGCCACCGCGGTGCTCGAATCGGTATCGCGCTACTCCGAATCCGGATTCAGGAATGTAGACCAATACATCGTCGGCTTCAAGCAGCGCGACGTGGTTGGGGATGATGTGGGAGATATCGCGGCCAGCAAAATGTTCGCTCGCATCCACCCACCCCAGATCTCGAGCCGTGGTTTTGATTTTCTTCCTATTACGCTCAAGGTTGAGACTCGAGCCTAAATCAAAAGGCGCGAACTCATAGCGATACACCACCTGCCCCACCATTGGTGGCCCTAGCCTGTGGAAGCCAGCGTTTGGTGTTGAGACCCCAATACGTGGTCCCTGCCGATGGTGCGCTCCAACAGCCTGACGGCCGCGGCATCTGCTTCGGCACCGCCATTGGTCGCGCATCCTTCAAGATCAATGGAGACCTCAAAGCCGTGGTCGAATAGGTAGGCAGCGTTTTGCAAGACGCATACATCCGTGTCGATTCCTACGACTAACACCTTTGCTATACCGAAGGCTTTGAGGGAAGCTGCGATCTCGTCTCCGGCCATATACGTCGCTTTGTCGATAACGACGTCCGCGCTTTGTTCGACCTTTGGATCCAGGGCGATCTCTTCGGGCGTAGAAAGGCGATCCCATTTGATGAATTTGCGATAGGGAGACCCCTCAGGGTTATGGAATCTCGTCGCAATCACAAGATCAAAAGCATCGCTTTCGATCAATTCATGGATTCGAGGAAGTGCGCGCTGCGTATAAGGGCTGATGAATCCTGCCTGAACATCCACCACCAACAGGGCTGTGCTCTCGCGGTGCATCAATTCCTCCTTCTTCGGGATCTTCGCGGTCTGGGGTGTCTATGGTCATTCTAGCTAGCAAGGCAGCAATATCCCATGGGTGCTAGCCGCACGAAGCCCCAACTACAACCCCGCGACCTCCCCAATCACGTACACGGCAGGCGGCTTGATCTCGTGCTCACGCATCGTCGCCCCAAGAGTTCCCAGCGTGCAGCGCACCACGCGTTCGGCTTCGGTGGAACCTTCCTGAATAACCACCGCTGGTGTCTCGGCATCGCGTCCTGCTTGCATGAGCGCATCGGCGATCTTCGGTGCGTTCTTCACGCCCATGATCACGCTCAGGGTGCCGCCGGTGCGCGCCAGCGCCTCCCAATCATTCAGGCTCTTTTCATGCCTTGGGGGCAGGTGCCCGGAAATGACGGTGAAGTTATGCACCACGCCTCGCTGCGTCACGGGCACTCCGGCAAGCGCTGGTACCGACACGGCGCTGGTGACACCCGGCACCACTTCGCAGGGCACTCCGGCTTCTGCACACGCTTGCAGTTCCTCAAAGCCGCGCCCGAAAATGTATGGATCGCCGCCTTTCAAGCGCGCCACTTTCTTACCCGCCCGGGCGTGTTCAATCAGCAGCTCGTTGATGCGTTCCTGCGCCACTTGCTTGCCGTAGGGCAGCTTGGATACGTCGATGATGTGCTTCGTGGTGACGTCGACAAGCTGGGAAAGCTCAGCCGTGGGACCGAGGTGGTCGGCGAGGATCACCTCAGCGTCTTGCAGCCTGCGCATTCCACGCACCGTGATGAGGTCCCAGGCGCCGGGACCGCCGCCGATGAGTACCACGGGATGGATGGGCTGCAATGGATCGTTCATAGGTTGTAATTCTAACGCGCTGGCTTAGGCTGGCTGTCATGCTCTCCCACACATTCGCCGACGCCCTGCCACAATTCGCAACTCCCTGGCGCGTTGAGGCGTGGCCAGATCCGGATATCAAGCTGCTCAACCCTGATTTTCAGCTTGCCGACGGCACCCTGCTCCACATCCTTTCCCGCCCCGGACACGCGCAGGCGTACGCGGGCCACCAGTTCGGCCAATTCGTGCCGATGCTCGGCGACGGACGCGCGGTGCTCCTTGGCGCCATGAATACGCCCGAGGGCTTGAAAGAGGTGCACGTCAAAGGCGCCGGGCCCACTCCCTTCTCGCGCGGCGGGGACGGCAAAGCGCAGCTTGGCCCAGTGCTGCGGGAGTACTTCATCAGCGAATTCATGCACGCCATCGGCGTGCCTACCACACGCGGGCTGGCGGTTATCACTACGGGAGAAAAGATCGCGCGCCAGCAAGTGCAACCCGGCGCGGCCTTGGTGCGTGGGGCTGATTCGCACCTGCGGGTGGGCACCTTCCAGCTTGCGGCAACGCGCGGGCGTGAGCATGTTCTCGCAGCGCTTCGATATTCGGCGGGAGTGCTTGGGCTGGAGGCGGAAACCGAAGAGGCGCTCGCTGAGCAATTCCTGCGCCGCGTGATGCACTCCCAGGCGACGCTAGTGGCCAAGTGGATGCGCATGGGCTTTGTGCACGGGGTGATGAATACCGATAACTGTTCCATCACGGGCGAAACGCTCGACTACGGCCCGTGCGCCTTCCTCGACGATTTCGATGGTGACGCAGTGTTTTCCTCCATTGACCACCAGGGGCGCTACCGTTATCGCAATCAACCCCAGATGGCTGCCTGGAACATGGTGCGCCTCGCCGAATGTTTCGTAGGCATCGTGGATGTGGACACCCTCAACGGCTTGGTTCAGGAATTTCCCGCTCTCTACCGTCGCGCTTGGGTTGAGGTAATGGCACCGGCAATCGGGTTGCAGCCTTCGCCGGAAGTAGAGACGTTGCTCGACGATCTGCTTGAGATACTCCAAGAACACAAGCCGGACTACTACGGGCTGATTCGTGGTCTGCGTGTCGATCCGATGCGATCCTCCAATTGGCAGGAGCCGTGGTTGCGTAGCTGGCGCGCGATGGAACCCGACCTCGAACTCATGCGAGAGCACTTCCCAAACTGGTTTCCCCGCAACCACATCGTTGAGGAGGTTATCCAGGCCGGGCTCGCCGATGACTGGGGCTTCGTTCACCAGCAGCTCGCATATGCGCGCGACCCGTTCAACGCACCGGTGGCATCCCCGCCGAAGGATCCCGCGCCTTACGTCACCTACTGCGGCACCTAAACTTTCGCGGCCGTTCGGGCGTGGAAATCAGCGGCGGCTTGCACAAATCTGCGCATCGCCTCTGGGATCGCCGCCGGGTGGACATGCAGATAGGACGCATGCACATGAGCGCGCACAAATCCCTCCTGAGCAGCCTTGCCATCCCACAATCGCCAGCCCCAAGCAGGTGCAAAACCCGGAACTGATTGAGATTCGAGCTGCGTGTGATGGAACTCGTGGCCCATCACGCGCTCGCCTGCGCGAAACAGCAGCGAATCTGACAACGCCACCGCTTCGCGGTAGCCGAGGGTGAGCCTGCGGCCCATCGCAGCAGAAGTGCCGATCACCCCGAGCATCTCGTGATCGCCGAGCGAATCCAGCAACCACAACAATCCAGCGCATTCCGCATGCACCGGCATGCCTGCCTCGATCGCTGCGCGAACCTGCTCGCGAAGCGCCGTTCGAGACGCCAGCGCAGCGCAGTGCTCCTCGGGGAAACCACCGGGAATAATGAGTGCAGCGCACGCGGGTAGATCCTCATGGAGGGGGTCGAAATCCACCACCTGCGCGCCCATTGCCTGCAGCATCTCAACGTGCTCGGCGTAGGTGAAGGAAAACGCAGGTCCGCCCGTCATAGCAATGACCGGCCGCTGCGTGACAGCAGCAGCGCCGGGCTCCCACATAGCCTCCACATGAGGCCGCCGGGCAAGTTGCACCACGGCATCAATATCCACATATTGCTCGACCATCTGCGCCATGGCGTCGATGGCCTCACGCGCTTGGGCAAGCTCACCGGAAGTTACGAGGCCAAGGTGCCGCGAAGGCACTTCGGCATGGTCCACGCGAGGTATCGCCCCAAGCACCGGTACTCCTTGCGCCTCAACCGCCTGGCGGCAGACTTCGGCGTGGCGCGACGTGCCCACCTTGTTCAGGATCACCCCGGCGATACGCACCGAATCTTCTGCGGTAGCAAAGCCACGCACAATAGCGCCCACTGATTGACTGGTGCCGCGCACGTCCACCACCAGCACCACCGGCAACCCTAAAAGCGCTGCCACCTCGGCGGTGGAGCCTTCAGCGAGGGCCTCGGTGTGGGTGGGATTGGCGGTGATGCGGCCGTCGAAAAGCCCCATCACCCCTTCAACCACCGCAATGTCGAGACCGGAGGAACCGTGGGCGTAGAGCCCTTGGACAAGCTCTCGGCCACACATCACGGTGTCTAGGTTGCGACCTCGCCTCCCGGCGGCCATACCGTGATAGCCGGGGTCAATGTAGTCGGGGCCCACTTTGAACGGCGCCACCTGCATGCGTTTGGCTAGAGCGGCGATCAGCCCTGTTGCGATGGTGGTTTTGCCCGAGCCGGAACTGGTCGCCGCAATCACCACGCCGGTCGCCGCTCCATGTTTCCAATCAGGTGCAGCAACTACCATTCGATCCCCTTTTGGCCTTTGCGTCCGGCATCAAAGGGATGTTTGATCTTGGTCATTTCGGTAACGAGGTCGGCGATCTCCACGAGCTTTGGGTCAGCATCGCGCCCCGTCATCACCACATGCTGCTTACCGGGGCGGTCTTTGAGGGTTTCCACCACATCATCAACGTCAATCCAGCCCCACTTGATGGGATAGGTGAACTCATCCAACACGTAGATGTCGTGTGCTTCCTGGGCCAGGCGGCGTTTGATCTCCTCCCAGCCTTCGGCGGCATCGCGCGCATGATCTTCCTCGGAGCCCTGTTTCTTGGACCAGGACCACCCCTCGCCCATCTTGTGCCACTCCACGGCACCGCCTTCGCCGGTCAGTTCATGCAGCTCCCCTAAGCGCTTGAACACACTTTCTTCGCCCACGCGCCACTTGGCGGACTTCACAAACTGAAATACTCCCACATTCAGCCCTTGATTCCAGGCGCGCATTGCCATGCCGAACGCTGCTGTGGACTTGCCCTTGCCAGGACCGGTGTGCACCGCAGTGATGGGAAGATTGCGACGTTGGCGGGTGGTCAGGCCGTCATCTGGAATGTTTGCTGGATCGAGTTTGCCTTGTGCCACGGTTCCTCCTGCGCCTACTGTGCGCCTGTTGTTTTCATGCCGCCCGCTGGGTTCTTCCGGGCGGACCAAATCACGAACACCACGATAGCGATCACCACGTAGTTTGAAATCTCTGCGTATTGTTTCAGCAGATCAACGGCCGGTTCACCCACGGCGTAGCCGAACCAGAAATACGCCCCGCGCCACAGCAGTGCCGAAATGTAGTTGAGCACCATGAACCACCAGAGCTTCATCCCTCGGATACCGGCCACCGTGAATACCACCAGCCCAATGGGCAGCGGAATGGGCAGGTACGCCAGGAAGAAACCGAAAGGCCCCACCTTGTCCACTACGCGTTCAGCACGGGCATAGTTTCGCGCGGAGCGTTTGGAAGAGCTCGCCCACATGTTGATGATCTTGCGGCCCCACAGCTTGCCAGCCCAACAGTACACAAAGTTGAACTTGATCAACATGAGAGCGCCCAACACGATCGGCCATAGCACCGGCAAATTCTCGCCCACCTTGATGGCAGAGCCGAGCGCCGCAGTACCAGTTCCCGAGCCCGTAAGCGCTACGAGCCACGGCAGGCGTGAAAGTTCTGCGAGCATCCAAGCGCGCAGCGGCATGATCGCCAGACCATAGACACCCGCCACAAGCATGAGCCCTAAACACCAATAGTCGGCCTTGGTTGGGTTGGCGGTGAGCATCGCCAGCGGGTTTTCCTCGCTTGCCGACGCCCCACGCCGCTGCTCCTCACCGTGCTCCAGGGGTGCTTTGGACTGTTCTTTCAGGGGCTTTTCTTCCACGCTTCGAAAGTATAGGGGACGCCCCCCGAGGCGCCCGTGAGCCCAGTTCAGCGAGGCTAAACGGCAGCCACTACTTCACTGAGTGCATCGGCACTGAGGTGCTCGAGTTGCACACAAATGCCGCCAAGCTGCCAAGCGAGTTCCTTGGCCAAACCGAGCTTGATGCGCTTGCCCTGTTCGGCGTCAATCACCACACTGCCCGCCAAACCGCGCTGTTGAATCAATGCTGCGGCATTGCGAGAGCCATCCAGCCCAGCGGCACCGGTGGCGCGACCATCGGAGAGCACCACCAACAGCGCCCTGCGGCCCGGCTCCTTGCGGTGCTCGCGCTGTATCATCTCGTGGGCGAGCATGAGGCCTTCGCCAAGCGGTGTTCGGCCACCTGTTTTCAGCCCTTCCAAGCGGCGCACTGCGACGTCGATAGAGCCGGTGGGCGGCAGCACCACTTCCGGTTGTGCGCCACGTACAGAAATCACCGCCACTTTGTCGCGGCGTTGATAGGCGTCCTGCAACATCGACACCACCGCGCCGGTCACCGATTCCAGGCGATCGCGTGCCGCCATGGAGCCAGAGGCGTCGACCACAAAGACGATCAAGTTCGACTCCATGCCACGACGCAACTGCCCGCGCAGATCCCGGGCCTGCAAGCGCAGCATCTCCCCGTCGATGACCGCGCCGCGTTCTGCTGCCGCACGCACTGTGCCCACCAGGTGAAGGCCGTGTCCTCCCTTGATCGCGCGCACACTCGTACCTTGTGCGGAGTACGCCCTGGAGCGCCGGCCCGGGATCCCCTCTTCCCCGAGGCCTCGGCGTTGAAACACCTTAGGGGCGAAAGGGGGCGCCCGTGGCGGCGCTGTCCTCCTTGCCGTCTTGCGTGGGGGTGTCACCCGGCTCATTCGGCTGCGGTGAATCCTGCTGCTGCGGTTGCTGCTCCGTATCAGATTCCTGCGGATCGGGGTGTTCTTGTTGTGCTTGATCCATGGCATCGTCGAGCTGATCTTGATCGAGGCCGGGCTCGTCGAAGGGATTGCGCCGTTTGCGGTGCGGCAGGGCGAGTTCGGCGGCCACGCGAATATCTTCGTCCTCCACCTGGGAAGCGCCACGCCACGCAGCATGAGCGAGTGCCGTGCGGGCAATCACGAGGTCTGCTCGCATGCCGTCGACGTCGAAGGTAGCGCACAAGTGCGCAATACGCGCCAGGTTTACCTCCGACAGTGCCAATGCCCCCAGGCGCTCGCGTGCAGCAACGATCTGTTCCGCCAGCGCCTGGTCCCGCGTCTGCCACTGCGCTGCGTAGTGCTCGGGCGCGTCCTCAAAGGCGAGCCTGCGGCGCATGATTTCCGCGCGCACTTCCACATCGCGCGAAGCGGCAACATCCACGGCCAAACCGAAGCGATCCAGCAATTGGGGGCGCAGCTCCCCTTCCTCCGGGTTCATCGTGCCCACCAGCACAAAATTGGCGGGCGAGCTATAAGAAACACCGTCGCGCTCCACGCTCACCACACCCGTGGCTGCGGCGTCGAGCAAGGCGTCCACGAGGTGGTCGGCCAACAGATTGACTTCATCCACGTACAGCACGCCGCCATCGGCCGCGGCCATGAGACCCGGTTGATACTCGGCGCGCCCGGTGGTGAGCACCGTTTCCATATCGATGGACCCCACCACGCGGTCCTCGGTGGCGCCGATGGGGAGATTGATCAGGGGGGCGTCGAAAAGCAAGCGCGCGAAAGCCCGCACCGTGGTTGTTTTCGCGGTGCCTTTTTCGCCTCTGATCACCACCCCACCAATGCGGGGTTGGATCGCGGTGAGGATGAGCGCCAATTGTAGGCGGTCCTGCCCCACTACTGCTGAGAAGGGAAAGAGTGTGCGCGAGTCTGCCACGAGTGCGGGCTCCTTGGTCGAGTACGGGTCAAACGCAACCGGCCAAACGCTTTAGTCTTGGTCGAGCTGCAGCGTCTTTTGAGTGTACTCCCACATCTCATTGAAGAGCTTGGGGTCGGTGGCAAGCTTAACGCCGTAGGACGGCACCATTTCCTTGATCTTGTCTCCCCACTCCACCATGTGATCGCCGAAGCAACGCTCCAGCAGCTCAAGCATCGCGGCGGGAGCGATGGAAGCGCCCGGTGACGCGCCCAGCAGGCCGGCGATGGAACCATCGGCGGAGTTAATCAGGGAGGTGCCGAATGCGAGCTTAGAGAAGCTCGGGCCAACCACTGGCTGGATCGCCTGAACGCGCTGACCAGCGGTAACCAGCTCCCAATCCTCATCGCGCGCATCGGGCATGAACTCGCGCAGAGATTCCATGCGTGCCTCACGGCCCTTGAGCACCTCGGTGACCAGGTACTTGGTCAGCGCCATTTCTTGCACGCCCACACCAATGTAGGACAGCAAATTCGTGGGCTTAATGGACTTCAGCAGATCAAACCAGGAGCCCTGCTTCAAGAACTTCGGGGTCCAACCGGCGTAGGGGCCAAAGAGCAGACCCTTTTCACCGTCGATCACGCGGGTATCCAGGTGAGGCACGGACATTGGGGGCGCTCCCACCGAGGCCTTGCCATACACCTTGGCGGCGTGGCGCTCGATGATCTCAGGATTGGTGCAGCGCAGCCACTCGCCGGAGACAGGGAATCCGCCCCAGCCGCGGATCTCGCGAATGCCGGACTTTTGCAGCAGCGGCAGCGCCATGCCACCTGCGCCAACGAAGACGAAGTTCGCGCGAACCACCTGGGTATCGCCAGTGTGGACGTTCTTGACTTCCACCTTCCAGCCGGAGCCGTCGCGCTTGATGTCGCGAACTTCGTGGCCGTAGCGAAGCTCGGTGCCCTTCGATTCAGCGTCCTTGAGGAACTGCTTGGTCAGCGCGCCATAGTTAATGTCGGTGCCCACATCGGTCCAGCTCACCGCTACCTTCTCATCAGCGGGGCGTCCTTCGGCCATCAGCGGCAGCATCTCTTCAAACTTCTGGCGATCTTCGGTGTACTGCATGCCGGGGAACAGCGGATGGCCGGCGAGTGCCTCGTAGCGCTTCTTCAGGTAGGCAACCTGATCCTCACCGCGGGCGAAGGACACGTGCGGCACCGGGTTGATCCACTCGCGTGGGCTGGGCAGTACGCCTTGCTTGACCTGGTAGGACCAGAACTGGCGCGAGGCCTGGAACTTCTCATTCACACCGATGGCCTTTGAGATGTCAATCTTGCCGTTGACCTCAGGGGTGTAGTTCAGCTCGCACAGCGCGGAGTGGCCGGTGCCGGCGTTGTTCCACGGTGAGGAGGATTCCTCGGCCGGGCGATCGAGGCGCTCAAATACGATCTGGGACCAATCGGGCTGCAGGGTACGCAGCATGGCGCCCAGCGTCGCGCTCATCACGCCGGCGCCGATGAGGACAACGTCGACTTCGTCGCTCACCTTAGGGGTGGTCTTCTTGGAAACTGACATCTTCAAACTTCCTTGAACTCTTTGCGTATTCGAAACCGCGTACGGCCTGGGTAATCCCGAACTTCTCTCAAACGTCCACGCACCCCAAGCGCTGAGCCACTTGGCCGTAGGAAACTGCGCCAGCGGGATGCGTGGACGTTTATCGCTGCCTTAGTTTACCCCTCATTTACTTTCGCGAGGGCACCCGCCCACCGCAGTTTCGGCGCATGAGCGCGTTTCCTTTGCTGATAAGGAAGAACAAGATCCACACCCCTTACCCCCATTTGGGGAGGCTTTTCGACGCCCACGCCCCCATCCCTAACCAGCAGCAAGGCGCTAACATGGGCTGCCATGAGCAATAGCGGCAATCACTCAACACCTCATCACCTCGATTGGCAGCCCGACGCCTTGGGCGACGATTTCGAAGCAAGCACGCTCCATTTGGGCACCGACCCAGATGGCGAAGGTGATGTTGCTGCAGTATTGGTTCGCTATCAACCCGCCTGCTCCGATTGGCAGCAGCGCCCAGCACTGCTGTTCATCCACGGCATGACGGATTACTTCTTTCACCAGCACATTGCGCACCACTTCCATGAGGAAGGCTACGCGGTCTACGGCATCGATCTGCGCAAATCTGGACGCGCCCACATCGCCGGTCAGCGTTGGCATTACGTCAGTGATCTTCGGCTGTATTTCCAGGAACTCAACGCCGTTGCCTTCTTCTTGGCAGACGACCACCCAGCACTCGTTCCCGTTGCCCACTCAACCGGCGGTTTGATTGCAGCGCTCTGGCTGGATGAACTCAACCGCGAAAAGCCGGAGTTTGCGGATGCGATCGCGGGGCTTATCCTCAACTCGCCCTGGCTGGATATGCAATTCCCCACCCCACTGGTCAAGGGGTTGAGGGCACTGCTGCACTCGCGTGCTGGCCATGCGCTGCTGCGCAAAGGAATCGGTGGCAGGCTACCTAGCAACTATGGTCGATCGCTGCACGCCAGCGCCGAGGGTGAATGGGATTATGACCTCTCCCTCAAACCGATCCGGGGCCACAAAAAGTATCCCGAGTGGTTGAAAACTGTTGACTCCTCTCAGCGACGGATCCATGAGGGGGCGGTGGACGTCGAAAAGCCTGTGCTCACGCTGCATGCGCGTAGATCATTTCTCAAGCCGCGCTATGCGGAAGCAGCGAAGACCGCCGATACTGTCCTTGACGTGGAACAAATCAGCCGTCGCGCACCACTTTTGGGCCAAGACGTCACGGTCGTGGCCATCGATAATGCGGTGCATGACGTGTTCCTGTCACAACCCCAACCGCGCGAGGAGGCAATAAAAGCGTGCCTTAATTGGTTGAAGAAAACGCTGCCTGCCTAAGCTCGGCAAAGTTTGGCACACTGGCCTGAAGAACGCACCAATAAAGCTGTAAGAAGGAGCATCCTTGAGCAAGCATTACGACCTCATCATCATCGGCACCGGATCGGGCAATTCGATCCCCGGCGTGGAAAATCACGATAAATCCATTGCCATCGTTGAAAAGGGACGCTTTGGTGGCACATGCCTCAACGTTGGCTGCATCCCCACCAAAATGTTCGTCTACGCAGCAGAGGTCGCACGCACGATCAAGGAAGCCAAAAAATACGGCATCAGCGCCAAGATTGAGCACATTGACTGGCCCTCGATTGTCTCCCGTGTGTTCGATAAGCGCGTCGATCCCATTGCTGAGGGCGGCGAGGAATACCGACGCGGGCCCAAGACTCCCAACATTGACGTCTACGACCAGCACGCCCGCTTTGTTGGCCCGAAGACGATTCTCACCGGCCAGGGTTCCAAGGAAGTGGAAATTAGTGGCGACGAGATCGTGATTGCCACCGGCGCACGCCCCTTCATCCCGGAGGCGGTGCTGGAATCGGGCGTGGAATACTACACCAACGAAAACATCATGCGTTTAGAGGCGTTGCCGAAGTCGATGATCGTCTACGGCGGTGGCTATATTGCCATGGAGTTTGCGCACATGTTCGATGCACTCGGCGTTGAGGTCAAGATCGTCAACCGCTCCGAAAAGCTACTGCGCCATTTGGACTCCGAGGTCTCTGATGCCTTCACCGAACTGACCAAGCAAGCCATGGAAACTCATCTGGGTTCGAATGTGGCATCGGTTGCCGCTGTGGGCTCAGGCGCAGGCGCAGGTAAGGGCGAGAACGCACAAGAGGGCGTTGAGGTCACGCTGGAAAACGGCACCAAGGTCCAAGCTGATCTGCTGCTCGTTGCCACCGGCCGCACCCGCAATGGCGACCAGATGGATCTTGACCGCGCCGGCATCGAGATGGACGGCGGCCGCATCAAAGTGGACGAGTACGGGCGCACCAATGTCGACGGCGTTTGGGCTCTGGGCGATGTGTCCTCCCCCTACCAGCTCAAGCACGTTGCCAACGCAGAGATGCGCACGATCAAGCACAACCTTGAGCACCCCGATGACCTGCAAAAGCTCCCCCACGAGCACGTCCCCGCCGCAGTGTTCACTAATCCGCAGATCGCCTCTGTGGGTATCACTGAGGATGAAGCCCGCGAGCAGGGTCTGGACATCACCGTGAAGGTGCAGCGCTACGGCGATGTGGCGTATGGCTGGGCCATGGAGGATGAGACGAGCTTTGCCAAGATCATTGCCGATAAGCACAGCAAGCAGATCCTCGGCGCGCACTTCATGGGCCCACAGGCGTCTACGCTCATCCAGCAAATCATCACCGCCATGAACTTTGGCATCAACGCCGAGCAGCTGGCCAAGGATGAGTACTGGATCCACCCGGCATTGCCCGAGCTCACTGAGAACGCGTTGCTGGGCCTAGACTTTAGCTAGCTAATTCGTCCAAGAGCTTGTCTACGTCCACGCGCCGCTCTATCACATCCGCAAGGAGATCGAGCTGGCGCTGACGTTCTTCGGCAAAGCTCGTGTTAGGGCTCGGCACAAAATTATCCTTGGCGTTGGCCTGCGCTATTTGGGTGAGGAACTCGCGGCGGAATTGGTCATCTTCGAGCTGCCCGTGGCGATGGGTACCAAAGCTATAGCCCTTTCGAGCCCCCTCGGCGCCAATCCACGGCTGCTCGTTGCTGTGCACCACCTGGCCAAAGTGCACTTCATAGGCTCCATTGGGATGCGTTGCCAAGGTTTTTGCTTCGCGGAATTCGATCTCAGCATCAAAAATCCCGAGCCCAGCCTGAGCCTCGGTGGCCCCGGCTTCTACTTCGTCGGTAATCTGTGCACACATCATTTGGAATCCGCCACAGATACCCAGCACCGGTTGTTTTTGTGCCGCACGCCGCTGCAACGCATCCGCGATTCCGCGCTCACGCAACCAAGCCAAATCGCTCAGAGTGGCCTTGGAACCGGGCAGCACCGCCAGGTCGGCGTCCAGCACCGAAGCCGGATCATCGACCCAACGCACGCTCACCCCAGGTTCACACGCAAGAGCTTCAACGTCGGTGGCATTGGAGATGCGTGGCAGACGGATCGCGGCAATGTGCAAACGATCAGCCCCAAGCGGTGGGTGTTTCGGCCCGATGGAAGCGCCAATGCTGGACTGTAAGGAATCTTCTGCGTCGATCCACAGCCCCTGCACAAATGGCAAAACACCGATGGTGGGCACGCCCGTCATCGCCTCCAGGGTGTCGAGGCCTGGCTGCAAAATCGACTCATCCCCGCGGAATTTGTTCACAATAAAGCCTTTAATCCGCACGCGGTCTGCATCAGACACAATCTGGTGGGTGCCGTAGAAGTGGGCAAGCACTCCCCCGCGATCAATGTCGCCCACGAGGTACACGGGAAGGTCGGCGGCTTCAGCCAGGCCGAAGTTCGCCACGTCGGTGTCGCGCAGGTTGATTTCCGCTGGCGAGCCAGCGCCCTCGCACACCACCACGTCATAATCTTTGCGCAACTGTGCCAAGGCCTCCGCCGCCACTGTGCGCAGATGGCTGCGATGCTCGATGTAGTTCTTTGCGGACACGTTGCCCGTCGCAAAGCCAAGCACGACTAGTTGGGAGGTGCGATCCGACCCTGGCTTGAGCAGGATGGGATTGAACGCCACCGAGGGAGCCAGGCCACACGCCGCCGCTTGGAGCGCCTGCGCGCGCCCGATCTCACCGCCTTCTGGGGTCACGGCAGAGTTATTGGACATGTTTTGCGCCTTAAAGGGCGCCACGCGAACCCCACGACGGGCGAGGGCACGACATAACCCCGCCACCACCACAGATTTGCCGGCATCGGAGGTACAACCGGCGATGAGCACCGCGTTTCCCATTGCTTAGATAGATTCGTCTGGCAGGGTGAGGATCTCGTTGCCGTCCTCGGTGATCACGATGGTGTGTTCGAACTGCGCGGAGAATTGGTGATCGGTGTTCTGCACCGTCCAATCGTCATCCCAGATCTCGTAGTCCAGCCCGCCGAGGTTCAGCATGGGTTCAATGGTGAGCGTCATGCCCGGAACCAGCTCATTGGTGTAACGGTCGGAATCAAAATGGAGCACGACCAGGCCATTGTGGAAAGTGGTGCCAATGCCGTGGCCAGTGAAATCTTCGACCACCGAATACCCGAAGCGTCGAGCATAGCTCTCGATTACGCGCCCAATCACATTAATCTGGCGGCCAGGCTTGGCGGCGCGAATACCACGCATGGTCGCTTCTTTGGTGCGCTCCACCAGCAGCCGGTGTTCCTCACTCACATCACCTGCGAGGAAGGTAGCGTTCGTGTCACCATGCACGCCGTTTTTGAAGGCTGTGACGTCGATATTGACGATGTCGCCGTCTTGGATCACCGTGGTATCCGGTATGCCGTGGCACACGATCTCATTGAGGCTGGTGCACACGGACTTCGGAAAATTACGATACCCCAGGCATGAAGGATATGCGCCGTGGTCGAGCATGTACTCATGCGCGATGCGGTCCAGTTCGTCCGTGGTCACCCCGGGTGCTACCGCTTGCCCTGCTGCTTGCAGCGCATTCGCCGCGATCTTTGATGCCTCACGCATCGCCTCAATCGTTTCGGGCGTCTGCACGAAGGGTTCGCCCATCGCCTCCTGAACCGTGTCCTTCCACACGTATTCAGGCCGCGGGATCTGCTTCGGCACAGTTCGGATGGGCGTGGGGGTTCCAGGTGTCAGTGGTGCGCGCTTTGCCATGCCCACCATGCTAGCGCCGAGCTATTGCTTTTCGACGCTTAGGGTTGCGGTTGCTCAGCCGGAGGCAGGGAACCTTGGGCTCGCAGATCATCAAGCGTGGTGAAGAACTTGTCGGTCACTGCCACTGCCGTTTCCGAACCGCCGCCGAGTACCACAAGCGTGGCAAAAGCAATGTCGTCTTCACGGTAGCCGGTGAACCAGGCGTGCGAACCACCGTTGATTTCCGCCTCGCCGGTCTTGGCAAAGATCTTGCCGCCTTGCTGGCTCATGCCCGCTGCTGTGCCTCCGCCGGCCGTGACTGCTGCCATGAGATCGCGCAGTTGATCGATGGTTGCCTGATCCGGGTTGTGCTGCTCACCGCTTACTTTGGTGTCCTTGGTGGAGATAAGCGTGGGCACCGGAGTGTGACCCGTGGCGGCAGTAGCACTCACCATAGCCAGCCCAAAGGGGCTTACCAACACATCACCCTGGCCGTATCCGGCTTCCGTGCGATCAAGCTCGGTGTCGCCTTCCGGGATTTGGCCCGTCACAGTGGAGATACCAGGAATGTCATAGTCAACGCCGATGCCAAATTCCTTGCCGACGTCTTTGAGCTGGCCCGGTTGCAACTTGGTGGAAAAGTCCGCAAAGGTGGTGTTGCAGGAACGAGCGAATGCCTGTTGCAGTGGGACGTTGCCGAGGGAAAACCCGTTGTAGTTATTCACCACTCGCCCGTAGATATTCATGCTGCCCGGGCACGGCACGATGCTGCCGGGCGTCAAGCCTTGATCCTCAATACCCGCCGAGGCGGTGACGATCTTGAATGTCGAGCCAGGAGGGAACATGCCGGTGAGCGCGAGATCACCAGCCTTATCAGCTTTATCCGTTTGAGCAATAGCCAGAATCTGCCCCGTGGATGGGCGCACCGCCACCAACACCGCCTGCTTGTCTGCGCGGAGGTTCACGGCCTCCTCGGCGGCCTGTTGTACCTTGTGATCCAGGCTGATTTGCACCGAAGGCGCAGGATCCGGCGAGTGGTAGTCCAACTGCTCCATTTCCGCCCCGTCGGAAGTGACGGCGGCAATCTTCCAGCCATTGCTGCCCTCAAGTTCGTCGGACACCAAGGATGTCACTCGTGAGATGACATCGGGAGCGAAGTCTGGATCCGTGTTCACCATGGCGGCTTCGGGGTTCAAGCGCACTCCTGGCACAGATTCCAGACCGCCTTTGATGCGCTCGCCGGTTTCCTTTGACACGGTGGTCACCGAGTAGGTTCCAGAGTGCTTGCGGATCGCCTGCTCTAGCTCCTTGATATCCGGCACTGTCACGGTGTCATCGAAGCCGTGGGCGGCGTTCAGCTGTGCTACAACACTGCGGGATACCACCGCTGGATCAGTTACCTGGTCAGTGTCAATCAAGATTCGATACACGGTGCCGGGCACCAAGACGTCCGCGCCATCGGAGGACACAACGCTTGCCTTTTCCGCATTTACTGCGCGCAATTCCAGGTGTTGATTGGCGCCCAGCCGCGGGTGCAAAGCGGTAGGTTGCCAGCGGATCGACCACTGATCGTTGATGCGGTTGAGAGTGATATCTGCCTGATATTCAAAGCTGCGATCCTTTGGCAGATCCCACTGATAGTTCACCGTGGCGGTGGCGATGGTGTCATTCGTCTTGACGTTTTCCACGGTTGCAGACAGCCCTTCGGCCTGCAGACCTTTCCAAGAATCTTCCAGGATTGTTGCGGCTGCGGGGTCGTCGGAAAGCTCAGCAGCGCCAGAGAAATCCTGGGACTGAAGATCTTGGATGTACTGCTCAACCAGAGGCTCGGCAGAGGCCGGTTTTGGGGTACAAGCAACGAGCGAGCCCAAAGTGGAAGCAATAACTCCAACTGCGATGCCTCGCTGCCGCGCCTGATTCATGCGGAAAAGGCTAACACCGCCGATCACGGGATCGACGGTGCAACACCAAGAATGCGAGAAATCTAGCGAGTGACCTTGACCTGGGGGCCAGCGCCTTCCTTAATTTCGATGCCTTCTTCTTCGCAGATGCGCATGGCTTCTTCGATGAGCGTCTCCACGATCTGGGATTCGGGGACAGTCTTGATCACTTCACCCTTGACGAAGATTTGCCCCTTACCATTACCGGAAGCCACGCCAAGGTCAGCATCGCGCGCCTCGCCGGGCCCATTGACAACACAACCCATGACGGCCACGCGCAGCGGCACATCCATGCCTTCCAGCGCGGCGGTAACTTCCTCAGCAAGCGAGTAGACGTCCACTTGGGCGCGGCCACAGGATGGGCACGACACAATTTCCAAACCGCGTTCGCGGAGGTTGAGCGACTGCAAGATTTGGTCGCCCACCTTGATTTCTTCCACGGGATCGGCGGAGAGCGACACGCGGATGGTGTCACCGATGCCGTCGGCAAGCAGGGAGCCGAACGCCACGGCGGACTTGATGGTGCCCTGGAACTTCGGACCCGCCTCGGTCACACCAAGGTGCAGCGGGTAATCGCACTGAGCGGCGAGCTGGCGGTACGCCTCCACCATGATCACCGGATCGTTGTGCTTGACGGAGATCGCGATGTCACCGAAGCCGTGTTCCTCAAACAGGCCAGCTTCCCACAGCGCAGATTCCACCAATGCCTCTGGGGTGGCCTTGCCGTACTTCTCCATGAGGCGCTTATCCAGAGAACCGGCGTTCACGCCGATGCGGATTGGAATGTTGGCGTCGCCCGCGGCCTTCGCCACTTCCTTCACGCGACCGTCGAATTCCTTGATGTTGCCTGGGTTCACACGCACTGCGGCACAGCCGGCGTCGATGGCGGCGAAAATGTATTTGGGCTGGAAGTGAATGTCCGCGATAACCGGAATAGGCGACTTCTTGGCAATCACCGGCAGCGCTTCAGCGTCGACCGTTTTTGGGCACGCCACGCGGACGATGTCGCAGCCGGTGGCGGTGAGCTGCGCGATCTGCTGAAGCGTTGCGTTAATGTCGTGGGTTTTGGTGGTGGTCATCGACTGCACCGACACCGGGTAATCGGAGCCAACGCCCACGCTGCCTACCATGAGCTGGCGAGTCTTACGCCTCGGCGCCAGCACCGGCGGTGGTGCGTCTGGAAGTCCAAGGCCGATGGGTTGTCCGCTAGTAGTCAATGCGTGTGCTCCTCTAACCGCGTGCGTTGCAGTTGTGCTGCGAATTGCACCTCGGTAATCAATCGAAATGGTGCAGGAATCGAAATCGCAGTCTAGCACCGACGCCCCACCTCATGCTGCCTGCACCGCCGCCGAGGAACGTTAAGCTCCTAACCAAAGAGCTTCACGGGATTCACCACATCGGCCACGATCACCAACGCGCCAACACCAAGCAGCAACATGGCCACCGTGTAAGTCAAGGGCATCAGCTTGGTGTAGTTCGCAGGACCCGCCGGAGCAAGGCCGCGCAGCTTTCGAATACGGTCGCGGATCACCTCATACAGCACCACCGCGATATGCCCGCCGTCCAGCGGTGGCAGCGGCACCAAGTTAAACAAGGCGAGGAAGAGGTTGAGGTTCGCCAGCAGCATCACGAACATTGGCCAGGAATCCCGCTGCGCCAATTCACCGCCAACCCGCGAAGCACCAACCACACTCATAGGGCTTTCCTGATCTCGTTGAGCGCCGAAGATGGAAGCGGCCACGCCCGGAATTTTTGCGGGGAATGCCGCCAAGCCCTGCATAGTGGCACCAAGCATTTGACCCGTGAAGGCAAAGGTAGCGCCAATGCCGTCAACCGGACCGTATTCCAGGATCACGTCTTTGAAAGGGGCAGAGCTCACGCCAATGGCACCCACGGTCACGGATTGCCCCTCGGCGTTGAGGCGTTGGACGCTCTCAACTGCTACAGGCACCTCCATGCGTTGCCCATCGCGTTCGATCTCGAGCGTGACGGTCTCACCCGGATGCTGACGCACCTCAGTCGCTACATCCTGGAAGGTTGGGGTGGCTTGACCATTCACGGAGTAAATCTTGTCACCGGGAGCAACGCCCGCCTGAGCTGCAGGACCTTCCCCCTCACAAGGGCTCAACGTTTGGGCATCCACCTGCTTTTGCGCAACGCATCCCGTCTCCCCCACCGTCGCGGTGAGATCGACGTTGGGATTTGGCAAACCATAGCCCACCGCCACGCTATAGATGAGTCCAAGGGCGAGCAGGATATTCATGATGATGCCACCAAGCAGCACGATAATTCGCTGCCACCAAGGCTTATTGCGCATGGCAAACGGTGCTTCTTCGGCGGTTACCTCATCTTGGTTGGTCATTCCCGCAATGTCGCAGAACCCGCCCAGCGGCACCGCTTTGAAGCCGTATTCAGTGTGGCCTTTGCGCCAGGAAAACACGGTTGGCCCGAAACCCACGAAGTAGCGACGCACACGCATTCCAAACATGCGTGCTGCACTCATGTGCCCCAGCTCATGTAGCGCGATGGTGGCGGCGATGCCGAGCGCGAACAGCACAACACCGAGCAGATAAGATCCCACGAAAAATTTCCCTTCGAAGCCTAAAGAAGGTCTAGCTTAGGCGAGCAAGCTTTTCGACGACCACGTCCGCACGCTCCCGCGCCAGCCGTTCATGTTCGAGTACTTCCTCAATGCTGCCCGCATGCCCGGCGAAATCATTGGCTTTTTGAAGCACTTCCTCAACAGCGTCGACAATCTGCGGGAATCGGATCCGGCCTTGCAAGAAGGCCTCTGCCGCTTGCTCATTTGAGGCGTTGTACACTGCCGAGAATGTGCCACCCGCACTTGCTGCCTCACGGGCTAGGTCAATGGCTTTGAATTGTGGTTCGACGGGTAAAAACTCCCAGGTGGAGGCTTGGGAGAAATCAAGGTGGGGTTGAACATCGGCAACGCGGTGGGGCCAGGCCAGCGCGTGGGCAATCGGCATCTTCATCGAAGGCGGTGAGGCCTGCGCGATGGTGGCACCATCACAAAAGGTAATCATCGAGTGGACGATGGACTGTGGGTGAACCACCACGTCAATGTCCTCCGCTGCAACATCGAAGAGCAGGGTGGCTTCGATGAGCTCGAGCCCTTTGTTCACCAACGTGGCTGAGTTGAGGGTGTTCATCTGCCCCATGGACCACGTTGGATGCTGGGCCGCCTGCTCTGGGGTGACCTCCCACATTTCCTCGCGGCTCCAACCGCGGAAGGGCCCACCAGATGCGGTGAGCACGAATCGCGAGACCTCCTCACGAAAACCTGCACGTAGCGATTGGGCCATCGCCGTGTGTTCCGAATCCACCGGCACGATCTGGCCCGGCTTCGCGGCTGCCATCACGAGCTCACCACCGGCAACGAGCGACTCCTTGTTCGCCAGGGCGAGGATCTCCCCCGCCTCTATGGTTGCCATCGTTGCATCAAGCCCCATGGATCCGACGAGAGCGTTGAGCACGGTATCGGCTTCGACTTCACGCACCAAGCGCGCTGCTGAGTCTTGTCCTGACAAGACCGCTCCACCGAGCTCCCTGCGGAGTTGCGCCGCGGCGCGCTCATCGGCGATGGCGATGTGGGACGCGGGGACGTCGAAAAGCTTGGCCTGCTGCGCGATCAGTTCCGCATTAGAGCCAGCGGCAAGCCCCACCACCTCGAAGCGATCGCGATGGTCCGCAATCACCTCCAAAGCCTGCGTGCCAATTGAGCCGGTACTACCAAGAATGAGAATCCGCTGAGTCACAGTGCGCATTATTCCACGCCACCCACGAACGCCGATGCCGGTGCCTGCGGAGCTGCGTTCACCCCAAGGATTACCCCCTTAAGGGATGCTACTTTCGATTGAAGGCACTTCCTAGGCGGCAGTCTCCTCGCCCCGAAATGGCGTAGTTGCGCCCACGAAGTCGCTCCAACAGTGACCTCCACAACACCGCAGGGATTTCCTCGCGACTGCTGCTCGCAAGCAGACGGCCAAGTGTGCCAAAATGGACGCATACAAAAACAGTTGCGCTTCCATGCAAAACCCGATTCCTTCGGCGGCCATGCAGGAGCTCTCACCTAAAGGAGAAGAACGTGGCAGGTTCCCACGAGATCGCCCCTTCCGTGCACAACGGCGTATCCACCCTGGATGAGCCTTCGGCGGCATGGGGTTGGCACGATATCGGACAACACGCCATCCAGATTGCTGGCTGGATCTCCGTGTTCTTCCTTCTCGCCTACAACTTCGGCAACCACAAGGGACACGTAGAGACCATCTACCTGTTCACCTTCGCAGCCCTGATCGCCGTTGGACTCCTGATCCAGCTATTCAAGCCCTCCTTGGGCAAGCAGCAGCGCACACTGACTGCGCGCAACAAGCCACTGGGCCACAAGGAGCCCGACTGGGCATACTTGCAGCGCACTGCAACCGGCCCTTACGCCAAGCTAAGCGATTCCCAGCTCCGCGCGCTCAACATTGAGCCCTCTCGCGTTGCCCATCTTCGCGAACTTGATGCGAAGTAGAAGCTGCGCTTAGTGAGACAGCCGACACGAACCGTGTCGGCTGTCCTTTTCTATTTGTTCATTTAGTTGCGTTCGTCCGCAGCCAGCTGCCCGCACGCAGCGGCAATCTCTTGTCCCTTCGTATCGCGCACGGTGCACGGCACTCCCTGCGCAATCACGCGGCGCACAAACTCGTCCTGGCGTTCCTTCGGGGACGCGTCCCACTTGGAGCCAGGGGTGGGATTCAGCGGGATCAGGTTCACGTGCACTTTTGAACCCAACGCCTTGTGGAGTTTCTTCCCCAGCATGTCCGCGCGCCAACCTTGATCATTGATGTCGCGGATGAGCGCGTACTCGATGGAGACTCGGCGGCCGGATTTCTCAGCGTAGTAGGCAGCCGCGTCCAATACTTCCTGCACACTCCAGCGGTTGTTTACTGGCACGAGGGAGTCGCGCAATTCATCGTCGGGAGTGTGGAGTGATACGGCTAGGGTGACAGACAGGTTTTCTTCGGCAAGCTTGCGAATTGCTGGTGCCAAACCCACGGTGGAAACAGTGACGTTGCGCTGAGAGATGCCAAAGCCTTCGGGGCTTGGTTGGGTAATTTGACGCACGGCGCTCACCACTCGCTTGTAGTTCGCCAGCGGCTCTCCCATGCCCATGAAGACGATGTTGCTGAGACGTCCTCCTTCGGCCTCCATTGTGGCCGCCGCTGCGCGCACCTGATCTACGATCTCAGCGGTGGACAGGTTGCGATCCAAACCACCTTGGCCGGTAGCGCAGAAAGGACACGCCATGCCGCAGCCTGCTTGAGAAGAAATGCACAGTGTGGCACGGTTCGGGTAGCGCATGAGCACCGATTCGAGCAGCGTGCCGTCATGCAGGCGCCACAGTGTTTTCTGCGTTTCACCGTCGTCGGCGGCGACATCTCGGACCGGCGTCATCAACGTTGGGAACAACGCCTCTTTTACCTGATCGCGCGCGCCAGCAGGAAGATCCGTCATCGTGGAGGGATCCGCCTCTTTGCGCTCGTAATAGTGCTTGGCAATTTGATTCGCGCGGAACTTGGGTAGCCTAAGCTCCTTCAGCGCTTCAATGCGCTGCTCTTGGGTGAGATCCGCGAAGTGCTTGGGCGGCATGCCGCGGCGTGGGGAGGAAAAGTTGAGCTGAATGGGAGTAGCCATGATGAAAGCTATTGTGTCATTTTCGGTGTCACTTGCATAACAGCATTTCTCTCGAAGGCAGAAACTAGCGTTAAATAATAAGCATGGAAGAACAAAAACGTAATAATGCCTATAGCTCAACGCCTCCCTCTACGGGCGCACATTCCATACCCGCCACAGCCACGACAGAGTCTCGGACACCCCAAGAACCAAAGAAGGTGCAGGGGTCGCTCGCAGGCGGGACTTGGTTAGCGCTCATTTTTGGTGCGCTGCTGCTCATCGTATTGCTGATCTTCATCATGCAAAACCAGGAGTCGGTGCAGCTTGAATTCTTTGGCTGGAACTTCAACTTCCCGCTAGGCGTTGGTCTGTTGCTCTCCGCCATCGCC
Source organism: Corynebacterium gerontici (assembly GCF_003813985.1). Taxonomy (NCBI): domain Bacteria; kingdom Bacillati; phylum Actinomycetota; class Actinomycetes; order Mycobacteriales; family Corynebacteriaceae; genus Corynebacterium; species Corynebacterium gerontici. The sequence goes on from NZ_CP033897.1 coordinate 1,447,340, forward strand.
GGCGCGCTCATCATGGCGATGGTTGGCGCCGTGCGCATGTTCCAGCTGCGTAAGCAAATTAAGAAGAGCTCATAGCCCAGAACGATCCAGGCGGCAGCCCTTGGCTGCCCCTCAAAGTTTTCTCAACCGCTAGATAGTGGTGATGGCGCTGAGCACCAACCAGGTAACCATTGCCGAAGGCAACATGCCGTCCAGGCGATCCATGATGCCGCCGTGGCCTGGCAGAAGACTCGACATGTCCTTAATGCCAAGTTCGCGCTTGAATTGAGACTCCACTAGATCGCCAAGCGTTGCGCACACCACCAAGCCAAGGCCCAGTATCAGACCCCACCACCAGGTGGAGTCGAGCAGGAAATACACGGTGAGCGCACCAGCGATGGCACCAAAAAACACGGAGCCCGCAAAACCCTCCCAAGATTTCTTGGGGCTCACGGCCGGGGCCATTGGGTGCTTGCCAAACATCACGCCTGCCACATAGCCCCCGGTATCTGAAGCGATGACGCAGAGCATAAAGGTGACAATGAACATCGCCCCCGAAGCCTTAACGGTACCGAAGAGCGAAAGCATGGCGGCGAAGCTACCAAAGAGTGGGATCCAGGTGAGCACAAAGATGCCCACCGCGGTGTCCCGCAGGTAATTTTTTGGCGGTGTTTTGGGGCCGTAGTGGAAGAGCCTGCCAAACATGAGGCTCAGTGCTGCTGCTACATACGCGGCAACAAGCCCCTTTGTCCCGAAGGGCCAACTGGACCAAAGCATGAGCTGCCCACCGATGATCATGACCCAACGTTGGAGCAGGTAGCCCGCCTCGCTCAAACGGGCATGAACCTCCCAGGTAGCCGTCGCGATGGCCACCGCTACGAGGGGATACCAACCAAATGGCACCACGAAAATGCAAAGCAGCACCGCGGCACCGAGCGCAACGCCAGTGGTAATAGCAGCCTTGAGGTCTCGGCCTGCAGAGTTGCGGGGCTTGGGCAAATGATCCAGCCCTCGTGCCGGTCGGTTCATCGTGTGGGTCAGCTCCTGGCAAGAAGAGGGCAGCAAAGTGCCCTGAAAGGGTGTAGCAATAAAGGGATCTGGGCGGAGGCTTAAACCTCCATCAGCTCCTGTTCCTTCTTGCTCACCAGTTCATCCACCTGGCCTACGTAGTTGGCGGTGACCTTGTCCAGTTCCTTTTCGGCGGCCTGCACTTCGTCTTCGCCCGCGTCGCCGTCTTTTTGGATCTTCTTCAGTTGATCCATGCCTTTGCGGCGCACGTTGCGGATGGCAATCTTGCCGTCCTCACCCTTGGACTTCGCCAACTTCACCATGTCACGGCGGCGCTCCTCGGTGAGCTGCGGGATGGTCACACGCAGCACCTGACCGTCGTTGGTGGGGTTCACGCCAAGATCTGAGTTGCGGATAGCGTTTTCGATCTCCCCCATCGAAGACATCTCATAAGGCTTGATCAGTAGCATGCGCGCCTCAGGCACAGAGATGGTGGCCATCTGCGTAATAGGGGTGGGCACACCGTAATAATCTGCAATAACACCGTTGAACATTGCGGGGTTCGCACGGCCAGTACGGATATTGGTGAGCTCATCGCGGGTGCGATCCACCGAGGTGGTCATGTGCTCTTCGCATTCAAACAACACTTCGTCAATCATGTTTTTCCTTACGCTTTGTCTGTGTTCCCTGCTGAATTTGGCGCCCCGTGGACGTCGAAAAGCAAAAGGGCGGCTACTGCCACCCAATCGCAGGAAGCAAATTGCCCCTTAGCTTATCAGGATTGCACCAGCGTGCCGATGCGTTCGCCCGAAACGGCGCGTGCAATGTTGCCGTGGGTGAGGAGATTGAACACAAGGATCGGCATGTTGTTGTCCATGCACAGACTGAAGGCGGTGGCGTCGGCCACTTTCAGGTTCTTCTCAATAACCTCGCGAGGAGTGATTTCCGTGTACAGCTCCGCGTCGGGATTCGTGCGGGGGTCATCGGAGTAGACGCCATCAACAGCTTTGGCCATCAGCAGCACCTCACAGCCGATCTCCAGGGCTCGCTGGGCTGCGGTGGTATCTGTGGAGAAATAGGGCATGCCCATACCGGCGCCAAAGATGACCACGCGGCCTTTTTCGAGGTGACGATCCGCACGAAGCGGGAGGTAAGGCTCAGCCACCTGCGCCATATTAATGGCAGTTTGGACGCGACAATCAATCCCTTCTTGCTGGAGGAAGTCCTGCAAAGCCAGGCAGTTCATGACCGTGCCGAGCATGCCCATGTAATCCGAACGTGAGCGATCCATGCCGCGCTGCTGCAGTTGAGCGCCGCGGAAGAAGTTGCCACCGCCGATGACCACGGCAACTTCCACACCGGATTTCGCCACTTCTGCGATCTGGCGCGCTACATTTTGCACCACATCGGGGTCAATGCCGACTTCCCCACCGCCAAACATCTCACCACCAAGTTTGAGCATGACTCGCTTATAAGCTGTGCGGGAATCTGCATTGTTCACGATGAAGGACTCCTTAATCCGTTGGGGTGGCTGCATTCTGGCAGCAAACTCGCGCACTAGTTTAGCGTGCTTTGCTTTTCAGCTTTTCGACGTCCCATGTGGCCGTGTCGGACGCGATCTTGCAAAAGACAAACCGGTTTCGAACATTTGTTTGTCGCTGCTGCGGTGTTAATCGGTGGTTGGCGGGTAGCCTTAGAAGTGCATTCCGAACCCATGATGTAGCCCCGACACAAGGTGAACGATGAAGCAATCGCTAATAGCCTCTTTGAAATCCATCCGACAAGCACACCCAGATGCCGAAATCGTTGTGCTATGTGGCCAACAGGCCCGCGACGATGTGATCGCGGCAATGAGCCAAGCGGGGGCCTGGGCCGGGGTGCAAGTGAGTGGTATTCGCCAATACCTCCAGGATTCTGGGCGCTTCTTGGCGCCGCGGCGTCCGCTGCGCTTAAGAGACGTTGCGGTGAAAGTGACGGCGGCGCTGCAAGACGGTGCCGCAGAAACGGCATTTCACCGGGAAGGCATCAACGATGAGCCGGTCACCCGAGAGGCACTCGCCCAGGCAGTGCTCACGCTGCTGAATTTGCCTCCTGAACGCCGTGAGGCTCATGGAGGGGCACGGCTCCCCGCTGCCGTTGCCGAGCTGGCACGCCAGGTTGGGCAGGAGTGCGCCGAGCACTGGTTCACCCTTCCCGATGTGGCTGAGTTCTTGTTAGAGCGTACTGCCCGCCGCGATACGCAATTCGTTATTGCCGGCGACATTGCCTTTGACACGCTCAGCGAGTGGTTCGTGCAGCAGCTTCCCTCAGATTCCCGCCGCGAGGTGCAATTCCCGGAAGTGACTGAGCCAGCGGAGGTTGAGCACCACAGTTTTGTCTCCGATGCCGACGAAGCAGCCTTCGCCGCTGCGCAAGTACTCGAGGCCGTGGCCAATGGCATTCCCCTGCACAGCATTGCGGTTGCCTATTGCAACGCCAACCAAATAGGAGCCCTTCACCAGGCGCTGCAGCGGGCTGGTATTCCCTTCAGCGCGATGAACCCGCACACCTGGGCTCAAGCCCCCTTCGCGCGCGGTGTCCGTCAACTGCTAATGCTTGACCCCAATCAGATGCCACGGCCTGAAGTGGCAGCGCTTCTTGCTTCGGGGATTTTGAAAGAATCTCCGAGCGTGAGCGCTTTCGACTTCGTCACCCGTGGTCTCGCGACGCTCAATCAGGGCGAGGATTGGCACGAAGTAGACGGCGATCACGAAACCGTCGCCGAGGTCAAGCGCTTTGTGCGCGATCTGGGCAAAAACCTGCAAGTGCTACACCAATCAGGCAGCCTGGCAGCCCTGGCTGACGCGCTCGGTGAATTGAGTAAGAAACATCTGCGCACAATGAATGCAGATGAGCAAGCTTTCTTCAATCGCTTGCTGGACACTATGCGGCAACACCAAATCGGCGTGAGTTCTGCCCTGCTTGCCGAAATCGGCAACCAAGCCCTCGCCACTTCCCTGCCCGCCACACAGCAAGGAATGGTGCAGCTCAGCAGCCTCGAAGGCCTCGTGGGGCGATCCATGCAACTGTGCATCATCTGTGGCGCCAGCGATGATGCACTACCCGGTTCCCTCAGCTCGAACGCATCCATCACGCCTGAACAGTCCGGAAATACTTCCAAAACCTTTCTTGAACGGCGACAACGCGCGTTCAATCACGCCCTCGACGCCTCCGCCAAGGTGCTCATTACCCACCCTAGAAGCCTCTTGAATGGCGCATCGGTGGTGGAGCGTTCCCCCTGGGCTGACGGGCACGTGTACCAGCACGGCCCACTCATTGAAGAATGGCACCAAGGCAAGGAGCTCCCGGCAACGGAATTTGAACTCAACCTACTGGCTGGGGGCGTGGATGCCGAAGTACAAGAAAAAGCTCGGCGCTTCTACCGCACACTGCTGGCGCGCCACGAAGGCGAATGGGCAGGAGACGACGCCGCATTCAATGGTTGGATCGGTGCAGGATTCGGCGCAGCGGTGCTCGAAAAACAGCTATCAACCTCCGCACTTGAACTGTTCACCCAGAATCCCCTGGTGTTCTTCATCGAGCGCGTTCTCGGAGCACGGGTGCTGGAGGATTCTTTCGGGGCAACCGAGATTGATGTTCGGGATCGTGGCACGATCTACCACCGCATCTTTGAACGCTGGATCCGCGAAACGTGGCTGGACATTGCCACCCCCATGCATCGATATGAGGAAGTGGACTTCAACACCAGGGTCTTAAAGATGCGCGAGATCGTCACGGAGGAACTCGATACCCGCCGAGATTCCTCTATCCCCGCGGTGATGTGGCAGGCCTTCCAGACGGAAGTGCTGCGAGTGAGCGACGCTTTCGTCGAAGCAGAACTTGATCGCTCCAGGATGTGGCGACCAGTGGGGGTCGAGATTCCTTTCGGCCACGTCCGTGACGCTTCCGATTCGCCCCCGCTGAAAATTTCACTGGATAACGGACAGGCGCTCACAATCGGAGGCGTCATTGACCGCATCGACTTGTGCATTGACCACGAAAACCAGCAAGCACTGCTTGCAATCGTGGACTATAAATCCGGCAAACCGAAGCGTTACAAGCAGGCGCTGGAAAAAGGTAAGTCTTATACCGGCAACGCAGAGTACGGCTACCGATTCCAGCTCGCGGCCTATGGCGAGGCAATCCGCCAAGCATTGACAGGCGAGATGACTGAAGGTCCGCTGGCAGAGCTGGCCCAGGAAATTAAAAAGCTCAATGTGGATGACTACCCCATCACCATTGTCTCAGGCTACCTTTTCTTCCTCGATGAAGACTTTGCGTGGGTTCCCATCATTTATGGCGAAGACGCCAAGGCGGAACTCGAATATCGCCTGAATAGGATCACTTCCCTCATCGCGGAAGGCGCATTCCCTCCCTACGACATGGCAGGTAACCCCATCATGAGTGAACGCGCGTTGCGCCTCGGCGCGAGTACCGTTGCCGCAGCATCCAAGCTGCAATCGTTGGGGATTACCCCACTTGACATCGCCGAAGACGAAGAAAAGGAGCAGTAATCGTGGCGCAACAACCAAATCTTAACAACTCCGATGACGCCAACCGCCACCTGATTACTCATCAGGTTGAAGAGTCAATCTTCGTCGAGGCTGGGGCAGGTTCCGGAAAGACCTTCCAGCTTGTCAGTCGCATCATCACGCTCGTAATTGAAAACGACGTGCCGATCTCACGCATTGTCGCCATCACATTCACCGAATCCGCTGCAGCCGAGCTCGTCACGCGCCTGCGTCGCAACTTTTCTGAGATCGCACGCAGTGGCCAACTGGACATCAAACACGCTGGACCACGCACCTTCAAAGACACAGAACTGGCCAAGCAACGCGCCAGCGAAGCACTCGAAGCTCTGCCCGGTGCTGCCATCGAAACCCTGCACTCTTTCTGCATGCGAATCCTCAAAATCTTCCCCCTCGAGGCGGGCCTTCCGCCCCGCGTGGAGAAGGCTAATGACTTGCTTGCCGACGTCGCCAGCGCCGAACGCGTTAATGAAACTCTCGCGCTGCTGAGTGCTTCCCTCCAAGGTGATGCAGAAACGAACAGGCTTGTCGACGAGCTCCCAGTTCCAGTCAGTGGCGCTGATCTACGCGGCGCACTAGAGTGCCTGACCGCCAATGAGGTTCGGGTGAACCAACTTGGCGACGTCGTGGGATGGATGGACGCTCACTGGGGCGAGCTGGATCAAACGCTTGCCGCCCCCACACATCCGGCCGAGCGCCTCACCGTGGAATATTTGCGTGGCATGCTTAACCGTGTAGAACAGCTTGGTTCACTGTGCACCGACCACTCCGACAAGTGCTTTGTCAACGTGATCGCCCCCTTACAAGCAGAGCTCCGCGAACACCTGGAACAAGGCAAACACCCCGAGCATTTTTGCAAACCCCACCTCGATTTCCGTGGTGGAGCCAAGGCAAAGTGGGCGGGAACGACGCCGCGAGAAGTCAAGGATTCCATCGAAGAAGAGCTCAGGAACCTGGACAAGAAGCGCCTAGCTCCAATCCACCGCGCGCTGACTCAGGTGCGAGCGGTGCTCGCAGCACGCACCGTGGCATTAGCACAGCAACGCTGCCGCACCGGCTTGATCGAGTTCCACGACATGATCTACCTGGCACAGCGGCTTGTGCGAAACTCAGCGATCGCACAAGCACTGCATGAACGCTTTCACACCATCTGCGTGGACGAGTTTCAAGACACCGATCCAGCCCAGCTCGAGATCCTACGCAACATCGCCCGTGGCTCAGCGGAAAAACCGGTCCCCGGCAAACTGTTTTTGGTGGGCGATCCCAAGCAGTCCATCTATCGCTTCCGCAACGCGGATCTTGACACATACATGCACGCACGCCAGGAATTCCCCACTTTCGGCGAGACCGGACATTCCGTAGTACACCTTGCCAATAACTTCCGCTCCGCGCCGGCGGTTGTGGACGGGGTGAACCTAATGTTCAACGAGCTCTTCACCCAGGCTGCTCACCAAGCGCAATCGGTGGAGGATGCACCAAGCGTCGTGGACTTCATACCCATGGAGTACCCAACATCCACCAAAGATCACCCAGGCCAGGTGCTCATCCTGCGCAATGAAGACGCCGTCGATGCTATTGGCACCAAGGGATCTGACAGCACCGCCCACCGTGAAATTGAAATGGCCGACATCGCCTCCCTTATCAAGGCGGCCATGGCGAATGAGTTCGGTGAATACCTGAAGGACGCCCAAAGCGGAACCGCGCCATTGGAGTTGGAGGACATCGCCATCCTCGTGCCCACCCACACCATCGCACGTCGAGTTATTGATCTGCTGGTTGCAGAGGGCATCCCCTACGTCTCCGAAGGATCAACGCAGCTCTTCAACGCCCCGGAGATTAGCGAGTTGCTCACCGTGCTGCGCGCCCTCGCAGACCCCGCAGACAAGTTCACCCACGTCGCGGCATTGCGCTCCGCAATCCTGGGATGTAGTGATCGGGAACTCGCAGAGCACCATCAACTTGAAAATCCCCCGGAGGACCATCCGGTTTCTCAAGCCAAGGCGTGGCTGAACCAACAGCACATGCTCACCCGCAAGCTGCCACTTCACGCTTTCATGGCACAGTTCGTGGCATCTTCCGCTGTGGGCGAAGCATTGGTCGCGGAGCCGTCGCAGCGCAATAACCTCCCGCGAGTAACACTCCTGTTGGAGATCGTAGAAGAGTTCGTAGCCAGCACAGGGCTCGGTCTTCGCGAATTCGTGCGCTGGGCAGAGCAGCAAGCAACCAGTTCACAAGGCATATCCGAACCCGTACTCGACAACGGCACCAAAGGTGTGCGGGTGATGACAATTCACCGCTCCAAGGGACGAGAATTCCCTATGGTGATTATTGCAGGCATGGCGCACCACAAATCCCACCACGTACAAGCGCGCGGGTTGGACAAAGGCACAGGAGTGCTCGAGTTTAAGCTGGGCAATTTTACAACATCTGGTTACGATGCCATGGCAGAATACGAAAAGCTCGCCGCTCAATTCGAGGCAATTCGTCTGTTGTACGTTGCAGCTACCCGTGCCCGCAACACGCTGGCCATTCCGCTCGAACCGCCACTCAAATCAGGAGGGTATGCCTCCACCAAGTTCTATGGGGCACCCCTGTATAACGCTCTGCGGAATCTGAGCCATCACCTGCCGATGGTGAGTGCGGACAAACTACCGGGCGCGAACCGCCCACTCCCCAAGGAGGATCAGGCACCCGGGCATCTGGATCTCGATGCAGCAAGGCAGCACGTTGCCCAATTACAAGCACACCTTGCTCATGCGGCCACGAAAGCCCCACGCATCTCGGTTACTTCCATCGCTCATGCAGCAGATCATGCAGGAGAGCCGGGTGGCAGTGCAGAGCCAGAAGCTGAACACCATTGCACCGCGACGATGTCAACCGGTATTCGTATTCGCGATCTACTCGCCATGGAACGCGATCCCCACACGAAAGTGCTCGGTGACTTCACGCTGTCTACCGCCGGTGGAACCTCGTTTGGCTCAGCGGTACACGAAGTAATGGAGCTGCTGCCCGAGGGGCGAAGCGCCCAAGCACTGGCGGAATCCATCGCTCCCCTGCACGATCTTGATCCGCAGGCGATAGCGGACGTGGTTGCTGCAGCCGAATGCTTTGCGGCATCCGAGCCTTACCAGTACAGCCTGAAGGCACAGAAGGTCTATCGCGAACTGCCGGTATTTGATCGAATCGAGGAAGTGGCCGTAGAAGGCATCATCGATGTGCTCTACCTTGATGGCCAAGAGTGGGTCATCGCGGATTTCAAGACCGACCGCGCCGCCACACCGGAAACGATCGGAAGCTATTTCCTCCAGCTAGAGGTATATGCCCGGATCGTGGAAAAGGCTATGGGCATCACCGTCGATCGCCTCGAGCTTATCTTCCTTGGCGCAAACGGCCCGCAGGTGCGCGTGGAACGTCGATAAGCAAAAGGCCCGCCCCACGAGGGGGCGGGCACAATCAAGCACGAATTAGTGCTGGCCAACTTCGTAGCGAACGAAACCGGTGAGGGTTACGCCTGCTTCGTCCATGACCTGCTTGACGTTCTTCTTATTGTCTGCAACAGAAGCCTGCTCGAGCAGGACAACGTCCTTGTAGAAGCCACCGAGGCGGCCTTCCACGATCTTCGGGATAGCCTGCTCGGGCTTACCCTCTTCGCGGGTGATCTGCTCTGCGATGGAGCGCTCCTTCTCGATGACCTCCGCAGGAACATCTTCGCGGGTGAGGTACTGAGCCTTCAGCGCAGCCACCTGCATAGCAGCAGCGTGTGCGGCAGCCTTGGCCTCTTCGCCTTCGCCGGTGTAAGCAACGAGCACACCAACTGCCGGGGGAAGGTCGGCGGAGCGGTGGTGCAGGTACACCGAAAGGTTCTCGCCCTCGAGGGTGACGGCGCGGCGCAGCTCAAGCTTCTCACCAATCTTGGCGGAAAGCTCCTGGATGGCGTCGGCAGCGGGCTTACCGTCAACCTCAGCAGCAGCGAGTTCCTCAGGGGAATTAGCCTTAACGGCGGCTGCGGCGTCGGCAACCTTCTGTGCGAATTCCTTGAACTCAGCGTTCTTTGCAACGAAGTCGGTTTCAGAGTTGATCTCAACCATGGTGTTGCCGGACACTGCGATCAGGCCTTCGGTGGCGTTGCGCTCGGCGCGCTTGCCAACGTCCTTAGCACCCTTGATGCGCAGGATCTCAACGGCCTTGTCAAAGTCGCCGTCGGTCTCGTCGAGTGCCTTCTTGCAGTCAAGCATGCCGGAGCCGGTCAGCTCACGAAGCTTCTTCACATCAGCTGCGGTGTAGTTCGCCATATCTGGGGCGACCCTCCTTGTTTCGTATGTTTTGAGGAAGTGTTCGTTGTCCCACTGTAATCAACGCAGCGGGTGTTCGCGCGTTCAGCGGTCAATATTTGCGTTGTGTCGCGCCCATGCCTCTTCCTTCCAGGTGATGGGCACTGCAAGCCACATACAAACAGCATTGCTAATACAAAGACCCCAGCCTTCGTGTGCTCGAGGAGCTGTGAAAGTTGGGGCCTTAAAGCGTTGCTATCAGGTGCTGGAAATTACTCAGCAGCCTTTGCTTCAGCAGCTACCTCTTCGGTGGCCTCAACCTTGGCAGCAACCTCGGTCTTCTCGCCCTTGTCGGCGTCGCCAGCGGCTTCCTTCTGAGCGGCGAGCTGACGCTCCTCGCGAGCATGCTTACCAGCGGTCACGGCGGAGGAAATCACGCGGGTGAGCACGTCGATGGAGCCGATGGAGTCGTCGTTACCGGGAACCGGGTAGTTGACAACGTCGGGGTCGCAGTTGGTGTCGAGGATGGCAACCACAGGGATGTTCAGCTTGTGAGCTTCGTTCACAGCGATGTGTTCCTTGTTGGTGTCCACGATCCACATTGCGGAAGGCACCTTGCCCATCTCAGCGATACCACCGAGGACACGCTCGAGCTTCTGACGCTCACGGGTGAGCATCAGAACTTCCTTCTTGGTGCGGCCTTCGTAACCGCCCTCAGCAGCATCCATTGCCTGCAGTTCCTTCATGCGGTGCAGACGCTTGGATACGGTCTGGAAGTTGGTGAGCATGCCGCCGAGCCAGCGGTGGTTCACGTAAGGCATACCAACGCGCTCAGCCTGGTTCTTCACGGACTCCTGAGCCTGCTTCTTGGTGCCCACGTACAGGATGGTGCCGCCATGAGCGACGGTTTCCTTAACAAACTCGTAAGCTTCGTCGATGAAGGTCAGGGTCTGCTGCAGGTCAATAATGTAGATGCCGTTGCGGTCGGTGAAGATGAAACGACGCATCTTTGGGTTCCAACGACGGGTCTGGTGGCCAAAGTGCACACCAGCATCGAGCAGTTCACGCATGGTTACAACAGCCATGGTGCTCCTTTTCAAGTATGTGGTTCGGTTTTCTTGTCTTGCGTGGGTTCTCCCCACGCCCTGGCTACCGGCGCTCCAACGCCCACACCCAGGTTTCCCTGGGACCTTGTTGGCGCTGGTGGTGTTACCCTTCGCGGTCGCGCGTAGTCAGCGATCAGTCCAGCTTGCACTGCACAGACACACTGCTAACCGGGTATCATATTCCCTTCCTGGGGGTTTCACCAAACTCATCGGGCTATTGTGGAAAAGTTGGTCACAGTGTGCACAGCGGTATCTTTCTCCACAGCTCGGAAACTTGCTTGTCGACGCTCCCCTGCCCCAAATGCACACTGTGCAACATGAGAAGCACCATTGTTGTATTCACTCTCGCCGTCGTTTTGTGCTTCGCCGGCACACCTGCGGCCCTCGGATACGTGTCACCTGCGACAGGCAAGGATTCTCCCGGCCGCGTAACCAGGGCATTCGACAATCCTGAGCGCGATTGGCTGCCGGGTCATCGCGGCGTCGACTTGGCAATGCCTCCGGGCACACCGGTACACGCTGCTGGACCGGGTGAAGTCATCTACGCCGGTGTGATCGCTGGGACACCGGTGGTGTCCATTCAACACAGTGACGGACTCAGATCGACCTATCAACCAGTGGCACCGAGTGTGCGTCAAGGTCAGTTCGTGGAAGAAGGCGATGTAATTGGCACGGTCATGCCCGGCCATGCCGAACATGACGGCCTGCACTGGGGCGTTAAAACCGGGCCGAAATCGTATATCAATCCATTGTCTTTATTGGATCAGCCAGTGATCCGCCTCAAACCAGTGCGCTAAGCACGCGGGTGCGCCTGACGGAAGGCCTCTTGAAGCCGCGCAGTGCTGACGTGGGTATAGATTTGAGTGGTTTGCAGGGACGAGTGCCCCAAGAGTTCTTGTACTACCCGGAGGTCTGCACCGTGATCGAGCAGGTGCGTTGCCGCACTGTGGCGCAAGGAATGCGGCCCCACGCCTTCTGCACCCACCGCGTTGGCCTGACGCTCAACCAACCTGCGTACTTGGCGCGGATTCAAACGCGCACCACGAAGCCCGACAAACAGCGCACGTTCATCAGGCTTTGCCAACAAATTCCTAGGCTGCCCAATCCACTCCTGCACCGCGGAACTGGCGGCCGAACCAAACGGCACTACGCGTTGCTTATTGCCTTTACCCAGAACTTTGGCCACATTTTTGCTGGTATCCACATCGCCAAGATCTAGGCCTACCAGCTCTGAAACTCGCATCCCTGAGGCGTAGAGCAGCTCCAAAATTGCGCGATCACGCAGCATCTCGGCTAGCGCCTTGGGCGACTCCTTGCCCTCATGTTGCGGCTGAACCAACGCAGCGGCTGCTTGTTCAGTGAGCACCTTAGGCAGATAGCGCTCAACCCGCGGTGCTTGAAGCCGCGCCGCAACATCCTGTTGGATATAGCCTTGCGCATAAAGCCAGGAACTAAAGCCTTTCATGGCGGCAGTTCGGCGAGCCAACGTCGCCCTCGAAGCCCCAGCTTCTGCCGATTCACCCAGAGCCTCACGAAAATCCTCCAGCGTGACGTAGTCCAACGTCGGTCTGGTGTGCGCAAACGCCCGCAAATCCGAACGATACCCACGCGCTGTGGCCTCGGACCTTCCGAGGACCAGCCGCAGATGATCGGCGTAGTCGTCGATAAGCTCAAGCATTTGCGTGGTGCCCATAGTCCCCCACCTTACCCACCAGCAGCGGTACCCCGAATCCATTTTGCACCAACGCGCTGCACGACATTGCGTTGCTCAAGAGTCACCAGAAGGTGCAAAGTCAGACCAGCACTCAAGCCAGCCTCACCTGCAATGGAGTGAGCATCTTCAGGCTCCATCGAAAGCGCATCAAAAACCCGTAGCTCGTTGCGAGACAACCCCTGAATTGGATCGGCGGCGAAGTCCAGCTCATACTGCCCCTCAACGTCAACTGTCCCAACGCACTCAAGAAGAGCGCGAACTTCTTGGCCAGAACACACTAACTGCGCGTCGCCCTGGCGGATTTTTTCATGACACCCCAGCGAAGCCACATTATGCACCGGTCCGGGAACCGCCATGGTGACTTTGCCCAACGATTGCGCCCACTTCAAGGTATTCAACGCGCCAGAACGCCACGCGGCTTCCACAACTACCGTGCCCTGACTCAACGCCGCTACCAGACGGTTTCGGGTCAAGAAACGATGACGATGGGGCGCCATGCCCGGCGCGTATTCGCTCACCAGCGCCCCGTTTTTCGCGATGTGCTGAAACAGTTCGCGATTGCGCGCGGGGTAATGCCGATCCAAACCACATGCAGCCACGGCAATCGTCGCGCCACCGTGAATGAGCGCCTGTCGGTGGGCTTCTGTGTCTACTCCAAGTGCGCCACCGGAGATGACTGTCCAGCGGTGCATCGCAAACTCAGGAGCAAAACGGGCAATGACTTCCTTGCCGTATTGCGTCATTGCCCGGGTGCCCACCATCGCTACGGCTTGCTGGCATAGTTCCTTGAGGTGCGCTCCCTTTACCCACAGCGCATGAGGAGCCACCGCATCCTCGGCTTGTGCGCGAGCATGTTCGCTGTAACCGGAAGCAGCGAAACCGAAGGCTTGATCCAACACTTCGCGTGGCCATTCGGCATCGTCGGGAGTAACCAGGCGTCCTCCAATCGCGTTGATCGCTGCCAGATCTTCCTTGCTGCGGTTTTCGGCGTAGCGTGACTGCGTCTGCGCGAGAAGGTGGCCAATCCACACCTCGCGTCTGGCAATTCCTTGGGCTATCGCCTCCGGCTCCCTCCCGTCCGCCAGGAGACGTTGCAAGTGTCGATTCGGCCCCTCGATAGTTCGGGAGAGATAGGCCCACGCCTCGATTCTTTTCACACCAGCACCCCCTTGGCGTTGCCGCAATACTCCAGTGCCTGCGCGATGTGATCAATATTCGGCTGCTGTGCGGCGGCAAGATCCGCAATCGACCATCCTAACCTCAGCGTCTTGTCCACGGCTCTTTGGCTCAACGCCCCAACCGCCAAGTAGCTTTCCAGCAGCGCCATGGCGTCGGGTGTTGCGGGCAACTCCCTTCTCAAGCGTCCTGCGGGCACTGCTGCATTGCTGCTCACGGCGATACCCATTTGAGCAAGCCGATGCTGCGTCCGGCAACGTGCCTCTGCAACCCGATCAGCAATGGTGTTTGAGGATTCGCCGGCGTCGTCGTGAAGCTTGCCCTTGGGGTGGGTGTGCACCAATATGTCGATCCTGTCCCACAAGGGCCCGGAAAGATTATGCAGATAACTGGCTCGTTGACGCGCCGAGCATTGACAATCGCTGCTTTCCGCCGCACCGCAACGGCAAGCATTCGCCGCAAGTACCAATTGGAAACGTGCAGGGAAAGTGGTGTTGCCGTCCGCCCGAATCAGTTCCACTTTTCCTTGATCGAGCGGGATCCTCAGTGCATCAAGTACTGGTGCTGGGATTTCGCTCACCTCATCCAGAAAGAGCACTCCGTGATGCGCCTTTGTAACCGCACCCGGCGTGGGTCTGCCCGAGCCACCACCGATTAACGCCGCCTTGCTCACGCTGTGATGCGGCGCTACAAACGGTATTCGGTGCCAATCCGAAGCAGTAACTGAGGCAATGCTCTGACATTCCCTGCGTGCATCTTCGTCAAGATCCGGCAATATCCCCGCAAAGCGCCGGGCAATCATCGACTTACCCGATCCCGGAGGTCCAAGGATCATGAAATGATGCCCACCAGCGGCCGCTACTTCGGCCGCGCGCTTGGCCTCCGGTTGCCCGATCACGTCGCGCATATCCGGTTCATTCGATATCGAAGACGCGCGCCTTATCCTAGGGCCGTTCGAGCTCGCCGCCGGAAGCTCTACCTGCCCCGCAGCCCACTGCACCACATCGAGGATGTGTCTGGCGCTTAACACCGTGAAGCCGGAGGGGGCAGCACTTGCTGCTTCTGGTGCGTTAGCCTCCGGCACCACGGCCAGGCCGAGCCCCTCCCGGGCGCCCGCGAGAATCGCAGGCACCACGCCGGGTACGGCCGTTATTCGTCCATCCAGGCCGACTTCACCAAGGAACATCACATGAGCTATATCCATTGCGGAATCTTGGGCTGCCAGCACCGCCATGCACATGGCCAAGTCCATCATCGTGCCGTGCTTGCGCAAAGACGCCGGGGATAAATTGATCATTACCTTGGTCTTTGGCCATCCCAATCGAGCATTCTGCGCCGCTGTTTTGAGGCGATCGCGGGCTTCGGTCACGGCGGCGTCGCCAAGCCCCACAATGTACGTGCCGGGAAGCCCTGGGCCTATATTGGCTTCCACATTCACCACCCGCGCGCCAACTCCGAGCACCACCGCAGAGAGCGTGTTAGCTAGCGCCATGTTCAACCTCCTGCCATAGGGTCATCGAGGGACCCACGATCTCCACAACGTCAAAACACACTCGCTCGAAGCGGCCGCGTTGCCCCGGCTGCTGAAGCCACCAGGCGGCGGACTTTCGCAGCTTTTTCAACTTGCGGGCATTTACGGCCTCAGCCCCACCGAAGGCGTCGTGGGATCGAGTTTTTACCTCGATGACGTGCAAACGCCCAGCCTGTTGCGCCAAAATATCGATTTCTCCGAAAGGCGTGCGTACATTGCTCGCCAGCACCTCATAGCCCTGCGCCTCGTACCAGGCAGCAGTTCGATCCTCCCCTGCCGCACCTAACGTGCAGCGTCCATCTATCCCCCGACCGTGCAGCGCACTGTTCGCCGCGGCCCTTGTTGTGCTTTGTGTATCCACTCATCCCCCTCGAACTCACATGTGCTTACAGCAGCAGTGTGCTTGGGCAGGCGCTGAACACGCCACCATTTTGGGATGACTTCCTCGCGCACTGTGGATAGCCGGTGGCAAAGCGGGCATACGGCCGAACATTTATCCACAGGCAAAAGCAAAAGGCGCCCAAGGGAACTCAGCCCCTTCAAGCGCCCGGCAGCAATCACATGACGATTATTCCGGCATCAGGAAATCTGGTTTATCCAGCTCTTCAATATTGACGTCTTTGTAGGTTATGACGCGGACATAACGCACAAAGCGTGCGGCTCGGTACATGTCCCACACCCAGGCATCAGACATTCGCACCTCGTAGTAGACGTCGGAACCCTGCGTATGCGGGATGAGTTCCACCGCGTTAGCAAGATAAAATCGGCGGTCGGTTTCAACCACGTAGGAAAATTGACTGACAACATCGCGGTACTCGCGATAGAGAGAAAGCTCGACTTCTGCCTCGTAGTTTTCTAGATCTTCGGCACTCACCTGGACACCCTCTTCTCATCATCGCTTTTGCAGCTCAAGCCATTCACGGTGGGCTTTCTGCACATTGGCATAACTATAACGATGTTCTGGGCTTGCACCGTGGCGGCGCACCGCGTTCATATGAGACTTCGTTCCGTACCCCTTGTGGGCTCCCAGCCCATATTCGGGGAAGCAGAAATCCAAGGATTCCATGACCCGATCCCGCGACACTTTCGCCAACACACTCGCAGCAGCGATGCTCCTCGACGCGGCATCACCACCGATCATCGGCAACATCGCACACCCCATGCTCGGGACTTTCATTGCATCAGTGAGCACATAACCGGGCGCAATATCTAAACCGGCCACCGCTCGGCGCATGCCGGAAATATTGGCGTGCTGGATGCCGAAGGCGTCGATTTCTTTCGCCGATATATGCACAATGTGGTACGCCAGGGCGTGGGCACGGATGGCGTCGAAAAGCTTATCTCTGCGCGCAGAGGTCAATGCCTTGGAATCGTTGAGGCCGTCGAGGGCGGGGAGAACATGTGTTGGCAGAATGCACGCCGCGATAGAAATGGGGCCACAGCAGGCGCCGCGGCCAGCCTCGTCTACGCCCGCAACTGGGCCCAATCCCGCACGGTCGAGCGCGACATCGAAGGTTCGTAGTTGCTTGAGGGTGCGCACTTAACCCTGAATGTCGTAAGAGTCCACGCTCTGGATGCGGCTGAAGGGGAAGACGATCCAGCGAACCTTGCCGATAACATTTTCTTGAGGAATGGTGCCCTGGTACTGATCCCCCATGTGGTAGCGCGAATCAGCGGAATTGGTGCGGTTATCGCCCATCACCCACAAGTTGCCCTCTGGCACTTTCACCGGCCCAAAGTACGGTCCACCGCACGCTTCGGAACCACCGGGGCCACTGATGGGGTTGGCGGGAGGATCTTGGATATAAGAATTATCGATCAGCTTGCCGTCGACCTTGAGGCCTTCGTCTCCCTCAAGGCACTGCACCGTCTGCCCACCGGTGGCAATGACACGTTTGACCAGGTCATTTTCATCGGTTGAAGCAAGCCCCACCCAGGAGGCAATGTTGCGAAGGGTACCGGTGACGGGATTCCCCTCCGACTTCGGCGCGAAAAACCCCTCATTCCACGAGTCCGTGCCCTTAAACACCACCACGTCCCCCGGCTTGGGGTCGGAGAAATCGTAGGTAATTTTGTCCACAATGATTCGGTCGCCGGTGCATCCCGCGCAACCGTGCAGCGTGGGCTCCATGGAAGCGCTCGGGATGACGTAGAGGCGGCCGATGAACGTCTGGATCAGCACAATCACAACCAGGGTCACGAACATGACCAGCGGAATTTCGACGTACCAAGGAAGGGGCTTCTTCTCGGCCTTCGGTGTGGGGTTTTCGGCTTCGCTCACGGATTGCACTCTAGCACCGCGGGTAGCTTTTCGACGTTCCCGCCGTCAGATGCTCACATGCTGGGGCAATGGCCTCGAAGTGCTAAGGATCTGGTCACAGTGTGTGGCAACCCCCGCCACGGCGGGCGAAGCGTATGGGGTGATATCAGCAGCTGTTTCACCGGGTACCCAATTGCGTTGAGCAATTGGTGCAGTAACGCGGGCATCGTTGCGTGCGTCGCTAGAGTTCAGCTCCGCGTTGCCCTAGAGCAAGAACTTCGGCTACCGCCGTTCGATGTGTACTTGATCAGATAACGGCAGTGAAATGCTCGCACCGGCTTGTGCTGGCGCTGAGCCCCAAGCCTTGTGCCCTGAAAACGCCAAAAGGCCCCGAAGGGCCTTGAGTACGTTGCGGCGTAGCTATTAGCGACGCTCGCGGATCTTGGCTGCCTTGCCCTTGCGGTCGCGCAGGTAGTACAGCTTTGCGCGACGCACGCGGCCGCGGGAAACGACCTCGATCTTGTCGATGTTGGGGGTGTGCACCGGGAAGGTACGCTCCACACCAATACCGAAAGAAACCTTGCGCACGGTGAAGGTCTCACGCACGCCTGCACCCTGACGGCGAATCACGACGCCGCGGAAGAGCTGGGTACGGGTCTTTTGACCCTCGATCACCTTTACGTGAACGTCGAGGGTATCGCCCGGACGGAAATCCGGGATGTCGTCGCGCATGGACGCTGCATCGACCTTGTCAAGAATGTTCATGAATATTCCTCATAATGTTTCTAGGACAGAGGACCCTAGCGGCTTCTCCCCTCCCGGGGCGCTCGGCTGGTTCGTGCCCGGAGCAAAAGTTGCAGCCCACCTTGGACAATGCAAGGCGAACAACTTGAGCCATTATGCCAGCCAAGGCGCACCAAAACAAATCTTTACAACCCGGCGCGCCTCAAAGCCTCGGCCATCGCCGAGTTTCCTTGTGGCTTGGATTGCTTGCGGCCCCTGTTGCTCTTCTTTTGCGGTTGTTTCTTCTGGGCAGCGTCATCCAGTTTCATGCTGAGTGCAATGCGCTTGCGTTCTACATCGACGTTGATCACCTTCACTTTCACCACTTGCCCAGAGCGAACCACTTCGTGCGGATCGCTCACGAAGCGGTTTGCCATGGCTGAAACGTGGACCAGGCCATCCTGGTGTACGCCGACGTCCACGAACGCGCCGAAGGCAGCAACATTGGTGACCGTTCCCTCCAAGATCATGCCTTCGCGCAGATCACTGATCTTTTCCACCCCTTCCTTGAAAGATGCAGTGGTGAATTCGGGTCGCGGATCGCGCCCCGGCTTGTCCAGCTCAGCGATGATGTCTTTGACAGTGGGCTCACCAAATCCATCCCTTGTGAAATCTTGTGCGTTCAGCGCGCTGAGCACCCTTGAATTGCCGATGAGTTCTGCTACCCCAAGCCCAGTCTTTTCCGCAATGTCTGCCACGATGGCATAAGCCTCGGGGTGCACCGCAGAATAGTCCAAGGGGTTATCGCCGCGAACGCGCAGGAAGCCTGCGCACTGTTCAAAGGCTTTTGGCCCCAAGCGCGGCACCTTCTTCAGTGCGTTACGGTTTGGAAACGCCCCGTGCTCATCGCGGTGCGTGACAATGTGTTCGGCAATACTTGGGCTCACGCCCGCCACTCGAGCCAGCAGTGGCGCGGAGGCGGTATTGACATCCACACCCACGGCATTCACCGCGTCCTCCACCACACCATCGAGGGTGCGTGCCAGGGCTTGTTGTTGCACGTCGTGTTGGTATTGCCCCACACCGATAGCCTTTGGGTCGATCTTGACCAGCTCTGCCAAAGGGTCTTGCAGGCGACGCGCAATGGATACCGCACCGCGCAGTGAAACATCCATGGTGGGAAATTCCTGCGCTGCCAGTTCCGAAGCAGAATACACCGAGGCGCCCGATTCGCTCACCACCACCGGCGTTGGACGTTGGCCGCCTGCTTTTTTGATCATGTCGGCTACTTCAGCGGCCAACTTTTCTGTCTCACGGGAGGCAGTACCATTGCCTACAGCGATGAGCTCAACCTTGTGTGTTGCGCAGGCGCCGGCGAGCACCTGGACCGCGTGATCCCAGCGCTGCTGCGGCTGATGCGGATACACGATCATGGTGTCCAGCACCTTGCCGGTTGATGAAACCACGGCGCATTTCACACCATTGCGATACCCGGGATCTAACCCGAGGGTGGCGCGCTCGCCTGCCGGGGCCGCCAACAAGACGTCTCGAAGGTTCTTGGCGAATACTTCGAGGGCTTGCTCTTGGGCGAACTCTTTCAGCCGCATGCGCACATCCAATCCGGCGGACACCTCAAGTTTGGTGCGCCAGCCCCAGGCAATGGCTTTTTTCACCCAGTGCGAAGCATCTTCCAAACCGCAGTGTTGAGCAATCAAGTGCTCATATTGGGCATCATCGCCTGCATCGAGTTGCAGGCTGAGCACACCTTCGGCCTCTCCACGTAGCAGCGCCAGAATTCGGTGGCTCGGCAGAGAAGTGAAGGGCTCCGAGAAATCAAAGTAGTCGCGGAACTTCGCGCCCTCGTTTTCTTTGCCTTCGACCACGCTTGAGCGCATGGTTCCGTGTTCAAAGAATTCCTCGCGCACACTGCCAACCACTTCAGCGTCCGTAGCAAAACGATCCACCAAAATGGCGCGGGCACCATCGAGCGCGGCCTTCGTGTCGGGGATCTCCGAGTTCAGGTAGCCCTGTGCGAGCTGCTCGGGGTCGGCCCCGGGGGCGTCGATAAGCTGGTCAAGCAGCGGCTCCAAACCTGCATCGCGCGCTTTATCTGCCTTGGTTTTCCGCCGTTTCTTGAAGGGCAGATAGAGATCCTCCAGGCGAGCCTTCGTGTCACAGGCTTCGATGAGCGCGCGGAGGTTAGCGCTGAGTTTTCCCTGCTCATCAATGACCTGCAGCACCGTCGCTTTGCGGGCTTCAAGTTCGCGCAGGTACACCACGCGTTCCTCGATGCTACGAAGCTGCGTATCGTCTAAACCACCGGTCTTTTCCTTACGATAGCGGGCGATGAACGGCACCGTGTTGCCTTCGTCGAGCAGCCCAATTGCGGCCTCGACATGGGCTGGAACAACATGTAATTCTTCGGCAATAGTTACTGCAATGCGCGATGTCATTCGTGCGATTCTAGCGCCCGCAGATCCCGCAAGAGCATTAGCCCTGCCAGGCGCAAGCAGCATCCACGCCAGGGGTGATGTGGCCTTCATTGGTGGTGCCGTACCAGAACGTCGCCGGCGGGAAGCTATCCACCACCACACGGGTTGCCTTGCGCAGATCAAGGTCGCTTTCGCCGTTGATCACTACCCGATACAACCGCAGCGCAGGCGCGAGCTGGCCGTACTGCTGCTGATACTGGGTGATGAGCATATTGTCCGGCTCGCAGGTGAGATCCACCTCTTCGCCGTGAATCTGCTGAGCACGATAACCCGCGGCCAAAAGCGCTTCGGGCAGCACCGCGGAGATCTGTTGCCAATCCCGCTGACTCATCAGAACTTGCAGGTCTGTAGCAATGGGTCTCATGATTGCTCCAATGTTGTGAGATATTCGCGATCCTGCTGGCTTAGACCAGCTTGCTCCAGTAATTCAGGGCGGCGCTGCAATGTGCGTCTCAGGGAAGCTTCTCTGCGCCACCGCGCCACTAGTTCGTGATTCCCCGAAAGCAATACCTCCGGCACCTCAAGGTCACGCCACACCCTCGGCTTTGTGTAACAAGGGCCTTCCAACAGCCCATCCGAGAAGCTGTCGTCCTCGTGGCTTTGGCGATTACCCAAGACTCCCGGGATGAGGCGCACCACGGCCTCTGCGATCACCAGCGTGGCAACTTCTCCACCGATCAGGACGTAATCACCGACGGACACTTCTTCCACCCGATAGGTGCGACGCGCATCTTCAATGACTCGCTGATCTATGCCCTCGTAGCGCCCGCAAGCGAACACAAGGTGGGGTTCATTCGACCAACGCTGAGCATCCGCCTGCTTGAAAGGCACACCCGCAGGGGAAGGCACGATTAGTAGGGGACGCTCATCGGCAGGCGCTGAGGGATAGCGATGTCGTTCCACGCCCTGAAGCTCATCATGGCGTGGTCGGTTCAAGTGTGGCTGTGCGGATTCCAAATCGGCTGCGGCAGCCGGGCCTGTGCGCGCGGCGACGTCGTCAAGCGCTGCACCCCAGATCTCCGGTTTCATTACCATGCCGGGGCCACCCCCGTAAGGCGAGTCATCTACGGACTTGTGCTTGTCGGTTGCCCACTGCCGCAAATCGTGCACGCCAACGCTCAAGATGCCCTGCTCGATGGCTTTGCCCAGCAAGGCGTGGCGGAAAGGATCCATGTACTCGGGGAAAATGCTGAGCACGTCAATGCGCTGTGCCATGGGTTATAGCTCCAAAAGACCATCGGGTGGCGTGATCACGATTGCTTCGTTGTCCAAATCCACAATGGGTACGATCTCGTGCACAAACGGCAGCGTCGCCTCACCGCCGTTATCCAGGCCCACCACCAACAATCGGTGGGCAGGAGTGCGTAGTACCGAGGTCACCGCTCCAATATCCTCCGGCTCCGGCGTCGCCCCCTCATAAGCGCGAGCCTCCGCTTCCTCAGCACTGACGGGACCAACGTTGAGCACTCGCAGCCCTTCCAGCTCATGGTCGTAATATGCCTCATCTTCTTCGATAGGATCAGCGTAAAAACGCAAGCCGCGAATGTGCTCTGCCTCGTTTCTCCCCGGGGTTTCCTCAAAACTGATCAGCAGACGCTGTTGATGAGGGCGCATCGTCTTCACGGTAAGTTGCAGCTCCTTGCCCGTCTGCACTCCGCGAAGCACCGTCCCCTTGGCAAAACGCCCGTGAGGATCGTCGGTGCTTGGGTCCACCACCACTTCACCACGGATGCCATGGGGCTTGATCACGCGACCAATCTGTACTTGATCTTCCTTGGAATTCACGCACCTAAACCTAGCAGCACTCGAACCCCACTAGGCTAAGCGTTATGCAGACTAATACCCCTGAAACCTTCGGCGACGCAGATCATCACGACATTCCTGGTCTTTTCAGCGCTGCCGATGCACCGGAGCCAGGATCACGCGCAGTGCCTAGCGTGCAGCGCGTCCTTGAAGCCGAAGGGTGCAATGTGATTCTCTTTCGCTTTCGCGATGGGCAGGCACTCAAAGAACACAAGGCAGCCTGGCCGATTACCGTGCAGTGCCTCGAAGGCGAATTGCAATTTGGTTGGAAAGGCCGAGAGGTGACGCTTCGCCCCGGCTCGATTCTGTATTTACCCAAGATGGAACCGCACTGGGTTGCAGCCAACACCGACGCCGTCCTCGCCCTGCAGATGCACACGACGTAGATAGCCGGCGCCCGGCCGCTAAGCGTGGAGCAACACTGCCTTCTTGCGTCTATGTCTCGCTGCGAGGTGGAAAGCCCAGGAGACAACCCCGGGACATGAAAAAAACCGCGACCTGAAGTTGGTCGCGGCATTTTTGCTACTGAATTACTCAGCAGCTTCTTCGGAAGCCTCTTCTGCAGACTCCTCGGCAGCAGCTTCAGCCTTGGCAGCCTCTTCAGCTTCCTTGGCAGCCTTGGCCTCTGCTTCTTCCTTAGCCTTGCGCTTCTTCTCGGTGATGGCCTCGGCGGTGGGGCCTTCGTTGGCCTCTGCGAGTGCCTGGTTGAACAGTTCGAGCTTGGAGGTCTTGGGCTCAGCAACCTTCAAGGTGCCTTCTTGACCCTCGATGCCCTTGAACTTCTGCCAGTCACCGGTGACCTTCAGCAGTGCGAGCACGGGTTCGGTGGGCTGTGCGCCAACACCAAGCCAGTACTGAGCGCGCTCAGAATCGATCTTGATCAGCGAGGGCTCCTGCTTGGGCTCGTAGATACCGATGTTCTCGATCACCTTGCCGTCGCGGCGGGTGCGTGCATCAGCGATGACCACGCGGTAGTGCGGGGTGCGGATCTTGCCGAGGCGCTGCAGCTTGATTTTGACTGCCATTATGTACGTCCTTTGCTTTTTGGTCACGGGGAAATTCAGACGCTGCTTTAGGTGAAAACAGCCGGTTTATCCCTTACTTCTTTTGAACAGGTGACCACCGGGCGACCGTAGACGCTTGCGGTGTCTGCTCATGCTTGCCAAACGTTTCGTTCAAGCAACCTGACGTACTATACACGTTTTGCTGTGAGATTGCTTATCGACGCCCCCCGTGATTTCTTTTCAGCGCCTTTGGCGGGTTAACGTCGAATATCATGAGTTCCCGGCCATCCGATTCCAAACGATCAGTACGTTATCTTGAGATCGATGGCCTCCGCGGTGTCGCTGTTGCGCTCGTGGTGCTATTTCACGTTTACGTCGGGCGGGTTTCTGGCGGCGTGGACGTCTTTCTTTTCCTTTCCGGCTACTTCTTCTTGGGCGGTTTGCTGCGCTATTTCGCGTTGCCGGACGCATCCTTGAATCCACTGTGGCCACTCTGGCGCACTATCCGCCGCCTCGTGCCGGCACTGGTGACACTCCTGCTAGCGGTCGGCGTAACGTCCACTGCTTTCGTGCAAACCAATACCCTGCCGATTGCCAAACAGATCACCGCTTCTTTGCTGTATGCGCAGAATTGGAAACTGGCGGAGCAATCCATTGATTACCGTTCTGCCTCCAACACCGCCTCCCCGTTACAGCACCTCTGGTCCATGTCTGTGCAGGGGCAGTTCTATCTCGTGGCCATCGTGTTGGTCATCCTGTGTTCACTCGTAGTGAGAGCGTTTGGCAAACCGCACGCGGTAGGCAAACTCGCTTTGCCAATTCTCGCGCTCATCACCGTCGCCTCCTTCATCTACGCCACGAAATTGCACGGCGAGAATCAGGGCCTGAATTACTACTCCAGTTACTCGCGCGCGTGGGAGCTCACCTCGGGTGCCTTGGCGGCGTTTGTGGTGCCTCACCTACCAATACGCCGCTGGCTGGCGCGCATACTCACCTTCGGAGGACTGCTCGCGATCGCCAGCACTGGTTTCCTGCTCGACGGCGCGCAGGTGTTCCCGGGGCCAGGCACGCTCTTGCCCTTGCTCGGTGCCTTCGCGGTGATCCTGGGCGCTCGCGAACGCACATTCACCGGAGCCTTCCTGGGATCCCGTATCTGCGTGTGGCTCGGCAATATTGGCTATTCGCTGTACCTCTGGCACTGGCCGATCCTCATCTTTACGCTCGTGTACCTCAAAGACCCAGAACCCTCGATCGCGCTTGGCACTGGGGTCATAGCGGTTTCGGTGCTGGTTGCGTGGATCAGCTATCGCTGCGTTGAACTCCCGCTTCGCTCGCGGCAGCAACGCCCCAGAAAGCAAACGTCTGTGTGGGCAGATACACGCGCCGCCTTGGCAACGTCGAGAGCGTCTCGGCTGCGCCTGGTTGGTGCATGTTGTATTGCGCTCATGGTGGGTGCCGTGGGCAGCATCCAGCCACTGAAGCTGCAACATATTGCCCAGGCGCGTTCCTTGGACTTTGATTTAAAGGAGCATCCCGGTGCCTTGAGCTCGAGTTCGAGCAAGGATCGTTCCACCCCAGATGTCACGGATGTTCCCGACGGTATTAAGCCGATTCCACCGGCGGATGTTGCGTTTCAAATGTGGCCGAAACCTGCTGTGGATGGTTGTTTGTCTCGCGAATACGACGGCTGGGATCACGTGCAGTTGACCAAGCGTGACGCAGACGATAGTGACTGCATTTACGGCGATCCTAACGCTCGTCACACTGTGGTGCTCTTTGGCGGATCACACGCGGAACAGTGGTTTACCCCGCTGCTGGCCGCCGCAGATCATTACGATTTCAACGTCCGCACCATTTTGCGCCCTGGCTGCGCGGCTACCCTGGAGCCAACCTATGGGTTGAAGGAAGGCTGCGTGGAATGGACGAAGGCCGTGCTCAAGTATCTCAAGAAGAACACCCCTGACGTTGTCGTCACCACATCCACCCGTCCCGGTTGGGAAAATACTGACTACACCCCGGAGGGTTATGTTGAGGTGTGGGATGCATTGGACCGCATGGGCAGTACTATCATCGGCATCAGAGACACTCCCTGGGTGGTCGACGATGAGGGCTTGAGCTTCTACCCCACCTTCTGTGTGGCGAGTGGCCGAGAAAATTGCTCTTTCCGACGAGATCTCACACTCAGTCCTATCAACGATGCTGACGTACCGCTCGGTGCTTACTCCAGATCGCTTTCTCTCGATTTCTCCGACGTGTTGTGCAGATCTAATACCTGCGATCCCATCATTGGCAATATTTACGTCTACCGCGACGATAATCACCTCACGGATCATTTCGCTTCCACTATGTCGGATCTCTTTATTCAACGCTTAGGCCCAACTTTCAAGGCGTTGAGCTAGGCACAAATAAGGCGGGGCACGAAACCATGTTGGTTTCGTGCCCCGCCTCTGCTGCTATTTCTTACCAAAGTTGAGATTATCGAGGTCGATATTCTCCATCCCCTTTGGCAACTTCATGCCGCCCATTTGCTGCTGAAGCTTCTGCAACTCTGCCATGTCCGGCATGCCACCACCCATGCCGGGCATACCGGGCATCTGCGGCTGACGTGGCTTATTTTTCGCTGGCTTGCGCTTACCGTTCTTGCCCTTGCGTCCCTTGGCCTTCTTCTTCGTGGCGCTGCGGGTGCCGCCACCCATGCCGAATTGTGAAGACATCTTGCTCATCATCTTCTTCGCCTCAAAGAAGCGCTCTACCAACTGGTTGACCTCAGCAACCGAAACACCAGAACCATTGGCGATACGCTTGCGTCGAGAAGCATTGAGAATCTTCGGGTCTTCACGCTCCGCAGGGGTCATGCCGCGAATGATGGCCTGAATGCGGTCAAGCTGCTTTTCATCCACCATGTCCGCCATCTGAGACATCTGCTTGCCACCGGGCAGCATCTTCAAAATGTTGCCGATAGGTCCCATGCGACGCACCATGAGCATCTGGTTGAGGAAGTCATCCAGGGTGAGTTCACCGCTGCCGAGCTTTTGCGCGTTCTTTAGTGCTTCTTCCTGATCAAGCTTTTGTTCCGCCTGCTCAATCAGAGTCAAGATGTCGCCCATGCCGAGGATACGACTGGACATGCGCTCAGGGTGGAAAACATCAAAGTCTTCCAGCTTTTCACCCGTAGAGGCGAACATGATGGGCTTACCCGTCACCTCACGGATCGACAGTGCTGCACCACCGCGAGCGTCGCCGTCGAGCTTCGTCAGCACCACGCCGGTGAAGTCCACACCGTCACGGAAGGCTTCAGCAGTATTGACCGCATCCTGGCCGATCATGGAGTCAATCACGAAGAGCACCTCATCGGGATTGACTGCGTCGCGAATGTTGCGCGCCTGCGTCATGAGGGTCTCGTCGATGCCGAGTCGGCCTGCGGTATCCACGATCACGATGTCGTGCTGGCGACGCTTCGCCTCTTCAATACCCTCGCGAGCAACAGCAACAGGGTCGCCGTGGGACGTGCCCATCTCGTGGTCATTGGAATCGATCGAGGTACCGGGATCCGGAGCGAAGGTGGGAACACCTGCGCGTTCACCAACAATTTGCAGCTGCTGCACAGCACCGGGGCGTTGAAGGTCACACGCCACCAACATTGGGGTGTGCCCCTGCTTTGAAAGGTGGTGTGCCAACTTACCTGCAAGCGTAGTTTTACCTGCGCCCTGCAAACCTGCGAGCATGATCACCGTGGGGGGATTTTTTGCCAAGTTGAGCCTACGAGTTTCACCGCCAAGGATCTGGGTGAGTTCTTCGTCGACAATCTTGATAACCTGCTCGGCCGGATTCAGCGCCTTGGACACATCCACGCCAAGCGCGCGTTCCTTCACACGCTTGATAAATCCACGAACCACCGGCAAGGAAACATCGGCTTCCAGCAGAGCAAGGCGAATTTCCCGTGCGACAGCATTAATGTCCGCTTCGGTGACTTTGCCTTTAGAACGCAGGCCGGAAAGCGCACCGCTTAGCCGATCTGACAGAGACTCAAACACGTTTAGCTCGCTCCTTGCACGTTGGCTTTTAGTAAAACTTCAGTCGTCACGCACTGGGGTGATAATAAGTCAGTGCTGAACGTACCCATGGTAGCCGTTCGAGAGCACCCGGGTCACGTCACGTTCCACCTTTGCACGATCGAAGCCCGCCATGAACTTGCAGCGGGCGATCATGGTGGTACCGCGCAACTCTTGATCTATCCAGCGCACTTCCGGCAGCACACCGATGAGCGCGCCGAGCGCTGCTCGCCGATCCAGGGTGCGAACTTCCAGCACATCGTCTTGCCAGGCGGTTGCTACGGCTCCCGGCGCGAGTGCGGGAAGCGCGGAAAAGACGCCGGAATGATATGCCTGCACGAACTCGGCGGCATCGAAGGTGCTGCCAGAATTGTTGCGAACTTCGAGTTGGGCGCGAACTTTCTCTTCCTCCACGATGACCGTCGACGCCACAATGTTCCAGTTTTTCGCAGCAACAAGCGCCAACAGCCGAACGATGGCTCGCAAGTATTCCCCCGTCCACTGCACTCGAGCTTCATTTGGACTTTCCGGACTACGGATCAAGGCCAATGGTTGCGTGTACGGCAAAACGGGCGCGCTCGGGCTGATGCTGCTGAGCATGCTTTTCGCGTTGTGCACGAGACTTGCGACCGCGTGTGCTCGCATGGTTGTCCACACTCCGGGACCGGTTCCCTGCGAGTCTGCCTCGACCAGCGCGTGTAGTAGTTGCAGCGTGAGCGGGTCAAAGTGCAGCCGCTCTAATAAGGTTCGGGCAAGCTGCGGGTCTTCTGGGTCTCGCCCGGCGATGAGTTGGAAGATAGTGGTGTGTTCGGCCACAAGTGTGGCTACAACCTGGGAGTCTCTTGATGGCAGTTGCAACCGGGTGGCCATGGCACGGACGTACTGCGCCCCCAGTGCTTCGTGGGGCTGATCTGTTCCCTTGGCAATGTCATGAAAAAGCGCTGCTAGTGCGAGGAGGTCAGGGCGTGGCACATCTACACCTTGACGCGCGCATAGTGCGACTACTTCAAGGCAGTGTCGATCAACGGTGTGAATATGGGTGGGCTCTCGCGGGATCATTCCTCGAATGTGTCCCCACCAAGGGATGAGGGCTTCCCAGTGCCCATGTTGATCGAGCTCCTGGATCACAGCGGTGCTGTGGGCGGCGGATCCAAGCAACGTAAAGAGATCGGCGCTCGCGCTTTTTGGCCAAAGTTCCGGCGGAGCTGGCGCGTGTTGGAGTTGTGTCCACACGCTCCGGGCGATGCTGAGACCGGTTCGGGCTGCGGCGGCGCCGACGCGGAGTGCTAACCACGGATCCTGCACTTGGGCGTTTCTAGCGAGGGCGATTTGCCCTTGTACTTCCACCACGTCGACGTCGATAGGCTTGCGAGGCCGCGCCCGGACGATTCTTCGTGGCTGCAGATCACTGGCTTGCCGAAGCGCCTGGGATACCGCAGCATCGATGGTGCGAGCATGGTGCGCGAGTTGCGTTGCAAGTGCGTAGCGATCCTTAAAGCCGAGCTCGATGGCGATGTCCACCGCGAACTCGGGATCAAGAATGTCTCGTGCTCGACGACTGCTGTGATGCAGAAGGGTTCTCACATCAAGCAGCAGCGCCTGCTCTTTCTCCAAACGGGCTGGATTGCACACGTTGCCCAGCGCAAGTGCGTGGATGAGTTGGATGTCTCGCAGGCCGCCGCGGCCGTTTTTAATGTCGGGTCGTGTCATGCTGACCACGGATCCGGAGCGCCGCCATCGCCCGATTGCACTATCGACCACTCGCCCGAGGTCCCTGTTGAGCATCACTCGCCAGCGTTGCAGTACTGCTTGGCGCGCATGGTGCGTGAGTTCTTGGTCGCCACGGAGGTGGACTAGGTCCAACGCACCGAGCGCAGCGGTGACCTCTTGTTGTGCCACTTCCGAGCATTCAGCGGGCGTGCGCACTGCGACGTCGGCCCGAAAGTTCGATTCCCAAATCGGGTACCAGAGTGTTTCGGGCACGCTCACGCCGTCTGGACACAGCAAGATGAGGTCCAAATCGGAGTGCACTGCCATTTCGGCGCGCGCGAGGGATCCAGTTGCAGCGAGGGCGCAGCCTGCGGGTACGTCGATGTGCTCTGTGACGGCCAAAGCTTCGGCCTGCACAGCTTTTCGACGTTCCCCCGGCGCCATCAAAGCGCTGATGTTCCCCGCTCGTTGGTGCGCACGCGCACGAGCTCTTCTACTGGGGTGACCCACACTTTGCCGTCACCAATTTTTCCGGTACGGGCGGATTCGACGATGGCGTCCACCGTGTCGTCGAGGAGTTGATCGTCGACCACCACTTCGAGCTTGAGCTTGGGCACGAAGTCGACGGCGTATTCGGCACCTCGGTAGACCTCGGTGTGGCCTTTTTGCTGGCCGTAGCCTTGCACTTCGGTGACGGTCAGGCCGTGGATGCCGAGTTGTTCCAGGGCGTCTTTGACGTCGACAAGCGTAAAGGGCTTGATAATGGCGGTGATCAGCTTCATCCTGGCTCCTTGTGCATCAACTGTTTTCAATAGTCTATCGCTCGTAGCGATCGTGAGACCTCTCGTAGGCAGATTCGGCGTGCAAGGTTTGGTCGATGCCTTCGTACTCCGCCTCCCGGTTCACACGCCAGCCCATGGTTTTCTTGAGCGTGATCGCGATGAGCAAGCTCCATATGGCCGACCACGCCATAGCGACCAGCGCGATGATCGCCTGGATGAGCAACAGCTTGAGCCCCTCGCGGCCGCCTCCGCTGAGTATTCCTCTGCCGTGCGCTGCAAGCCCAACGGCCAATGTGCCCCAGAGACCAGCAAGGAGATGCACACCAACCACATCAAGGGAATCGTCGAAACGGAACCGGAATTTCAAGCCAACTCCATAGGCGGCAACGACTCCCCCACCAGCGCCGATGACCAACGCCGATACCGGTGTCACAACTCCTGCTGCGGGGGTGATAGCCACGAGGCCAGCTACCACGCCGGAGGCAGCACCCAGCGAGGTAGCGTGCCCGTCTCTGAACCTTTCTACAAGCAACCAACTCGCCATTCCCACCGCTGCCGCCAGTGTGGTGTTCATCCACGCAAGGCCAGCGAAGCCATCAGCGGCGAAGGCTGAACCTGCATTAAAACCGAACCATCCGAACCACAGCAATGAGGCACCGAGCATGACCATGGGCAGATTGTGCGGCCTGTGGGGCCAAGTAGCACGCTGCCCCACCACCAAGGCGAGCACGAGGGCGGCGGTGCCCGCGGTGATGTGCACGACGACTCCCCCGGCGAAGTCGATGGGAACCACGTTCGCTGCGCCCGATTCACTCCCGAACATCCAGGAAGCCAGGCTGTGTTGAGCATCGGAGAGCAGCCCCTTATTCCAGACCATGTGCGCGACCGGGAAGTACACCAGGGTTACCCAACAGCCGGCGAACACCATCCAGGTGCTAAAACGAACTCGTTCCGCTAGCGCGCCAGAGATTAGGGCCACCGAGATAATGGCGAAGGTGAGTTGGAAGGCAACATCAATCACCAAAGGATATCCGTGGCTGCCTATGATGGGATCGCCCTGCACATCAAGCACTCCGCGTAACCCGAAAGCAGACCACGGCTTGCCGATCACGCCCCAGAGTGACTCTCCGTAGGAAATCGACCAACCCCAGAGCACGTACAGCACACTCACCACACTGGCGGCGCCGAAACTCATCATCATCATGTTGAGCACCGATTTTTGACGCGACATGCCGCCGTAAAACAGTGCAAGCGAAGGCGTCATTAGTAGCACGAGGGAGCAAGAGATCAGCATCCACGCAGCGTTTCCGGTATCCATGCTCACACTCCTTGCCTCACAACAGCTCGTCAGCGAACCCGCAAAACTGTCATATGATAGATATTAAGGTTTCTATCAGACTATAGAAAAATGAGGAGAAAGGAAAACCTGGCGTCACCATTTACTCGTTAAGGTGACACCAGGTCCAGGATTTTCACTTCCTAGCCGAGCAGGGCGTCAACGAACCCCTCGACCTCGAACGGTGCGAGATCGTCCGCACCTTCGCCCAGGCCGACCAGCTTCACTGGCACGCCGAGTTCATCTTGCACCTGGAACACAATGCCGCCCTTAGCGGTTCCATCGAGCTTGGTCAGTACGACACCGGAAATCTGCACGACGTCGCTGAAAATACGTGCCTGAGTCAGCCCGTTTTGACCGGTGGTTGCGTCGAGTACCAGGAGAACCTCATCAACCTTGGCCTTCTTTTCCACCACTCGCTTGACCTTGCCAAGTTGGTCCATGAGGTTCGAAGAATTGTGCAAGCGTCCGGCAGTGTCAATCACCACCACGTCAGCCTGCTCTTCAACACCCCGCGCTACCGCGTCGAAAGCAACAGAGGCGGGATCGGCACCCTCGGCTCCGCGAACTGTGTTCGCTCCAACGCGACGCCCCCAGGTTTCAAGCTGATCCGCAGCAGCAGCGCGGAAAGTATCAGCCGCACCCAAGGTGACCTTATGCCCCATGGAAACCAGCACGCGAGCCAATTTGCCGGTAGTGGTGGTCTTGCCCGTGCCGTTCACACCGACCACCAATACCACGGCTGGCTTGCCCTCATAAGGCATCGCTTTGATAGAGCGATCCATCTCCGGCTTACAAGCCTCCACCAGGCATTCGCGCAGCATCGCGCGGGCCTGCGCCTCGCTTTCTACACCGCGCTCTGCGATCTTTTCACGCAACTGCTCCACAACCTCGGTGGTGATCTTGACACCGAGATCTGCCTGGATCAGTTGTGCCTCGATATCCTCCCAGGCGTCTTCATCAAGGTCACCGGCGGTCAACATGCCAAGCACGGATTTACCAATGACATTCTGAGAGCGCGAAAGTCGGCCCCGCAGCCTGCCGATGCGTCCTGCTGCTGGAGCGATCTCTTCACGCGGCTTCTCGGGTTCCGTTACCGGCGCTGCAGGCTGCTGCTCTGTGGCCTCGGCAGGTGCCTCTTGCTCCACCGCTGCCGGTGTTGGCTCAGGCTCAGTTTCATGAGGCTCTTCGAACTCTTCTAACTCCTCGAAGGTCTGCTCAAGCTCTGGCTCTGGCTGATCAAAAGGCTCTTCTTCCTGGCGTTGCGAAGCCGGTAGATCAAATGGTGCCTCCTCTTCCTCAGACTCACGCGGAGTTTCGGGCAAATCGAAGGGCGCCTGCTCGGACTCAACTTCACGTGATGCATCGGGAAGATCAAAAGGCTGATTTTCTTCTGCCGGCTGTTCACGAAGCACCGGCTCCTTTTGAGCCGGTTGGAAATTGAAACCACTCTTTACCTGGTAGTTCCCGGACTTTTCCTGCTGCGTGAGCTCTTTTTGCTCGGGCTTTTCAAAGCTGACGGTCTTCGTGTTCTTGCGCTTCAGACCGATGGCGATGAAAGCCACCACCAGCAAAAGCAGCACAACCGCGATGATTACGTAGGTCATGTTCATGCCCTCAAGTGTTGCAAAAACTTCTCTGCAACACACCTTGGCGCTCCGGCGAGCGCTGCGCTTAGAGCAGTTCTGGCTGTTGCAACGCCACCACGACTGCATCTGCAGAGATCAGGTCACCCGTTACAAGATCAGGAACCAAATCGGCCATCGCTGCCCAACCAGGCGTTGCTGCGTCCAAGGTCTTGTTGGAGGTAATCATGCCATGGGCCTGCATACGAGCCACCAAAGCCAGCACCATTGACACCACCGGAGCAAGCGACCACACGTTGTCTTTTGCATCCGTGTCCACACCATCGAGCTTGTCAAAGCGAACGCGAGCCATCGCGTACAACTGCTTATTTGCACTACGCAAAGTCCTCAGCAGGGTTACGGCAGCCTTGATGAGGCCTTCGTCGGAAAGCAAATGCTTGAGTTCTTCACGATGATTGAATGTTTCAAACACCGCCAGCAACCTCGTGGCGTCGTCCATGAGCAAGCCCGGGACGATCTTGGAGCGCGAGAAGAACATTTCTAACAGTGCTTCCTGCTGGGCTGCGTCCATGCCGGCGATCGCGACAGTGGATTTGTCGATGCACGCAGAATCTAAGGTGGTGTCGCGAGCCGTCTGCAACGCGGTGATGAGATTCTCACCCGCAAGATTGCGCAATTGCTTCAACAGCGGCCGGGCGGGGTGCCCCTCCGCCAAAGCGCCGAGCAATTCGAGGGTGCCGATCCACGGTACCCGGTGCGGCGTGAGATCGTCGGCAAGCCCGAACTTGGCGCGAACCAAACCAGATTCCACAACCCGCCCCGGCTGACGATGCGCTGGAACCAACGATGCAGAAAGCCCACTCAAAGCCGCAGAAGGATGCGCCGAGAACACCGCACGTACAGCCTTGGCGGATTCTCCCACCGCAACACCGGTGGTAACCATATCCCACAGCACCGGCATGATTGATGAATCGTGTGGCGCATGTTCTTGTTCACCAGCCAAGAATGCTGCGAGTTCCCCGAGGCTGGGGTCCGCGCCTTCGAAGAATCCCGGTTGTTCAATGCGCTGCGCCTGTTCGCTTGGTGCCACTGGGGCGATGAGGGTCATGAACGGGTCCAGCGCGAAGGACTGCACTGCCAGATCACCAGCACCGATATAGCTATCAGGCAGCGCAACCTTGCCTTGATCCAGCTCAAACGCACGAGCTGGTTCCCAGGGCGCAGTCAGTGGCCAAACCCAAATCGCCTCGGCATCGCAGTAAATCACACCATCGAGTAATTCAATTGAAGGCCGATTCTTGGCAGCAACATCAGCGATCGCCACCGAGATCCGTGTGCCCGTGGGGTCGGTCCATTCCAGATCCACTCTGCCTGCTGGCAGCTTTGCCGATTGCCCGGCAAGTTGAGCCAGAGGCACCTGATAGGTGAGCTGATCTTCGCTTTGCAGCTTCGCCGTTTTCAGCGGGGAACCGTGGTGATTGCGCACCGTCACCTTTGGATCCACCATTGCGGTGCCCGTGCGGACCCGCAGCTGCCCTCCCATCGCTATATCTGTGGGGTCGAGCTGCATCCTTCGCGCGCGCCACATCGCGGGTTCGCTCACCGTGGGAAGTTCGAAGGTGAGTCGTGCGGGGGTGAAACGAAGCGGGAGCTGATCGCCTTCCTCCGTAGACACCACGCACTGCGCGCTCGCGGCGTTCGTGGGCACGATGATGTGCCGCGGTGTGACGTCGAAAGGCTTCGAGCCGGGTTTTATTTGGAGGGAAGTCTCACTCAAACCGCCCGCGGTCGGGATACGTAGTTGCTTGCTCACGCCCTGCATGGTGATGGCAGCGCGCAGGCCTTCGACAATTGCGAACTCGTGGCGGAAGGATTCATTGCGCGGCCCGCGGATGCGCACCAGGTACTCGCCAACCCATGGCGCATCATAGAGGTCTGGATCGAACACCGAGAAGGCTCCACCTTCTGCTGGAATCTCGAGGGGCTCGGGGGCTGCTACTTCCTCACCCGCGTGTCCAACGCCCGCGTAGGAGGAGATGGAAAGCTGCCAGATTTCCTCAGCGCCGGAAGGCGTGGGGGGAAACTCCGCGATCAATGAGGACTCGTGCACTCGAAGCCCCCCTGCGGAGTGCAAGTAGCTCACCGGCTCCGGGGCAAGGAACTTCACCCGCTGGCGAGTATCCACACTTCGCACTAGTTCCATGCGAGGGGTGTGCCCTACCTGCGTCACCGCCAAGGATGAAGCGTGGGTAAGGTCGAGGGTTCGAACCGTCCAGCCTTCCCAGTTCAAGCCTTGGGTATCGGTGGCTTCAAGCTCTCCGCCATGAACAACATCGCTCACCGTGGCGTCAGCGGGAGCCACCACCAGCAAGGTTTCATAGTGCAGCGAGGCTTTGTCACTCATGTTCGCACCGCGCGTGGTGAACAGCAGCGCAGCGTCATCGCCCAACACCGACACAGTCCAGGTAATGCCGTTGGAGAGGTCCTGCACGGTAATTTCACGAACGGGGTGGTCGATAGCCACATCGAGCGTCTCTGCGAAGCCACTCGCGGTGTGCCAAGGATTGCCAGTGCGATAGACCTTAGTGGTGCCCTCGATACTGACGCGCCAATTCACTTCCCCAAAGGTGCCATCTGCATGCCGCGGCACGCGCTGTTCCGGCAGGCGCAGGCAAACTTTATTACGCTGCGTATCAAAGAGGATACGGGGGCGCATTTCTCTGTTCGCCACGCCCACGGCACTTGCACGATCGCGCGTGCCCACGGGGCGTTCCCTCAGCTCAGCTACCAACGCTTCAGCCACTTGCGCGGGCAGAGCGGGCAGTGCGCTGCGGTCGCGGTCGTACCACGATGCGGGGTGATCCACTGCAAAATCGCGCAACGCAGCAACGCCGTGCAAGATCCGCTCAGCAACATCCGGCAGAAGCGCCTGAAGCTCTTGCACAAGCGGCGGGTACGCTTCATCGAAATCCATCGCCTCCAGCAACGCGGGCACATCGTTAGCCAACACACCAGCGTGCAGGCATGCAAGCTTTTCGACGTCCTCCGTTGGCATCGCAAGCCCAAACTTTTGGAAAAGCTGCGGCACAATCGATTCCAGATCGATCTGCGCGTCAATGCCCAAGCCGGCGGCGTATTCCTCGGCGAAACGTGGGGCGTCGACAAGCTGAAATGCACGATTGCACAACGTCATCAGCGTGAGTGCAGGGCTGATCAGCAACAGCGGCTCAATTTCGGCACCGGCGGCGAGCTGTCGGGAAAGAAAGATGCCGTAGAGGCGCTCAATGCGCTCGAGCTCATCGCTAGCCAAATCGAGGTCAGCGACAATATCCAAGCCGCCCAAACGCTGGGAAAACTCCAGCTCAGACTGTGAGGCCCAGCCCAGCAACGAGTCGTTGAGATCAGCAATCGGGTGGCCTTGCGCTCCCATTACATGCACCTTCTTTCCACTAAGCAGCGATAGCAACGGTGTAACACTACCGGTCTGCCCCCGGCGCGCGCGACATTCGTTGTGAAATCACTCGCGTCACGCCGTCGCCGCGCATGGTCACTCCGTACAAAACATTAGCGACGTCCATCGTCGGCTTCTGGTGTGTAATCACGATGAGCTGCGAATCTTGGCGCAGTTCCTCGAAAAGTGCGATCAGCCGGCGCAAATTCACGTCATCGAGTGCGGCCTCCACCTCATCCATCACATAGAAGGGACTCGGACGCGCGCGGAAAATCGCCACCAACATGGCCAAAGCCGTCAGCGACTTCTCGCCGCCCGAAAGCAAGGACAGCCTCTTGACCTTCTTGCCCGGCGGACGCGCCTCTACCTCGATGCCGGTGGTGAGCAAGTCGTGGGGATCCGTGAGCACGAGTCTGCCATCGCCACCGGGAAACAGTGTGGCAAACACTTTCGGAAACTCTGCTTCCACATCACGCCAGGCGTCCGTAAACAGTTGCAAGATTTTCGCATCAACGTCCTCGATGACGCCGCGAAGATCTTTTCGAGCCTGTTCCACATCAGCCAATTGCGTAGACAGGAACTCATAGCGTTGCTCAAGCGCCTTGAATTCCTCGAGCGCCAAAGGATTGATCTTGCCTAAGGACTGCAAGTCTCGTTCCGCTTGTTTGAGTCGCTGCTGTTCCGCCTTGACGTCGAAACTGTCATCCGGGGCGAAATCCTCAATGATCGTGCTCGCGGGAATGCCGGTGACCTCACTGAGCTTTGTTTGCGCCTCTTCCAGGCGAACGAGGGCTTCTTGGGTGCTCAGCTCAGCCGCGTGCTTGCGCTGAGCCGCCTTGTCTAGCCGCTCACGGACAGCATCGAGATCGCGGCGCGCTTTGAGTTCCGCCGTGTGTGTTTCCTGTGCTTTGGCCTGCAGCGCATTTCTCTGCTCAGTTGCGCGTTCCAATGCAACAGCGGTTCGCTCCCGCACGTCGGTGGCAAGACGTGCGACGGTGCGGGCCAAATGCAGGCGCTGACGCCGCCGTGCTTGTTCACGTTCGTGCTGCTGCTGAGCCTGGAGTTCAGCCTGTGCTCTCCGGCGCAGGGCCTCACCACGCCCGCGAGCCTGCTCGGCGCGTTCCTGAACAGAGTGCAGGTGCAGGCGCGCCTCAGTTTCCATCGCGCGCACTTGTGCCAACGCTGCGGCTGCTTCGTCGCGGGCTGCGGTGGAAGGCTCGTCTTCGATTTCCTCTACTCTGCTCAGACGATCAGCGAGCTCTTCTCCTTGGGCCCTCAACGTCTCAACGCGTGCTTGTGTCTTCTCCGCGCGTTGTTGGGTGCCGCGCAACTGCGCCTCAAGCTGTTCCAAACGCCGAGCCGATTGCTGCCGTTGCACTTTCGCCGCACGTGCCCGCTCTTGTGCTTCACGCAACGAGGCTTGGGCTTGGGCTTGGGCAACACGAGAATCCTCCGCCGCTTGCAGAGCGCCTTCGAATACGCCGCCAAGTTCGGCAAGTGCAGCGCTCGCTGCTGCCAATTGCTCATGCGCTTGCGACACTTGAGCTGCAACATCAACGGAGGTTCGCTCCCCCTTGCCAAGCTGCACCCATCCTTGACCACACAATTCGCCCTGGCAGGTGACTGCCCGCAATCGAGGTTCCGCCTCGACAATGCTTGCTGCCTGTTCGAGTGACTCAGCCAAGGCAACGTCAGCCAACAGTCGATACACCGCTGCACCTACTTGATCGTCCACAGTGACGTGGTTGAGTAGCCACGTCGCTCCCGTAGGCAAGGAGGCATCGATGGTCCAAGCGCTGGCCTGCTCTTTCTTGACGACGATCGTGCGAGCCACATTTTCCCATGATTGCGAACCGGGATCGCCCACGACCGCATCCGCAAAGGCCCCTAGCGCGGCGGATAACGCCACCTGTACCTCCGGTTTGGGGCGTAACGCCTGCGCCAGCGGCACAAAATTACCCTCGACTTTCGCCCCGGGCGCGTTCGCCTGCAGTGTGTCAATCTTTGCTTCCAAGCTCGATTGCTCTCGTTCCAAAGAACTGCGCTGCGCGCGGAGTTGCTCTACTCTCGATTCATCGGCTTTGGCCTCGGCGTTGGCGTCAAGCACTCGCTGCTGCAGGGGCTCCAGCTCTAGTTCACCGGGGGCGACCACTGACTCATGTTCGCGCTTTGCCTGGCGAACCCGCTGGCGTTCCTCCTCGAGCTGCTCCTGGAGACGGGCGTCTTCTTCCAGCGCTGCCTGGAGTTGTTGTTCTTGGGACTCTTGCGCGGCAACCAGCCTCACCACGCCTTCACGTTGGTCGGCAACCGCACGAACCTGAGCCATGTGCTCACGATCGGCCCGAGTGGCTACCTCCTCGCGTTCTTCGAGTTCCTCCCGGATCGATTCAAGCCGCTCTTCAGCTACTTCAACGGTTTCCTCGAGGCGTTCGTACTCTTCTTCTGCTTGCTCAGCCTTGAGCTTCAGCGCCTCCGGGTCTTCACCGCGAAACGGTGTTTCCTGCACGTGCTCTGCCCGCTCGGTTGCGATTCTGAGCGTGGCAGCGATGCGTTCATTCAGCGCCGAAAGATCAAACCACCGCTGCTGCGCTTGTTCCGCCAGAGGCTGGATTTCCAGCCTGACAACCTCAACCTCTGCGAGCGCCTGAGTTGCCGACTCCATCTGTGAACGCAACGCTTCGTGAGATTCGGTGGCGGATTGCAAGGACTCGTTCTGTGCCTGATGCGCCGCCAACAAGGTGCTGAGCTGGTGCCCGGCGAGGCGCAGACGTGCATCGCGAACATCGGCTTGCACCGTCGCCGCACGCTTGGCGGCCTCAGCCTGGCGTGCCAGTGGCTTTAGTTGTTTGCGCAGTTCGTCCGTGAGGTCCTGCAGGCGGTCCAGGTTCGCCTGCATGCCGGTGAGTTTGCGCTGCGCCTTCTCTTTCCTGCGCTTGTGCTTGAGCACGCCCGCTGCCTCTTCAATAAAAGCGCGGCGATCTTCTGGGCGCGATTCCAGAATTTGCGCCAGGCGGCCTTGCCCCACAATCACGTGCATTTCCCGGCCGATGCCCGAATCAGACAACAACTCTTGAATGTCCATCAAGCGTGCGCGGTGTCCGTTGATTTCATACTCGCTGGCACCGTCGCGGAACATTCGACGCGTCACAGATACTTCTGAGTACTCAATAGGCAGCGCGCCATCGGCGTTATCGATGGTCAACGTGACCTCGGCGCGGCCAAGGGCCTTGCGCTCACCTGCCCCCGCGAAGATGACATCTTCCATCTTCCCGCCACGCAAAGTCTTGGCGCCTTGTTCGCCCATGACCCATGCCAGCGCATCCACAACATTCGATTTACCGGAGCCATTTGGCCCCACAACCGCGCAAATTCCTGGCTCAAACTTCAAAGAAGTCGCCGACGCGAAGGACTTGAATCCTTTTAGCGTCAGCGACTTCAAATACACCCGAGGGATTTTAGCAGAGCTTCTTGCAGCTAGCGGGTTTCAAAACCCCGAACTCCTTTAGCTTCGCTCCAGCGTTCAATCACCGTGTCAACACTGCCGGGCCGGGTGCGATCCGGTTGCGAAAGGGCTTGCAGCATCGCCTCGCACTGTTCGCGCTCGCCCTCAACCACGACACAGACTCGACCATCGGAAAGGTTGGTAGCAGAGCCGTGCAGCCCCAACGCCTTCGCTTGGCTGTAGGTCCACCAACGAAAGCCAACACCTTGGACATGCCCATGCACCCATGCTGTGAGACGTGATTGCATCAGACCGACCTCACGATCTGCCCATCACGGTGAGTGACGGGATCAGAGCCATCCCAGCATTCGACGTTCTTGATGCCGGGAAGCATGTCCTCGTGGAAGATCGGATCATAGCCCTTGGCTTTTTGGGCGGAGAAGTTGGCCAAAAGTTTCACCGCAATACCCGCCAGCGGAACAATGGCGATCAAGTTGATCAGCACCATGATGGCCGCAAATGTATCGCCAAGTGCCCATACCAGTGGCACAGATCCGATGGCACCAAGAAACACACAAGCCAACACAACCAAGCGGAAGGTTGCCATGACGGCTTTGGATTCGGTGAAGTATTCGATGTTTGCCTGAGCAAGATAGGTGTTGCCGATCACCGAGGAGAATGCCAGGAAGAACAAGATGATGGTGATGAAGTGCACGCCCCAACCACCAACTTCCGCGGCCAGGGACTGCTGGGTGAGGGTGGCACCCTGAACTTCCTCGCCATAGGTGGGGTTATTCAGCAAAATTATGAAGGCGGTAATGGAGCACACCAGGATGGTGTCAAAGTACACACCGAGTGTTTGCACCAAACCCTGTTTCACTGGGTGC
This sequence comes from Corynebacterium gerontici, assembly GCF_003813985.1. Classification (NCBI taxonomy): domain Bacteria; kingdom Bacillati; phylum Actinomycetota; class Actinomycetes; order Mycobacteriales; family Corynebacteriaceae; genus Corynebacterium; species Corynebacterium gerontici. Next base: position 1,488,221 of record NZ_CP033897.1, read on the forward strand.
GACACCGTTGCCGTTGCCGCGGCGTTTGGAGCGGAGCCTTCGCCGGCTTCGTTGGAGAACAGGCCACGACGCATGCCCATGAGGAACGCCTGACCGAGAGTTGCGCCAGCTACTTCCCGGAAGCCCAGTGCACTACCGACGATTTCGCCGATCATGCCCGGCACTTCTTTGATGTTCAAAGCGACCACCAGAATGCCGATCACCACGTAGGCAATGGCCATGACGGGGACGATCACCTGAGTGAAGTCGGCGATACGCTGAACACCACCGAAGATGATCAAGGCGGTGATGAACGCCAAAACTGCGCCGATCGCTACTTTGAACCACATAGCGTCCTGCCCGAAGGATTCGCTCATGGATTCCGCAATGGAGTTCGACTGGATCGAGTTGTACACGAAGCCGTAGGTGAAGGTGATGGCGAAGGCGAAGACAACCGCAAGCCAGCGGGCATTCAGTCCACGAGTCATATAGTAGGCGGGGCCGCCTCGATAGGAGCCGTCGGCGTTTCGCGTTTTCCATAGCTGCGCGAGCGTGGACTCCACGAACGCAGTAGCACCACCGATGACGGCGATGACCCACATCCAGAACACTGCTCCTGGACCGCCCACGGTGATTGCTACGGCCACGCCGGCGACGTTGCCGGTGCCCACGCGCGAAGCCGCAGAAATTGTGAAGGCTTTAAAAGCACTAATCCCCTTCTCGTCCGTCTGGCCATGAGCAGGCTTTTCACCAACGGAACGGAACATCTCGGGGATCATGCGAAGTTGCACAACGATGGTGCGCGCGCCGAAGTAGATACCGGCGCCAAGCAACAGGAACGAAATTACGAGCCACAGCTTGTCATTGATTACGTCAGAAATGAACGTCTGGACACTTTCCATGAGCAGCATCCTAGCGTCCAGACCCCAATTTCTATGCATTGGAACAACATTGCCACCAAAAGTGGCATACGTCACTTCCTCAACCTTGTCACTCCTGGATCAAACTACGGGCAACCTCTTGCTGCAGCTCCACGTGCCCCAAAGCATCCACAGCCTGCTGCGCCGCCAACTGTTCTGCCGCTTTCTTAGAACGACCAGTACCGCTGCCAAGCTCATGTTCGCCCACCATGACCCGCGAGGTGAACACGCGCTCATGGTCAGGTCCGATGGATTCCGCGATATAGCGCGCTACGGGGAACTTCAACTCCGCTAGGCGCTCTTGAAGGGATGTCTTCCAGTCCAGGTGTCGATCTTCGGCACTGGCGTGCTGGATACGCGATTCGAACAGATGCAGCACGGCATCCCGCGCAACCTCAAAACCATGAGCTCGGTAGATCGCACCGATCATGGCCTCCATGGTGTCGGCCAAGATGGAGGCCTTTTCGCGTCCTCCGGTGAGCAACTCACCCTTACCCAGCAAAACATACTGACCCAGACCAATTTCCTGAGCCACCTCAGCCAAGGCATAACGGCTCACGATGCTAGCGCGCATTTTGGAGATGTCACTCTCGGGGCGCGACGGGTAGACGTCGAAAAGCCTGCCAGCAACGGACAGTCCGAGCACCGCGTCACCCAGGAATTCAAGGCGTTCGTTATTTGGCAAGAATCCCAGCTCATTTGCGTAGGAGCGATGCGTGAGCGCGAGCTCGAGCAGATCCTCGGGCAACGTCACGCCAAATGCTTGCAGCAGCGGAGAACAATCGACATCGCCGAACTGCGGGAGTTGCACTTCGGGAGCCTTTTTGCGCTTACGGCTCACAGAAACTTCTCCAATCCCGCCCAGCGAACGTCACGAACCTCATCTTCAGTATCCGGTTCGGGTACGTCGCCCTCGCACTCGCCCTCACACACTGGACTAAAAGGCAAGTTCAGTCCCGCTTCATCCAGGAACAACTGCGTCAGATCGATGGTGTCATGCTCGATGAGAGGGGTTTCCTCGGCTTCCTCCGCGTCTTCGCCTTGAATGAAGTCCTCGTCGGCTGCGAATACCTCCTGAACTTCGAGGTGAACCTTAGGGCTGAGTTCCGCAAGGCAGCGCACGCACTGCCCAGACAGTTGAGCATCCAGACTGGCATCAACCATAATCGCGTCACCCAACGGATTCAGGCGCGCTTCAACGCTTACCGGCGCGCCTTCAGGAACGGCAATCATTTCGGGACCAATCCGAACAGGCGTATCGCCTTCCAGCTGACGAACCTCCATCAGGCCACTGCGCAGGACTGTCCCGACCTCAAATACGAACGGTGAAGTTTGGTTTTTCATCACCGCAAGAGTCTACCCCTCGTAGCCTCGCGTTCCAGAAGCACCGGCTCCACTGCGCAACGCACGGCGATCTCGCGCCACGGTTCGCAAGGTAGCTGAGAGAGCCTCTTCGAACTCGGCCAGCTTGTTTTCTACGAAGGCGTCGCATTCCTGACGTAGGCGACTCGAGTCCGCGTGTGCTGCATCGACAATGCGGTGCGCTTCCTCGTCTGCGCGGCGCACTACCTCCGACTCGCTGACCAGGCGGTGCTGTTCGGCAAGTCCTTCATCGACGCTTCGCTGGTACTGCTCGTTGCCCTTCTTCACCAGTCGATCTGCCTCAGCCTGAGCCCTTGCCACGGTATCTTCAGCTTCACGACGCGCCCCGCCGACAATACGATTCGCTTCATCTTCAGCCTTCGCCACTGCCGCGTGGGAGCGATCTTCAGCATCGGCCACCATCGCATCGGCATCCTGGCGCGCCCCCTCAACCAAATCTGCAGCCTCGGTGCTCGCCTGGGTGATGGTTTCGTGCGCGCGTTCTTCGGCGCCCCGGATAATTTCATCGCGCTGATCCAACACGTCTTGAGCGTCATCTAATTCAACCGGCAGGGCGTTACGCAGATCGTCCAGCAGCGCCAGCATTTCATTGCGCGGCACCATGCAATTGGAAGTCATGGGAACGCCATAGGCCTGCTCAACATTTTGGACGAGTTCATCAAGGCTTTCAAATACGCGGTACATGCCTCCATGGTAAACGGGCGCGAACGCATTTACCGCAGGTGGCTCGCGTGTCGTAGCGAGCAATACATTCACACCTGATACACACCCGTCGCTCTGCGCACTGCGGTGAGCCTAGGACTTCCCGGGAATCGGGCCAAAGTTCTCTCCGCAAGGCACAACGGCCCGCTCCCCCACCGCCTGCAACACAAAGGCAATGGCACGCTGATCGTAAACGATGCCGAGATGATCCACCCGGTCTGCTTGACAGCCTTCTTGCAACACGATGTTTCTGTGGTCGCCGCCGGAAAATTGGGTGGCACTCAGCGGTGTTGCCGCCTCATCGTAGAGCGTGGAAATTGCTGTGTAATGAACGCCGGGCACTTCTACCGCCCCATCAATCAGCTCGTTCATGAACGCCGAACCCGCCAGCAAATCATTCCCAGCAGGACCGAGCATCGAATCAATCGCGACATTGGGATGCATTCCCGCAGCCAGTAGCTGCTGCTCCAAGTTCGACATCCCAAGCGCCGAGGTTCCCCTGAGCACACCGGCGAGCGTTACGACGTTGCGCACATCATGCCCACCGTTTCGTTTTGCATACGCGGCAGCAAGCGCGCCGCCCTCGCTCCAGCCCACCAAGTCAACCTCTTGCGCGCCGGTATGTTCTTTCACCATTGCAATGTGGCGTGAGACTTCTTGGAGCGAATCTTCCATCGGCGCTAGCGCGAAAAACCCGGGAAGTCGGCCAGCCATGGAATGCCGATCTGCTCCGTAATAGCCGTAATTGATTGCGAACACACACCGCCCTTCTCGATGCAAGGCCTGAGAGATCTGCGAAAACGCCGCGTAGGCGTTCGAGGACATCCCGTGCAACAAGATCACCGGCGGCTGGCCACGATGAGCACACTCGACGTTGGCACCGGGAGGGCTTGCGTATGGATGGATCGATGACCTTGCAGCTCCTTGCGGCAATGAAGAAGCCGCTTCTCGATGTTGACCCATACCCGTCCACGGCGCCACAACATCCTGCGCGCGCGCACTCGGACTGAAGAACACCGCCATACTCAGGACGACTGCGATCATGCGGGAGTATCGAAAATGCATAATGAGAACTCCTTGTCTTGGATAGTTCTCATCTAATAGGGTGCGGTGAACCCCCGTCAGGTTTTACACAAATAATTTTCTTGTCAATGCTAGCAAAAGCAAAGCTTCTTGCATCGTAGCCCCCATAGCCCCTGCTGTGACCGAAAGCACATAGTGAAGTTGTGGCTTCGCTATCGGAAAACAAAATGCTGCACAATCGGGGGTAGTTCCCGGATTGTGCAGCGTCAATGCATCACTCAGCTTGAAAGTCCGGCCAGAGGTCCAACATTGGCAGTGCAGGGCAACGCCAAATCAGACCCGAGGGCTTTCGCATTCAACACGATGGCGCGATCCTCATAGGGGCGTGCCCAAATGGTCTACTTTATCCTGCTCACATCCGTCTTGATTCAGGTGGTTGACAGAGTCGCCATTGCGGAATTGCGTTGCCTTGAGGGGCGTTGCGGATTCATCCTAACGAGTAGAAATGGCGACTTAGTGCTGACCCGGAACCTCCACTTCACTATCGGTCAATGCAGCCATGAAACCATAGCCTCCGAGCAGGTCATTGCCAGCAGGCCCCACCGTTACCCCGAGAATCTCTTCAATTGGCACCCCAGCCCCAGCGAGGCCGTTCAAGAGCGTTGACAATCAAAGCATCGTTGTTCCCCGCAGCACCCCGTCGAGTGATACAACAGTGCCGACACCTTCGGCGCACACCTGCTTAACGTAGGCAGTAGCGAGGGAGCTACCGACCGACCAACTGACCGAATCTACTTTCTGCGCTCCCGTGTGCTGTTTGACCAAATCAATCTGGCGCGAAACCTGAGCAAGCGAATCATTCAACGAGGCGTAACCGTAGAAGCCAGGCACAAGCTGCGTGGCAGAAGATCCGTGAAGCTCTTCGCCGTAATAGCCGTAGTTCATCGCGAACACGCGCTTGCCTTGCTGCTCCAACAGGGGCGCAATGGCCCCAAAGGTGGAGTACAAATTGGAAGTCATTCTATGAATAAGCACCACCGGGTTCTCGTTTGGCTTCGGCACGCACGATCCATTTGCCCCCTGAGGACTGGGGTGCTGCTTCGTTGCCGCGATCGCGCCTGGGGGCGTTCGCACAGCCTCAAGCTGCTGATCCATACCGGTCCAATGCTCCACTCAGCTCGGCACGGGCGACCCGGGGCCGCCGCAGCCTCTGGCAGGTGCAGCGAAAGCGCTGCCACTTTTAGTGCCGACATCGCCGTGACGCAGATTTTGCTCTCAGAAATCCGCATGTTCGTCCATTCGGGATTGAGAGAGCACTCAGATCTTAGAACCCGCGTTGCGCCTAGGGAGGGCCTTTTGCATAGAAAAAATCGCACCGCCTGCGCGGTGCGATTCGGTAATGCTTCAAAGCTAGATGATGCCCTGAGCCAACATTGCATCGGCAACCTTCTTGAAGCCTGCGATGTTCGCGCCGATCACGTAATCACCCTCATGCCCGTATTCCTTGGCGGTAGCAGCACAGGTCTTGAAGATGTTGATCATGATCTCGCGGAGGCGTTCATCGGTGTACTCGAAGGTCCAGGAATCACGCGAGGCGTTTTGCTGCATCTCCAGCGCAGAGGTAGCAACGCCACCGGCATTTGCCGCCTTGCCGGGGCCGAAGTGGATGCCACGCTCGCGATAAACCTCAATGGCGTCTGCGGTGGAAGGCATATTGGCACCTTCAGCTACGTAGGAGCAACCGTTATCGGCGAGGGTGCGGGCGTGATCACCGTTGAGCTCGTTTTGGGTGGCGCACGGCAGGGCGACGTCGCAGGGCAAATCCCAGATGGAGCCGTCGTTGTGCAGCACCGCGCCCTCTACCTCATCAACGTAGGCAGAGACGCGCTCGCGGCGAACTTCCTTTACCTCGCGCAGCTTGTCAACGTCCACGCCATCCTGGCATTCCACCCACGCTCCTGAATCGGAGAAGGCAATGACGGTGCCGCCGAGCTCTTGAACCTTCTGGATGGCGTAGATGGCCACGTTGCCGGAGCCGGAAACGATGACCTTCTTACCCTCGAAAGACTCACCGTGGTGCTTGAGCATCTCTTGGGTGAAGTATGCCAAGCCGTAGCCGGTAGCTTCAGTGCGCACCAGAGAGCCACCCCACGCCAGGCCCTTGCCGGTGAGCACACCGGATTCGTGCTGGTTTGCTAGACGGCGATATTGCCCGAAGAGGTAGCCAATTTCCCGACCACCAACGCCGATGTCACCGGCAGGCACGTCGCGGTACTCACCGATGTGGCGGTACAGCTCAGTCATAAAGGATTGACAGAAGCGCATGATTTCGCGATCCGACTTGCCCTTGGGGTCAAAGTCGGAGCCACCCTTGCCACCGCCAATAGGAAGTCCCGTCAGCGAGTTCTTGAAGATCTGCTCAAATCCGAGGAACTTGATGATGCCCAAATTCACCGACGGGTGGAAGCGCAGACCGCCCTTGTAGGGGCCGAGCGCGGAGTTGAACTGGACGCGGAAACCGCGGTTCACGTGCACGTTGCCCTCATCGTCGGTCCACGGAACGCGGAAGATGAGCTGGCGCTCAGGTTCGCAGAGTCGCTGAATCAGACCATCGTCTGCGTAGTGAGCGTCCTTTTCCAAAACGATTTTGAGGGAATCAAGCACCTCCGCCACTGCCTGGTGGAATTCCGGCTCTCCCGCATTGCGCTTGAGCAACTCGTCATAAATAGCTGAAACTTTTTCTTCAATCGCCATATGCTCGATCCAATCTTGTTGACTCACCACCTGGAGTGGCTCAGGTACCTGATTAACTATAAGCCGATAGATAGATAGATGAAACTCGAAGGACATATTTTTCACCTTCGAAGGTTCATCTCATCGGCGCGGTATGAGACTATGAGCCAATGAAGCACCGCCCCCACATCATTGTTGCGCCCGACTCTTTCAAGGGCACCGCAAGCGCCGAAGAAGCAGCAGAATATCTAGCAGAAGGTATCGCTGAGGCATTCGATTGCGAGATCACTCTCGCGCCCATGGCAGACGGCGGCGAGGGAACTGCCGCCAAATTTCAAGGCCAGGACATTACCCTTCCCACGACGAACGCCAACGGTGCCCTCATTGAGGCCACCTACCGCTTTGATTCCGCCAGTGCCACGGCTTATATCGATGCAGCCGCGGCATCCGGTATCACGCTCGTGGAGGATCACCGCCCACTGATTGCGGATACCTACGGAACCGGAGTGCTGATTGCGGATGCTCAATCCCGCGGGGCGACCCGAATTGTTCTTGGCCTCGGTGGCACCGCAACCACCGACGGAGGCACCGGCATCTTAGTCGCTTTGGGGGCGCAGCTCCTCGATGCACAGCAACAAACTTTGCCCCAGGGCGGCGGATCGTTAGCCCAGCTTGAAACGATCGATACTGCCATGCTGAACATTCCCGCCGCGGGCGTTGAGTGGGTGCTGCTCAGCGACGTGGACAATCCCGCCACTGGCCCGCGTGGTGCGGCCGCAATCTTCGCTCCGCAGAAGGGAGCGGACGCGGGGGACGTCGAAAAACTTGATCGTGGCCTCGCCCACCTGTGCCAGGTCACTGGCGTTGATCCGAGCACTCCTGGCATGGGAGCCGCTGGTGGCATTGGCATAGGCATTACCTGGCTATCCAGCCTGATCTATGGCGAACCCAAAGTGTGTTTCCTTCCCGGCGCGAAAGTCGTGGCACAGTCCGCTGGCGTTGGCGCGGACGCCGACTTGATCGTCACCGGGGAAGGCAAATTCGACGATCAGTCGCTGCATGGGAAGGTCGTCGGGTCAATCCTGGAGCTTGCCGACGCCACCCCCGTGGCCATTGTCGCTGGCGCACACGAGGCCGAGGCGGGGGCCGTGCAGGTCACCCTCGGCGCCGGCGAGGTTCGCGATCAGCTCCGGAACGCAGGTCGTGAGGTGGCTGGGTGGTATCAGCGTCACGCAATGGAGAGGAACCAGGGGTAGGGGCTCGTCGTTTCAAAGTTCGATTCCTGTTCAAGTGCCGCCGGGTCTTTCGGCAGAGCGGCGGGTGGTGTAAAGAGCTTGGAGTAGAGCATCGCTACCTGGTTCAGGCTGCCAGCACCACGGACTTGAATACTGAATCGATGAACCGTGTCGAAGGAAAGCTCGTCGTGTTGCTCTAAATAGACTGCCCGCAGTTCCGCTTCGGGGGCGTCGCTCGGCTTGCTGTGTTCCAACGAAGCGTCAGCGACCATGCCGTCTCGAATCAGCAGCTCACTGAGGGTATTGATCCTGGCACCCATAAGCTCGGCGGCTGTTTCGGGCATGAGGCAATCGAAGTGCAATCGGGCGTTGTGCATGGGGCAAGGGTATACGCTTGTTGCTATGAGTGGTCAGATGTTTTCTCGCATTGCCCCTATCCAGACGATGGCCGACGGCACGATCAAACAGATCAACCCATTCTCCGGGACCGAGGTGTGGACAGTGCCAGGGCGAGGAAACCGCCCACTCACGCAACCAAAGGCCGACACCAAGATTCTCGAACCCCACGATCACACCACGTTCTGCGCTTTCTGCAGTGAGCGCGTCTTTGAAACCCCGCCGGAAAAATCTCGCATCTCCGAAGGCAAGATCTTCCGTGTGCGCCCGGAACAGCTCGACGGCTCCGCAGATTTCAGGAGGGTCCCGAACCTTTTTGAAATTGTCACCTATGACTATTGGCGTGAGAATTATGGCTACACCATGGACGCTGACTCGGCTCAGTGGATGAACAAGTACCTTGATAGTGACCTCGGTCGCGAACACGTCATGAAAACGGTGCAGGCAAAGCGCCGTGCCGCAGGGCAGAATCCTGACGTAGAGGAAGCTGCGCTTTTGAAACAGGGCGAGGCATTCTTTGGCGGTGGTCACGACGTCATCATTGGCCGTCGACACTTCCGAGACGATGCAGAGACCAGCGATGAATTAGCATCGGCCGGCACTCTGAGCGCCGATGAGCACGCCGATCTTATCCGATTCACCATTGATTCCATGGCGGATCTGTACCGGCGCAATCGATATGCCCAGTACGTTGCGGTGTTCCAGAACTGGCTCAAGCCCGCGGGAGCTTCCTTTGACCACCTACACAAGCAGCTGGTAGCGATTGATGATCGCGGCGTAGCTGCGCAAAATGAAATACGCAGGCTTCGCGAAAATCCCAATATGTATAACGAGTGGGCCGTGGACTACGCCTCAGCGAGGAACTTAGTGATCGCCGAAAATGATCACGCCGTGTGTTTTGCCGGTTTTGGCCACCGCTACCCCACCCTCGAGGTGTTCTCAAAGTCCGCGACACCCGAGCCTTGGCTGCAATCCCCCGAAGAAGTGCGCGCCATGAGCGATCTCCTCCACGCATGTCATGCGGCGGCAGGTCCCGATGTGCCGTGCAATGAAGAGTGGCACCACAAGCCAATCGGGCTCGATATCCCGATGCCGTGGCGGGTGATGATTAAGTGGCGCGTATCCACGCTGGCCGGTTTCGAGGGCGGCACAAAGATCTACCTGAACACGCTCTCGCCGTGGGATGTCCGGGATCGTGTGGTGCCCCGCCTCTATGAGCTGCGGGATCAGGGGCACATTCGGGGGTTGCGCATCGCGGAGGAATGTAAGGTGGAACGAAACTCTTTGCGCTATAACCCCCTGCTTGGCTAAGGCTTGCTAGCGTGGAAAGTGTTTTGTCACTTGACGAATCTGAGGTGAATTGTGAGTAACAGCATCGAAAGGATGCTGAACGAGTTTCAACATCAATCCTGGCAGCGCGAGTTCTATGAGGCGATGCATCGTCAGCCCGAGCTCTCTGGGCAGGAGCGTCAAACCGCCGCGATGATTCTGAAACAGTTGGAACGCTTTGATTGCGAAGTGATCAGCCCCATCGGCGGCCACGGCATCGTTGCGGTGCTTCGCAATGGCGAGGGCCCACACGTGTTGATGCGCGCAGACTTCGACGGCCTGCCCGTTACTGAGCAAAGTGGCGCACGCTACGCCTCGAAAGTCGAGGGCCGTATGCACGCCTGCGGTCACGACATGCACACCACAGCATTGTTGAGCGCCATTTCGCTTTTCGACGCCCACCGTGATCATTGGGCCGGCACCTTCATCGCGCTGTTTCAGCCCTCAGAGGAAAACGGCACCGGTGCCCAAACGATGGTCGCCGACGGCCTGGTAAACAAGATCCCCACACCAACCGTTTGCTTCGGCCAACACGTAGTGGCCGGGCCTGCCGGCAGGGTGTTTTCCATGCCGGGTGCGGCCGCTGCCGCCTGCGATTCCATCGAGATTGGCATCCAAGGTAAAAGCGCCCACGGATCGATGCCGCACAATTCAGTTGACCCCACCTTCGCCGCAGCGATGATCGTTGTCAGGCTACAGGGCATCGTCGGCCGCGAAATCGCTCCCCAAGATTTTGCCGTTATTTCTGTGGGGACACTGGAATCTGGGCACTCGAACAACACCATCCCAGGCGAAGCCCGCATCGTGGTGAATTGCCGTACCTATTCCGAAAAGGTGAAGGCAAAGCTCTACGCCGCCATCGAGCGTGTGGTTCGTGGCGAATGCTCCGCCTCCGGATGCCACCCGCCAACCTTCCGCTATTTCGCCCATGGCCCGCTCACGGACAATGATCCCCACGTCTTTGCCCGGGTGCGCGCTAACTTCGACGCAGCGTTCGCTCAAGAATCACGGACCGCCAACCGCTGGACTGCGTCTGAGGATTTCGCCAACATCCCCTCCGCGTTCGGTGTTCCCTACTTGTATTGGACCGTCGGGTGCACGCCACACGAACAGTGGGAGGCGGCTGAAGCAAGCGACACCATCGGCCAGGACATCCCCGTGAATCACATGGCGACGTTCCTTCCTGACTACGAGCCAACGCTTGAAGCGTGCACGAAAGCGACGATTGTCGCTGCGATGACGTATTTGCGTCATCAATGAGATGCACCACGTCGAAAAGCAAGAAACCGAAAGATTCCCTCAACCACCGGTAGCATGAGCCATGTTTTGCATTGCTGATCATTCAAGGAGAGCTACATGAGGGAATCTTCCTCAGATCTAACCCAGCGCATCGCGGGCTTCGTGCGCAGCGCATCCGGCACCACCCCGGAAGACGCCACGGACCGCAAATTCTGGTTCGGCCTTTCCGGCGCTGTCATGGACGCGCTCGCCGAAGACTGGGCAGAAACCACCAAGGCCTACAACGCCACCCGCCAGCAGCACTACCTTTCAGCAGAATTCCTGATGGGACGCGCGCTGTTGAACAACCTCACCAACCTCGAACTCGAGGATGAAGTTGCAGCGGCAGTCCGCGAATCCGGGCACGAACTTTCCGACGTCCTCGAGGCCGAAAACGACGCTGCACTCGGCAACGGCGGCCTCGGGCGTTTGGCTGCGTGCTTCCTCGACTCCTGCGCAACCCAAAACTACCCCGTTACCGGCTACGGCCTGCTCTATCGCTACGGCCTGTTCAAGCAAACCTTCGACAACGGCTTCCAGGCTGAAGAACCCGACGCTTGGCGTGAGGACGGTTACCCCTTCACCATCCGCCGTGACAACGAACAGCGCATCGTTCGCTTCGACGATATGACCGTGCGTGCCACCCCTTACGACATGCCGATCACCGGCTACGGCACCGACAACGTGGGCACCCTGCGCCTCTGGAAGGCCGAGCCCATGGCGGAGTTCGACTATGACGCCTTCAATTCTCAGCGTTTCACCGACGCCATCGTGGAACGCGAGTCCGTCATGGACATCTGCCGCGTGCTCTACCCCAACGACACCACCTACGCCGGCAAAGTGTTGCGTGTGCGCCAGCAGTACTTCTTTGTCTCTGCTTCTTTGCAGCAAATGATCGACAATTTCCTGGCTCACCACGAGGATCTGCGGGACTTCGCCAAGTACAACTGCATCCAGCTCAACGACACCCACCCGGTGCTCGCCATTCCCGAGCTCATGCGTCTACTGCTCGACGATCACGGCATGAGCTGGGACGACGCTTGGAAAGTTACCTGCGAGACCTTCGCCTACACCAACCACACCGTGTTGGCCGAAGCGCTAGAGCAGTGGAACGTCACCATTTTCCAGCAGCTCTTCTACCGCGTGTGGGAAATCACGCAGGAGATCGACCGCCGCTTCCGCGAGCACATGGCGCAGCTCGGCCTGGATCAGGGGCGGATCGATTACATGGCACCGGTTTCCAACGGCAACGTGCACATGGCGTGGATCGCCTGCTACGCCGCCTATTCCATCAATGGCGTGGCCGCGCTGCACACGGAAATCATCAAGGCCGAAACGCTGAAGGAATGGCACGAGCTTTGGCCGGAGAAGTTCAACAACAAGACCAACGGCGTGACCCCTCGCCGCTGGTTGAAGATGTGCAACCCCCGCCTCGCTTCCCTGCTCACCCGCCTGTCCGGCTCTGATGCTTGGGTCACCGAACTCGATGAGCTCAAGAAGCTTCGCCACTTTGCCGAAGATGACGCCGTGATGGAAGAACTCATGGACATCAAGGCAGCCAATAAGGCTGATTTTGCTCGATGGATTCTGGAACGCGACGGCGTTGAGGTTGATCCCAACTCCATCTTCGACACCCAAATCAAGCGTTTGCACGAGTACAAGCGCCAATTGCTCAACGCGCTGTACATCTTGGACCTCTACTACCGCGTGAAGCAAGGCGAGCAGGTTCCTGCCCGCACCTTCATCTTCGGCGCCAAGGCTGCGCCGGGATATATCCGCGCGAAGGCCATTATCAAGTTCATCAACGAGATCGCGAACTTGGTCAATAACGACGCAGAGGTATCAAAGACACTGCGAGTGGTGTTCGTAGAGAACTACAACGTCTCCCCCGCCGAGCACATTATCCCCGCCTCCGACGTTTCCGAGCAGATCTCCACTGCCGGCAAGGAGGCATCGGGTACTTCCAACATGAAGTTCATGATGAACGGTGCACTCACGCTCGGCACCCTCGACGGCGCCAACGTGGAAATCGTCGATTCCGTTGGCGAGGACAACGCCTACATCTTCGGCGCAAAGGTCGAGGAACTCCCCGAGCTCAAGGCTCACTACAACCCACAGGCGCTCTATGAAACGGTGCCCGGGCTCAAGCGAGCAATCGATGCGCTTGTCGACGGCACCCTCAACGACAACGGCTCCGGCTGGTTCCACGATCTGCGTGGTTCGCTTCTCGACGGCAACGGCTGGGAAACCCCTGACGTCTACTATGTCCTGGGCGACTTCGAATCCTACCGCGAGACCCGCGACCGCATGGCCGAAGACTACGCCGATAAACTCGCCTGGGCTCGCAAGTGCTGGATCAACATCTGTGAATCCGGCCGCTTTTCTTCCGACCGCACGATCAACGACTATGCCCGCGAGGTGTGGAAGCTTGATCCCTCTCCGATTCACTAGGCAATAACAAAAGCGGCGGTGCCATTGCACCGCCGCTTTTTCGTGCCCTTAGATGTGGAGGTCTTCTCCAAGCAGGTGCACATGGATCATGTTGGTGTTGCCAGAAACTCCGGGAGGAGTACCGGCGACGAGCACAATCATGTCGTCGCGGTGGTAGCGATCCATCGCGAGCAGTTGCTCATCGATCTGTGCAAGCATCTCGTCGGTGTCCTTCACCTCGGGGGTGAGGAAGGTTTCTGCACCCCAGGTGAGTGCCAACTGCGAGCGCACGGCCTGATTCGGGGTGAACACGAGCAATGGCAGGTGGGAGTGCAGACGAGCGATGCGCTTCGCGGTGTCACCGGACGTGGTGAAGGCGACGATGGCCTTGGCGTTGAGGCGCTCTGCAATGTCGCGTGCAGAATAAGAAATCACGCCGCGCTTGGTGCGCGGAATGTGGGCGAGATCCGGTACGCGACCATCGACCTCGGCGTAGGACACGATGCGAGACATGGTGCGCACGGTGTTCTGGGGATCAATACCCACGGAAGTCTCACCGGAGAGCATGACGGCATCTGCACCATCGAGCACGGCGTTGGCTACGTCGGAGGCCTCTGCGCGAGTTGGGCGGAGGTTCTCGATCATGGAGTCGAGCATCTGCGTTGCAACGATCACCGGCTTAGCATTTTCGCGGGCGATCTGGATGGCACGCTTCTGGAACAGCGGCACCTGCTCCAGCGGGCATTCGACGCCAAGGTCACCGCGGGCAATCATGATGCCGTCGAAGGCCAGCACAATGGACTCGAGGCCATCGACTGCCTCAGGCTTTTCCAGCTTCGCGATCACGGGAAGGCGGCGGCCTTCTTCATCCATGATCTGGTGAACAAGCTCAACGTCTGCAGCCGAGCGCACGAAGGACAACGCGATGATGTCAACGCCGAGGTTGATGGCGAAACGCAGGTCGCGGATGTCTTTTTCGGACAGTGCGGGCACCGAAATGTCCATGCCGGGCAGCGAGACACCCTTGTTGTTGGAAACAGGGCCGCCTTCAACTACGCGGCAAACAACGTCGTTGCCCTCCACGTCGACGCATTCCAGGGCAACCTTGCCGTCGTCGACGAGCAGGCGGTCGCCGGTCTTGGCGTCCTTGGCCAGGTTCTTGTAGGTGGTGGAGACGCGATCGTGGGTGCCTTCAACGTCTTCGACGGTGATGCGAACGATCTCGCCTTCTTCCCACACGGTGGCGCCGTCGGTGAAGCGACCCAGGCGGATCTTCGGGCCTTGGAGGTCAGCCAGGATGCCCACGGCTTTTCCGGTGTTGTCCGTGGCTTCGCGAACCCACTTGTAGTTCTGCTCATGATCTGCGTGGTCGCCATGCGACATGTTCATGCGAGCGACATTCATGCCGGCTTCCACGAGTCCCTGAATTCCTTCGGCACTGGCGACTGCCGGGCCGAGCGTACAAACGATTTTGGTGCGACGTTCCATGACTCAAACGATAACCGCCTCGTCAAAGGCTTGCACTTTAGTGCGCAAGACCGCCCGCCGAAGCATTTGCACAGCACTCGTGGAAAATCAGACCAAACCGGACATGAGCGGGCATAGTCAGAAAAAATCCAACGGAATTAACACGGGAGTGTTTTTTGTCACACCTTCGTGGTTTCGCCACGCACTTCCGCCTTCGACTCACGCCCCTTGGGCAAGAGGAAGAAGACGATGAGGGCGACCAAGAAGACGACCGCAGAGACGACCACGTTCACGCGCTCACCAAAGATCAGCGTGGCCTCGTCCACCCGGACATGCTCGATAAAGAACCGGCCAAGGCAATAACCGGCAACGTAAAGTGCAAAGACTCGACCGTGACCGAGCTTGAATCGACGATCCGCCCACAGCAAGAAGGCGAAAACCAGGAGATTCCACAACAGCTCGTAGAGGAAGGTCGGATGTACCACGTCAATAACCTGCCCTGTGGAGTGCCCAGTCAGCGGCGCATACTGGCCAGCCTCGTTCATGCGCTGATACAGCTCCAGGCCCCACGGCAAGGATGTTGGGCCGCCGTAGAGTTCTTGGTTAAACCAATTGCCCAAACGCCCAATAGCTTGAGCCAGGATCACCGCAGGTGCCACTGCGTCAGCATAAGGAGCAAAAGGGACACCCTTGTGCCGCAGATAAAGGAAGACCGCAAGGGTTCCGAGTGCAACTGCGCCCCAGATCCCCAACCCACCATTGGTGATCTTCAAGGCATCCACTGGATTACAGGTATCGCAGAAATATTTCTGATGGTCCGTAATGACGTGATACAGCCTACCGCCGATGATGCCGGCTATTACCACGACAATGGCAGTGTCAGTAACAACCGTTGGATCACCGCCGCGCGCTGCGTAGCGCCGCTGCGAAACCCAGATAGCCACAAGAATGCCGATGATGATGCAGATGGCATAGGCGCGAATGGGAATAGGCCCGAGCATCCACACTCCCTGCGGTGGTGATGGGATAGAGGCAAGCAAGTGGGAAGTCACAATTCTTTACTCCGCGTAGATTTCAATACCGTCGAAGGGGATTCTAGCGGGAAGGGCAGGCCGGGTGACGCCCGGCCGCAACGAGCACCCGACATGCTTCACGAGGGTTCGCAGCAGTGACAATGCTTTCGCCAATCACCACCGCATCCGCGCCGCTTGCCGCATAGCCCAGGAGCTCACGCACACTTCGCACACCAGAAAGCGCAATGCGGAAAATATCTTCCGGCAAACCCGGCGCGATAATTCCAAATGCCTCCATGTTCAATTCCATGGTGGAAAAATCGCGGGCGTTCACTCCAATCACCTTGGCGCCCGCACTCAGGGCCCGGTCGGCTTCCTCTGGATTTCTCACCTCGACCAAAGCCACCATCCCGAGCGATTCTGTGCGATCAATCAGTGCCGCGAGGTGGGCTTGCTTCAGCACGGCAGGGCGCAGGGTGAGCATATCCGCGCCAAAGCAACGCGCTTCGTGAATCTGGTACGGATCGACAATGAAGTCTCGACACAACACCGGTACTTCAATCGCCGCGCTAATCGCCGCCATCTCTTCGAGTGAGCCCAAGAAGCGGCGTGGATCGGTGTGACAGGAAATGATTGCGGCACCTCCGGCAACGAGCTCTTGAGCCAGAGCCACCGGCTGGTCAATTGCAGCCAGCATGCCACGAACCGGTGTCGCGCGTTTAATTTCCGCGATAACCTCGCAACCGGGTTGTTCAAGCGCGTGGATGACATCGCGCGGAGGGCTGCAGGCGCGCGAGCGGGCTTTGATGTCTTGAAAAGTTACGCGCGCTTCTCGGGCAGCGACGTCACGTTGAGCGTCGCTGATGATCTGGTGAAACACCGAAGTCATGTCGATCTTCCCGAGTGTAGATATGGGCGCTTTTAACCAGGGTACTGTGAGCAGACTGTGGGAAGGAAATCGCTAGGTACTAGCGATCAGTCGGGTCAATATCGGCGTCCATGGCATCCCACAAGGCACGCTCGGAGTCGGGATCTTGATCCAATTGTTCCTGCGTAACTTCCGAACGCTGGTACTTATCCCGCTGATCCTTACCAGGCCGCCACGCCAACAGTGCTCCGCCGAACACGGCGATCGCGCAACCCAACAGTCCCAACACCGGGGCCAGGGGCTGCAGCGCGATGTCGGTGATCTGCGCCCACGAGGTGAGCACCGCAACGCCTTGATCGTCGCGCTTTACCAACAGCTTGTGCATGCGTTCCACACTCGCCTCGGTGCTCAGCGCTTGGATCACCGGCAGGGCACCGAGTGCCCCTACGATCGCAGCCGCAGCGCCGATGATTCGACGCCCAGTACGCCTTAACGCGAGTCCCGCGATACAGGCGGCGCCGAGCGCCAAGGCAATCGCCGTGAGCTCCTTCGACCAGGTTGCACCACGAACCATCGTCTCGACGGCGCCGGTCTTATCGTCGAGCGCGTTGACGCGATACCACGGGAGGGAGGCGGAGGCTCCCAGCAATCCGGCGGCGAGTGCCAGCAACAGGCAGGCGAGCCTTTTCATTCGTCTCCTAGGATGAGGTCTGAATCAAAACAGGTGCGAGTGCCCGTATGGCACGCAGCACCGATTTGCGTGATCTTCAGCAATACTGTATCGCCGTCGCAATCAAGGCGGACTTCGTGCACGAACTGCGTATGACCGGAAGTTTCCCCCTTGACCCAGTACTGATTGCGCGAACGCGAGAAATAGGTGCCTTTTCGGGTGGCTAGCGTGTACGCGAGAGCATGCTCGTCCATCCACGCCATCATCAGTACCTCGCCGTCGAGTGACTGCACCACGGCAGGCACCAGCCCTTGGTCATTGAATCGAACCCTGTGAAGGATCTCCGGCGCGAGCTCGGCGTCTTCTGGGCGCTGAGGCTGCGACTCGCTCATTGGCGCACCTCGTATCCAGCATTGGCAATCGCAGTCTTCACTTCAGCGATGCTCACCTCTCCGAAGTGGAAAATTGATGCGGCTAGCACCGCGTTGGCACCGGCTTCAACAGCAGGCGGGAAGTGCATCGCCGCTCCGGCGCCTCCCGAAGCGATAACGGGGATGTGCACAGCTGCTCGAACGGCGCGTAGCAGCTCGAGATCGAAACCAGCTTTGGTGCCATCGCCGTCCATCGAGTTGAGCAGGATTTCCCCTACTCCGAGTTCTTCGCCACGCTTGGCCCATTCGATGGCGTCCAGGCCCGCCGATCGCGAGCCACCGTGCGTGGTCACTTCAAAGCCCGAGGGCTGCTCCAGACCCCCCTCAGGCACCCGGCGTGCGTCCACACTAAGCACAATGCACTGGGAGCCGAAACGCCTGGACAGCTCGCGTAGCAACTCTGGGCGCGCGATGGCGGAGGTATTCACGCTGACTTTGTCGGCGCCTGCTCGAAGCAGTTGATCCACGTCCTCGGCGCTTCGCACTCCCCCGCCAACGGTCAGAGGAATGAACACTTGATCCGCAGTACGGCGAACGACCTCGAGCATGGTGCCGCGTCCGTCCTTCGAGGCTGAGACGTCTAGAAACGTGAGCTCATCCGCGCCCTCGGCGTCGTAACGCGAGGCGAGCTCGACGGGGTCGCCTGCGTCGACAAGCCCTTGAAAGTTCACGCCTTTGACTACGCGTCCTTGGTCCACGTCGAGGCACGGGATTACTCGAATTGCGACGCCCACTGGGACTCCTTACTTTGGGTTTGCATTATTTCCATGACAATGTCGTGAGCCTCGGCGTCACCGATCACTGCCCCGACGGCGCCGAGGTGCCAGGGGTTACCCCAAATGTCTGTCACCGTCTTGCCAGCGGCTCGGCCAAGAAGCACGCCTGCTGCGTTGTCCCAGACATTTGGGCTGAGCGAGACTCCGACCGCAAACACCCCGGCGGCGGCGTACGCCAGGTCCACACCAACCGAACCTGTGATGCGCGGGCGCAACTTGGAGCAGGCCAGCGCACCGAGAATGTCCATACGCATCACCTGAGGCACCGGCGACTTCGTGCGCGTGGTGATCGTGGAGAAGCCAACGTGGCTGACGTCCTTGCCGCCGGCACTAGCAGGGCAGCGCAGTGCCTCACCTTCGCAGGCGGCGAAGCGCTGGCCGGCCAAAGGCAACGAGGTGACAGCTACCTTCGGTTGACCGTCCTCAATCAAGCTCAACAAGATCGCGGACATGGGATTGCCCACCGAATAATTGGAGGTGCCATCAATTGGGTCGATGACCCACATGCGTTCTGCCTGCTGCCCGCCGAGTTCTTCACCCACCACCGCGATACCGGTGCGTGTCTGGAGCCGCTCACGAAGCAGCGTTTCAATGTTGAGATCGACCTTTGTGGCGAAGTCTCCCTCGCCTTTACGAACAGCCGGTTGAGCACCGTGGCCTTCTACGAAGAGCACTTCGGCCTCGTTGATGCACTCCAGTGCGATATCGAGCAACGCTGAGTATCGGCTCATAGTGCCTGCAGTGCCGCCCGGAGATCTACCGTGCCTTCATACAGTGCCTTGCCCACGATGGCGGAGTCAATGCCCTCATCTTCGTATTTCGCGAGTTCAAGAATGTCATTCAGGGTGCTAATGCCGCCTGAGGCCACGATCTTCGCGTCGGTGGCTGCGGCAACATCACGCAGCAACTCCACGTTGGGTCCCGAGAGCATGCCGTCTTTGGAAACATCGGTTACCACGAAGCGCTGGCAACCGGCGGCATCGAGGCGTTCGAGCACCTCCCAAAGATCGCCACCATCGGACACCCAGCCTTTTCCACGAGTGCGCCATTCGCCGTCGATAAGCTTGACAGCAAGATCCACCGCTACGCGATCACCGTATTCCCCCAGCACCTTCGCAATCCATTCGGGTTGTTCCAGCGCAGCGGTGCCGATATTGACGCGTTGTGCACCGGTGCTCAGCGCACGCTCCAGCGAGGCATCGTCGCGAATACCGCCGGTCAGTTCTACCTTGAGATCAAGCTTTTCGACGACCTGCGCCATCATTTCATGATTAGAACCTCGACCAAACGCGGCATCGAGATCCACGAAGTGCAACCACGTTGCGCCTTCTTCCTGCCAACGCAGCGCGGCCTCGAGGGGGGTGCCATAGGACTTCTCTGTGCCAGCCTCACCCTGATTCAAGCGCACGGCTTGGCCGTCCACCACATCAACTGCTGGTAGGAGCGTAAAGGTCATGCAACGTAGTGTAGCGTCAGCCGCCATATGAGCTAAGCCAGGTGCCCCTAGAGCGTTTCCACCCAATTACGCAGAAGTTGTGCTCCCGCGTCACCGGACTTTTCTGGGTGGAACTGCGTAGCCCACAAGGCCCCGTTTTCTACTGCGGCAACAAAACGATCATCCTCGTGCTTAGCCCAACTCACCAACGGCGGCGTGGTGAGTTCATCGCCTTCAAATTCCCAGCGACGCACCCCGTAGGAATGCACAAAGTACATCCTTTCGTCTTCAATGCCGGCGAACATCTCGCTGCCCTCACCTACCTCGATAGTGTTCCACCCCATGTGCGGCAGCACCGCCGCTTGGAGTTCCTCCACCACGCCTGGCCATTGCCCAGTGCCCTGAGCCTGCTCGCCGTGTTCAACACCTCGATCGAACAGAATCTGCATGCCAACACAAATACCCATGACTGGTCTTCCGCCCGCCAAGCGCTGGCCGATCATCCTATCGCCGTACACCTCGCGCAGCCCCTTCATGCACGCCGCGTAGGCACCCACACCGGGAACCAGAAGGCCATCCGCCTCAAGCACTATTGCGGGATCTGCCGTGACCGTCACTGTGGCACCAACGTGCTCAAGGGCGCGTTGGGCGGAGCGAAGGTTTCCGGAACCGTAGTCAAGCAGCGCGACATGTTTCATAAGCGCAAATCCTACCGAAGCAATCCATCACTGCTGCGCAGCCGCGAGCAATGCGCGTTTCCTGCGAATACGGTCAACAACCTCGGCAACGATGCCGATCACAACGAGCAGCGCGCCCACCAAGAAGGCGCCAACGTATCCGTGCGCGTGCGCCACCATGCCCAGCACGATCGCACCGACGCCCGTCCCTGCGTCGAAGGAGGCGTTCCACACGGTTGATGCAGAACCGAGGCGTTCACGAGGCACTCGCAAAAACATCTCCAACAGGGCATCGTTTTGCACCAACCCGAACCCCGCACCAAATGCCAGCGCGGCGATCACCAGCAGGAAAAATGGCAGGGAGTACACCAGCACCACGCACATGCCCAGCATACCCAGTGAGGACAGTGCCAAGCCCGGCAGCATGCCAAGGCCCGCCTTGTTCTGGCGATCAGCGATGCTGCCCGAGATGTAGCGCGAAACCAGTTGTGCAAAGCCGACGATGGACAACATCATGCCCGCCACCGAGGCACCGCTTACCGGGTCGGCTTCACGCACAGATGCGGGCAGGAAGCTCGAGACGGCACCAAAACCCATGGAAACACTCGCCAAAGCAATGGCTGGCGCGATCGTGACCTTCATGCCGTTGGCGCGCGGACGGCGGACCACGCGCATGGTCACTCGCCTTCTCAGCGACACCTTGGTGGTGGCCGGATCCATCTCCGGTGTCCACTGTTGAGGCTTTTCCGGTTCCACACTTGGGATCCAAATACACATCACCGCAGCCACGAATGCCGCCGCCGCAGCGAGGCTGAGCACTATGGCCATGGGCACGCCGACGTCGATAAGCCAAAGACCAACGGGAAGAAACAGCATCTGCGAGGTGCCAACGAACACACCAATGAGTCCAGACGCTTTACCGAGCATGCCGGCGGGCACCAATTGCCCCACCAGGGAGTACTGCGCAACGCACAAGGCCCCGAAACCAACGCCGCGCAGCCCAGCCACCACCAACACCGAGACGGGATCGAAGCTGACAATATGCCACAAGGAGGGCAGCCCCAGCAGTAACGCCGCTACAAGCATCACTGGCCGGTATCCGAAGCACTGCACCGCCTTATTGGTGTTGAGCTGCGAGAGCACCGTGATGGCCATGAACACACCGGTGGCCATGCCAGCCAGCGATTCAGTGCCTCCGTTAGAGATCACCGCCAATGGGATCACCGGCAAGAGAATGGAAAAAGTTGCGAAGGCCGCAGCCACAGCGATGATCGTGGGCATCAGGCCGGGCAGTTTCAGCACGCCGAGGGCAGTGGAGCGTTCGGTGCGTTCTTGCACGGTGGTAGCGATGGGGTCACCTCCGGAGGACATGAGGCGTAGGCGATGCACCGACGGGCGCACGCGAACGCGGGGATATGAGGGCAAAAATTATGACCCCGAAGTGTGTTCGGAGCCGTGAAACAAGCTGCAACTTTCGACCATATCGTGCCAAAACGGAATGTCAACGCCAAGAGCGATAAAGCCCCCCAAATGCGTCCGCCGCGGCACGTTCGATGCGAAGAAACCGGCGTGCCTAGTTGTAGAAATCAATCGCCCACATGACGCCAGCCGCAGCCGCCATCACTGCGCAGCCGCCCAGCGCCACGCCGAGGAACTTCGAGTGGTTGCGAAACACCGTCCACGCTCCACCCGCTAATAAACCGGCCAGCAGGAACAGAATGTAGATCAGGACGACATTGCCGGTAGTCGGCGTTTCCTGTGCACTCAGCATGGTCATTACAGTGCGCCCTTCGTGGAAGGAATGCCCTCCAAGCGCCCGTCTGGAGATACCGCTTCACGGATAGCGCGAGCCACAGCTTTAAACTCTG
This sequence comes from Corynebacterium gerontici, assembly GCF_003813985.1. Taxonomy (NCBI): domain Bacteria; kingdom Bacillati; phylum Actinomycetota; class Actinomycetes; order Mycobacteriales; family Corynebacteriaceae; genus Corynebacterium; species Corynebacterium gerontici. The sequence goes on from NZ_CP033897.1 coordinate 1,510,834, forward strand.
CTTCGGTGATGTGGTGCGGATCCCGGCCATAGTGGCACAGCACGTGGAGGGTGATACGCGCATTCAGCGCGAGTGACTCGAAGAAATGCTCATTGATCACCGTTGCATAGTGCCCGCCGATAATCGTGTGCGTCATCGCATCTGGTTCGCCACGCATCACAAAATAGGGCCGGCCGGAGAAATCCACAATCGCCTCGCACAGCGTCTCGTCCATGGGCAATTGGAATGACCCGAAGCGTCGAATGCCCTTCTTATCCCCCACCGCTTCTGCAATTGCTTGGCCCAGAACGATGGCGGTGTCTTCCACGGTGTGGTGGGCATCGATGTGGGTGTCTCCTGTGGCATGCACTTTCAGATCGAAAGCACCGTGAACCCCGAAGGCGGTGAGCATGTGGTCGAAAAACGGCACTCCCGTGTCAATGTCTACGCTGCCGCTGCCGTCTAAGTTGATGCTCACGGTGATGTCGGATTCACTGGTGGTTCTGGTGATGCTTGCTTGGCGTGCCATGTGGCTCCTTCGTGTTGTGTTCACCTTGAGTCTATTTCGCGTCACGGACACTCGAGGCTGCCGCGATGAAGGCGTCGTTTTCTTCCGGCAGCCCAATGGTCACCCTTAAGTAGCCCGAGACGCCAACGTCCCTGATGAGCACGCCTCGATCCAGGAATGCCTGCCATGCTTCATGCTGATCTGCGAAATCTCCGAAGAAGATGAAGTTCGATTCACTTGGAACCACGTCATAGTCCATGTTGTTAAGTGCCTCGGCCACACGTTCCCGTTCCTTGGCGAGCATCGCCACGGTGGACAGTGTTTCCTCGCTGTGACGCAGTGCAACAATCGCCGCTGTTTGGGACAGCACCGAGAGGTGATACGGCAAACGCACGAGCATGACGGCATCCACAAAAGCAGGATCCGCGATGAAGTAACCGAGCCTTCCTCCGGCAAAATCGAAGGCCTTGCTCATGGTTCTCGATACCACGAGCTTGCCCGGATAGCGCTCAAGCAACGTCACTGCCGAAGGTTGCGAGCTGAACTCACCATAGGCCTCATCCACAATCACGATGCCCGGCGCCGCCTCGAGGATTCTCTCGATGGACTCCAGGGGCGTGACATCACCGGTGGGATTGTTTGGCGTGGTGATGAAGACGATATCGGGCTGTTTTTGGCTTATCGACGCCAACGCCGCATCCACATCGATGCGGAAATCCTCTCCGCGAGGGCAGTTGAGAAATTGCGTCTGCGTGCCCTTGGCCAAGATGGGATGCATCGAGTAGCTCGGTTGGAAACCCAGTGCGCTGCGCCCGGGGCCGCCGAAGGCTTGAAGCAGTTGTTGGAGCACTTCATTGGAACCATTAGCCGCCCATACCTGCTCATAGGTCACGTTCACGCCGGTTTGACGCGAGACGTACTTCGCCAATTCTTTGCGCAATTCCACTGAGTCGCGCTCTGGATAGCGATTGAGCTCATGTGCCTGCTGTGCCACCTCATGCGCGAGTTCTTCAATCAAAGCATCCGAAGGCGGGTACGGATTTTCATTGGTATTGAGGCGAACTGCAACGTTGAGCTGCGGGGCTCCGTAGGCGTGCTCGCCTTGAAGCTCTTCTCGGAGGGGAAGATCGTTCAAGCTGAGTTTCGATTTGCTCATGATTCTTTTCAACAAGTCGCGGTGGTTTTAGGTTAATTCTTCAAAGCGGCAGCGGATGGCTTCTCCGTGCGCGGGAAGGTCCTCGGCGTCGGCAAAGTTCACTACGTGCTCAGAGATTTCCTTCAGCGCTGCTTCGTCGTAATCAATAAAGTTCACCGCGCGCAAGAAGGTGTGGGTCGACAGTCCAGAGCTGTACCGGGCGCTACCTGAGGTGGGCAAGACGTGATTCGATCCGGCAGAATAGTCGCCGAGCGGCACCGGACTGAAACCGCCGATGAACACAGCACCTGCGTGGCGAATTTGCCCCGCAACTGCATGGGCATCTTCGCAGTGAATTTCCAGGTGCTCGGCAGCATAAGCGTTGGCCACAGCGATCGCGGCGTGGAGATCATCCACCAACACAATGCCCGACTGGGAACCGCGAAGCGCCTCTTCAACGCGATCGGCGTTGCGGGTGATGTGGAAGCGTCGTTCTACCTCAGCGTCGACTGCATCCGCCAGCGCCTCGGAATCCGTAATCAGCACTGACGCCGCCATCACATCGTGTTCGGCCTGGCTAATGAGGTCGTACGCCACCCACACCGGATCTGCCGAAGCATCAGCGAGAATCGCGATCTCCGTTGGGCCCGCTTCTGAATCGATTCCCACCACCGAACGCACTAGACGCTTGGCTGCCGTGACGAAAATATTGCCGGGACCGGTAATCATGTCCACGGGGTCCAACTGACCTTCTTCATCACCGTATGCCAGCAACGCCACGGCTTGGGCTCCACCTGTAGCCCACACCTCATCTACTCCCAGCAAACCACAAGCAGCGAGGATCGTCGGATGCGGCCAACCACCGAACTGGGCTTGGGCGGGCGAGGCCACCACGAGGGAGTGGACTCCGGCTTCTTGTGCCGGTACCGCGTTCATGATTACGGACGATGGATACACGGCGTTGCCACCCGGCACATACAGCCCCACGCGCTCGACGGGCAGAAACTTTTCCGTTACCTTTGCCCCTTCCGCCAAAACAGTGGTGTGTTCCTGCGGCAGTTGATCACTGTGCACCTTGCGCACGCGCTGGATTGAGACCTCGATGGCCTCACGCACCTTGGGATCGAGCGCGGCTACCGCCTCGTCAATGCGGGACTGCGGAACCCGCACTTGATCGGGACGGCACTGATCAAAGCGCTCGCCGTAGTCCAGCGCAGCCTTGGCACCACCATCTTTAACCGCCTGCACGATGGGCGCGACTTTTTCCAGCACCGACTGCACATCAGTGCCACCACGTGGCAGCGCGGTTCGCAGGCGTTGTTGAGTGGTCGGGGTGCCTCGGAGGTCGATTCGCTTCAGCATGACGTGAGGGCGTTCCTTTTTATTGCAGATTGGGATCCAATAAAGATACGCAAATTATAGCCAGTATCCACGTTTTTGCGAATCATCCACCGTGTTTACGTCCCTAGTTGGCGCTCGTCATTAATAGTTCTTCCGCCGGGTCATCTTCCACCCGCACAAACATGAATAGGAAATACACCAGCGACGCCACCCACGGCCCCACTAGCGCGCCAGCTCCAAGGCGCAGCGGGGGCACATAGTCAAGGTGTTCGCCAGGCTGCGTGTCTCTGAGGAAAAACTGCGCAAGAACATCGCTTGCAGACACCATACTGACTCCGGCGAGGAACAAGGTGGCAATCAGCCACACAAGGACACCAACCCGCAGCGGAAAGCGCTTGATCACCAACCAAGTGAACACCAAGGACGCAATAGTGGAAATCGCAATGAAGGAAATCCAGGAGCTGAATTGAATATTTTGAGCAGCGCCATCGAGCGCGATGCTGTAATCCTGCTCCAACGTGCCGCTCAAACTTGGACGAAGCGGCGTCCAGAGCAGCCCCAACACAATGAATGCGAGCAGAATCAGCGCCGACCAGCCCGCCAGCGCGCCCAACATCGGGTGGATCCACGATCGTTGCTTCATGCTTTACCTTCTTCCCTGGCTCCAGGCTGGTTCAAGTGTCCAAAACTACCGCACTCAGCCATTCGCAGCAGCACCCCCGTCCCAGGGCTTGTAGGTCCGGGCGGGGGCGTCGAAAAGCTCCAAGCTAATTACAGAAGGTCCACTTGCCACCTTCGCGGTGGAAACGCATGGTCTGGGTCTTGGGCTCACCATTGGAAACAGCCACAACCGTTGCAGAAGCCTCGTCGCCATTGACCATTACGTCGCTGATCGACTCCGTGTGCGGATCACCAGCCGCAAATTCAGGGTTTTCGCGGATGGGGGTGTTGGGCAGATTGGACAAGTCATACGCCGAGGGATCGCTTTGATCCTTCACGCGCTTGCAGGTGCGGTTCGGAATGTAGCTGAGGTAATCACGGAAGCCCACCTGCTCATCCTGTCCGCGAACCAGCGCCTCGATTTCCGCGCGATCTTTCTCGCTCGCTGGATTTCCGCCTTCAACTGGCTGGAAGTCCACTCCCTCCGGCGCTGCGATACCCTCGGGCTTTTGCACCTCAAGCGGTGGGGCGTCGGCTGCCGTCGGGCCGACGGTGGGACCATCGGTGACCTTCTCATCGTCTTCGGGCTCAGAAGTGGGCGCCTCAGAGCTCGGCTGTTCAGATGAAGAGACGGCAGACGCCGTCGACGTTGAAGTCTTGGTGGTGGTGACACTCGACGTCGTCTGCTTCGCTTCTTCGTCCTTGGATCCACACGCCACCAGCAATGCTGCGGCAGCGGGAATCGCGATAATGGCCTTGAAAAACGTTGGATGTTGTAGGCGCACGGTGTGGTCTCGTCTCCTCGAAGAAAAATTTGCTGTCACCAATGGCAGATCCACTTCCTATCGGTGGTGAATCGATAGTTAGTCGATTTGGGCTTGCACCCGGTGATCGCTTCAGTATCCGAAAGTTTAACACCGAGCCCGCGAGAGAGGCCGTTGCTGCCAGTTCGAGCAGCTCGTGGGCACCTGCTCACTACCGCCACTCACGCTTTCCCCGACTCCTCGTCCTGTATTCCGCGGGTACTGCGCGGCACCTGGGGAGCACGGAATTGACTACAGTAAAGAACGTGCAGCTAAGCAAAGCCTTGATCGTCGATACCAGTCTGGACATTCTTCGCAACTACGGGCTGGCGGATATGACTATGCGGCGTGTTTCGGCTCAGCTCGGCGTAGCGCCAGGCGCTTTGTACTGGCACTTCAAAAATAAACAAGCGTTGATCGACGCCACTGCGCGCCACGTTTTGGCACCGTGGCTCCGCACCGGCTTCGCCACACTTCCCGAAGCCTGCTTAGCGCTACGTCAGGCGATGCTCGGCATCCGTGACGGGGCCGAGCTCGTAGGTGCCGCAGTCAGCAATCCCGATCTACGAGATGAACTCTCACAGGTACTAGCCAGCACCATCACCGGCACCAACGCCAACATTGGAGCTACTACCGCGTTGCACTATGTACTGGGCTCCACCGCCATCACTCAATCTGAACAACAGGCAAAGGCAGCTCAAGCGGGCCTCGATCCTGCGGCAGTGAGTGCACAATGCACCAAGGGTGTGGAGGCGAGCAGCAACGACAACGCAACAACTGGGACGTCACAAGCAACCGTTGAATGTGACGCTTCTTCCGATCAGTTCCTCGCGGGCGTGCGCTTGATTGATTCTGGTCTGCGCGCGCTAGAGTGCTAAGACATGACTGACACTGCACCGGCACGCCAAATCTGGCCAGGCGAGGCGTACCCGCTTGGCTCCACCTATGACGGCGCAGGTACGAACTTTGCAATCTTTTCCTTTGTTGCAGACAAAGTAGAGCTGTGCCTCATCCATGAAGACGATCGAGAAGAACGCATCGAGCTCAAAGAGGTCGACGCTCACGTGTGGCACTGCTACCTACCGGGCGTTACCCCAGGTCAGCGCTACGGATACCGGGTCCACGGCCCATACGATCCAGCTTCCGGCAAGCGCTGCGACCCAACAAAGCTGCTGGTGGACCCCTACGCCCGCGCCTTCGATGGTGAATTCGATGGGCATCCATCGCTGTTCAGCTACGATGTGAACAATCCCGAGGATCCAAACGGCCGCAATACCGAAGACAGCCTCGAGCACACGATGAAGTCCGTGGTAGTCAACCCCTTCTTTGATTGGGGCGCCGACCGTTCACCGAAGACTCCTTTCAATGAATCGGTAATCTACGAAGCCCACGTCAAGGGCATGACGATGACCCACCCGGACGTCCCCGAGGAACTGCGTGGCACCTACGCAGGCCTGGCGCACCCGGCGATTATTGCGTATCTCAAAGACCTGGGCATCACCGCCATCGAGCTGATGCCCGTACACCAGTTCCTCCAAGACGATCGCCTGCGCGATCTTGGTTTGCGCAATTACTGGGGTTACAACACTTTCGGTTTCTTCGCGCCGCACCAAGACTATGCAGCGGCACGGAACCCTGGGGGTGCCGTCAGCGAATTCAAGGGCATGGTGCGCAGCTTCCACGAGGCGGGCATCGAGGTCATCTTGGACGTGGTGTACAACCACACCGCTGAAGGCAATCACCTGGGCCCAACCATTGCATTCCGCGGCATCGATAATGAGGCTTACTACAGGCTTGTCGACGGTGACCCGGCGCACTACATGGACTACACCGGCACAGGTAACTCCCTGAACGTGCGTGACCCGCATCCGCTGCAGATGATCATGGATTCTCTGCGCTATTGGGTGACGGAAATGCACGTGGATGGCTTCCGCTTTGACCTCGCGTCTACGCTCGCACGCGAGCTGCACGACGTGGACAGACTCGCCACATTCTTCGACCTCGTCCAGCAAGATCCGGTGGTCTCTCAAGTCAAACTCATTGCCGAGCCTTGGGACGTGGGCGAGGGCGGCTACCAGGTGGGCAACTTCCCACCACTGTGGACCGAGTGGAACGGTAAATACCGCGACACTGTGCGTGACTTCTGGCGTGGCGAGCCAGCCACCCTTGGCGAGTTCGCTTCCAGAATTACGGGGTCTTCGGATCTCTACGCCAACAATGGGCGCCGCCCCACCGCCAGCATCAACTTTGTTACCGCGCATGACGGCTTCACGCTTAATGACTTGGTGAGCTACAACGAAAAGCACAACAGCGCCAATGGCGAGGGTAATCGCGATGGTGAAAGCCATAACCGCTCCTGGAATTGTGGCGTTGAAGGCGAAACGGACGATGAGCGCGTTTTGAAATTGCGCGAACGCCAACGCCGAAACTTCCTCACCACATTGCTGTTGAGCCTGGGCACGCCAATGATTGCCCACGGTGATGAAATGGCACGCACCCAGCATGGCAACAACAACGTGTACTGCCAGGACAATGAGCTGAGCTGGATTGATTGGCAGCAGGCCGATGAAAACGACAAGCTTGTGGAATTCACCAAGCGCCTCATCCGCATTCGCCAGAATCACCCGGTGTTCCGTCGCCGTCGATTCCTCGCCGGTGGGCCGCTCGGAGCCGATGTTCGAGATCGCGACATCGCGTGGCTGACCCCGGCTGGACGTTTGATGACGCAAGACGATTGGGGCTTCGCGTTTGGCAAATCCCTCATGGTGTACCTGAATGGCCAAGCCATCACTGAAACCGACATGCGTGGTCAACGGCTCGAAGACGATTCCTTCATTTTGATGTTCAACGCCTACCACGAGCCGATCACCTTCACGCTGCCCGGCGAGCAATATGGCCCAAGCTGGAAACTTATCGTGGACACGGATCAAGAAACCGGGCACCCGGGAGTCGCCTCGGTGACCCCTGCGGGCGGCACCATCAAGCTGCCTCCTCGGACCTCAATGCTGTTGCGTATGGTCGAAGACGAACCGAAGAAGCCAGCCGACGAATACAGCAGCTAGCTGCCGCAAACGTTCAAGGAGCCACACTTTGTCTGCAGAATTCCAAGCCCACGGCGCGTTGATCGCGGTGCACGCTCAAGCTGTCAGCTTGCGCTACTCAGTGTTGCAGAAGGCGTTGGGGCAACGGGATCACGAGGTACCCGTGGATAAGCTCGATGCTCCAAGCGTTCGCCTTGCTACCCCGGCTCTTCAAGGTCATGTGGACGCAGGGGCGTTGCGGGTGCGTTTTGCTCCCGGAACTGCGGACGAGCAGCGCCGTTTTGTGAGTGCTGTTGAGGCTGCACTTCGGGGCGAAGCTCCGGCAGCCGCGCAGGTTCCCGGGTTGCACTTCGCGGCAGTGGATGTGGAAACGGCCAACGCCGACTGGGGTTCGATCTGCCAAATTGGTGTGAGTAAGGTGATCGACGGCTCTGTCGTTGATGAGCAGACTTGGCTTTGCAAGCCCCCGGCCAGCATCGACGCTTTTGAGCCCGCGAACATCGCCATTCACGGCATCACCGCCGAGGATGTTGCTGAGGCCATGCCGTTTGATCAGGCCTTTGCTCAGGCGATGGAGTTCTGTGAGGATCTCCCCCTCGCCGCGCACAACGCGCAGTTCGACATGACGGCTTTTCGACGTGCCACCATCGCCGCTGACATAGCGACCCCTACGGCAACCTTCGGTTGTTCCTTGGCGCTGGCTCGCGCCGCCAAGCTCGACGTGCCGAATCACAAACTGCCCACGGTGGCGAAGGCCTTGGGAGCCGACCTGCTCAAACACCACGATGCGGGTGCCGACGCACGCGCATGTGCCGAAATCATCATCGCCCTGGCGCAGCGCGCCGACGCACAGGGTTCCTTCGCGGACGTCATGCACGCCCTGGGGTTCAATACCGGCACGCTCGATGCCGACCGCGTGTACCCGGTGCTGCGTGACCGCTCAAAGCATCGTGCCAATGACGTTGAAATCGAAGCGGTGAGCTCCCAGCAGGAACAGCGACAGGCTCAACCGCGCCAGCCGTGGGCAAAGGTGGCAACGCCTGATGAAATCCCGGAGCCGAATTCCGAGGCAGATCCCAACGGCAACCTCTATGGGCAGACGGTCGTGCTTTCGGGCGATTTTGAGCCTTATTCCAAGGGCGAATTGTGGGCTGCCATTGCCAATCAAGGCGCGACAGTGGCGAAAAACGTGACCAAGAAGACCACCATCTTGGTATCCGGCCCATGGCAAGGGAAAACATCAAAGCTGAAGCGCGCGGAAGAGCTCCAAGCAAAAGGTCAAGATCTTGCTATTTGGAGCAAAGAAGAACTCGTCACCCAGCTTGGGTTGGATGAAGCACCCCCGTTTTAACCCCATCTAGCGGCAGTATTGCCTCTTTGGGAACCTCCCCTTGAGCTTTTGCGTCAAATATCCAGTGAAGGCTCACAACGTCTACGGGGAGGATTCACGATGTCAAAAGCGGTTCCCATTGCCCGCACCGAACTATTGCTTCGCTTGCACCACGGCGAAACACAAGCCGAAAATCGAGCCCAGGTTCTCATAGACGAGCATCGCTCCGCGCAGTTCCTCGCACGCGGACGTGTACTCGAGATTCACGATCTCCGGCGCATGAGGCTCAACAACAATCAAGCGTGGGATATCGCAGCAGAAAACGCGATCCGTTTAGCAACGCAAGGCCATGGGCTCGCCATACGCGCCAGGCCGAGCCAATTCCTCACGAACATGCCTTCCGCAGGTTTGCAGATCGATACCCCGGGCTCATTACCGTCTGGATGGCTTGCCCACCCGCGCCTCCATAGAATCTTGGAGCGCCACTTCGCCCAGCTCCTTGGCAGCACTCCTATCTTCTACGCCCCAGATGACACCTTGGTGTTGCTGAGTGCAACACCCTGCCCCTTGCTGGAGCACTGGATTAGCCAACGCTACGGGGCCGTCAACCCTATTGCTCCGAGACAATTGGCCGCATCGTAACCACGCCCACCCTACGGACGCCCCCTCGCGGCCAATGGTGACCTAGGGTGGGAAACGTGAATATCACCGCAACGTATCGCCTGCAGCTTCGTGGTTCTAACGCCGATCCCAATGGTCGAGCTTTCGGCTTTGCCGAGGCCGAAGAAGTGCTGGACTATCTGCACGCCCTTGGAATCAGCCACGTGTACCTCTCCCCCATCTTGCGGTCACGTTCCGGCTCTACCCACTCTTATGACGTTGTGGATCCCACTGAGATTAATCCGGAACTCGGTGGTCTCGAAGGGCTTCGCAGCCTGGCACGCCGAGCCAAATCCTTGGGCATGGGGATCATCATCGACATTGTGCCGAATCACGTTGGCGTCGCAAAGCCCGAGGAAAACCCCTGGTGGTGGGACGTACTGCGCTTTGGTCAAGGCTCCGCATTTGCACACTTCTTCGATATTGACTTCCGCGAGGACAATGGCACCGGAGGAAAAATTGCCTTGCCGGTTTTAGGTACCGCCGGAGATGAGCAGCAGCTGGTCTTTGACACCTTCGACGGCCAAGACGTGTTGCGCTACTACGAACACATCTTCCCGATCACACCCGGCACCAAGGAAGCTACGGCGATCGCGACCTATGAGCGCCAACATTATGCGCTACTTGATTGGCGCACCGAGGTGAGAAATTATCGCAGGTTCTTCTCTGTCAACGACCTCGCAGGTTTGCGCCAGGAGGACGAAGAAGTCTTCGAACGTTCGCATCGAATGATTCAGCAGCTCATTGAGGAAGATTTGATTGATGGTGTTCGCGTCGACCACCCGGACGGTCTGGCTCATCCATTTAAGTATCTGCAGCAACTGCGCCGCCTCATCGGTGATCGTTGGTTGGTGATAGAGAAGATCTTGGGCGTGGAGGAACCTCTAGACCCACGCCTGGCGGTGGACGGCACCACCGGGTACGACAGCCTGCGGGAATTCGATGGTGTGTTTGTTCATCGCAGCGCCGAGGACACACTGAGTATGTTGGCATTGGAGCAGTCGGGCTCCACCTGGAACGACACCGCCGTTCACGCCACTGAGCATGTTTTGAAAGCTGAGGTGGCTGAAGAAGAGCTCTCCGCGGAAGTGCGCAGACTCGTCCGAGCAGTTCGAGCCGACAACTTCTCCACCGCCGGGCGCCAAGTCAGTGATGAGCTACTGCGGCAGACCATCGTGGAACTGATCGCGGAGATGCCCGTGTACCGCGCGGATTACCTTTCCCTGTCCAGGCTGACAGCCACCGTCATTGCTGATCACTCCCGTCGTTTTCCCACACGACGGGCGGCGTTGGATGTCTTCGCTGCGGCAATGCTTGCCGAAGGTGAAGCGGCCACCCGTTTTGCCCAGGTATGCGGCGCGGTGATGGCCAAAGGTGTGGAGGACACAACCTTCTACCGCGCGTGCCGCCTTGTGGCGCTGCAGGAAGTGGGCGGTGCGCCGGGCCGTTTTGGGGTGTCCGCCGCCGAATTCCATCTGCTCCAGCAAGAGCGAGCAAAATTGTGGCCCAAAACGATGACCACGCTCTCCACTCACGACACGAAACGCAGCGAAGACGTCCGTGCGCGAATTCTTGCGCTCAGCCTCAATCCTGCCGAATTTGTTGAACTCACCCACAAATTGCACAAACTTGTCCCTGCTCCAGACGGAGCCACCGGGCATTTCCTGCTGCAAAACCTCTTGGGGACTTGGCCAGGCGATGGTGAAATCACGGAGGCATTTCGCGATCGCATGGCCGAATATGCCCAAAAGGCGGTGCGCGAAGCCGGCGTCAAGAGCTCATGGACGGCCCCCAATGAGCACTTCGAACGTAGCGTGCTGGACTGGGTTGATGCGCTCCTCACAGGACCGGCGTCGAGTTTCATCACGAACTTTGTAGCAGCGCTTGACCAGGCAGCTATTCCGATTTCTTTGGGCCGAAAGCTTTTACAATTATCGGCGCCCGGTATTCCAGATATCTATCAAGGCACCGAGCTTTTCGACGACTCCCTCGTGGATCCGGACAACCGTCGCTTTGTGGATTACACCCGCAGGCGACAAATGCTGGAACAGAACAAGACTGATCTGCTTGAAGATCCTAACGCCGCAAAGTTGGCAATCACACAGGCAGTACTGCAAGCCCGAGCCGAGTTCCCGGAGAGCTTTGTCGGCGGCACCTATCAAGCCGTGTTTGCACAAGGTCCTGGCGAGGCGCGATGCATCGGTTTTGCTCGCGGCACGCAAGCCGAGGGTCATACCGTCATCAGCTTTGCGGTGAGAAAACCTGCCGGCTGGAATGACCCAACAAGCTGGACCGACACCACGGTGACGCTCCCACCCGGTGTGTGGCGTGACGCACTCAGTGGCAGAACGCTGAGCGGCACCATTGATTGTGCAGAGCTTTTTGCTACATTGCCTTGTTGTTTGTTGCTCAAGGATGTTTAGGAGAGGTCGCGGACGGTGGGGTCAAAACGTATCACGCAGTTGAGTGGAAAACTGCGTGCCTTCAATCGAGCACACCCAGATGCGGCAGAAGATTTTGTTGATGCCTTCGAAGACGTCTTGGCAGACGCCGGCTTGACCTACGATCGAGTGTCCGCTCGTGTGAAGAAGTGGGCATCGCTGAAGGCGAAAGCAAACAAGAAGGCGGAGGGTACCTGGTTGTATCCCGATCCTTGGGAGGATGTGCACGACATCATCGGTGTGCGGATCACAACCTTGCACTCCACTGAAATTCCACACGTCATTGACGCGATCGACGACGTATTCCAGGTGGTGCGGTCGGTGGATAAAACTGCCCAAACACGGGTTTCCGGCGGTTTTGGTTATGGATCGCACCACTTGATTCTGCGCGTTGATGAGCGCGCCGAGCGTCTGCGCGATTATCAGGGGCAGCTTTTTGAAGTGCAAGTCCGCACCGTGCTGCAGCATGCTTGGGCCGAATTCGAGCACGACATTCGCTATAAGCGCGCTACCGAATTAGACCCACAGATTGATCGTGCTTTCACGCTCACGGCAGGGCTCATCGAACTCGCCGATCAGCAATTCGACCAGATCGCGGCCATTCGCGAACCGAGTCCCGCTACTCAAGAAGACGTCGCTTTCTCCGCAGAAACCTTGCCCGGCATGATCGCGATGATCGTGGGAAACACTGTTCCGCCTTCGCGCAGCGAACACTACCAGTGGCTTGAAGAGCTGCTCCATGCCCACGACATCACAACAGCCACGCAGCTGAGGCACTTACTCGATCCCAAACAAATCGCGTTTGTCCGCGATGGTTTGTCCTACCGTTTCCAGCCCGGACAAATCAGGCTTATCGACGATCTCCTCCTGCTCACCTTCGGCGAATCACATATCGAAAAAACGGCAGCAACAGGCGCACACCCCCAACAGCGAGCCCCTCGTTTACGTCATCGACTTGACGCGCTCAACAGGGCGCGCCAGGCTGATCCCTCGATTGCCCAGGTACTCGAGCGCTAGCCAAGGTGAGCGGCGCACGCTAAGGTGGCGTGCACAGCACTCGCGAAATTGAAGGAGCAATGCCATGCACGTCATTTTGGAACAATTCCCCCAGCTTGCCGATGCCATCCACGTGTGGGGTCTCGCCGTTGCTGACGCATTCCGTCAGTTCGGTATCGATTTCCCACCAGCGTGGATTAACCTCTAAGCAACTACCTGGAGCGCCTGCCGAGCAAACGATCGGTCTCGCGGCGCTCTTTTTTCGTCGGCCTTCCTGCTCCCCGCTCGCGCTTGGGCATGGAGGCCAAAATTTCTTTCGGCGGTGGCGCAGGCGAGTGGTCTATGTAGCACTCCCTCGCCAGGGCAGCACCAACGCGTTTTCTAATGAGCTGTGTAACTTCTACCCGCTTTTCGCGGTGATCCACCCACACGCGCACGCGATCACCAATCACCACTTGCTGCGATGGTTTGACAGCAGCCCCATTGAGCTTGATATGTCCTGCTTTGCATGCCTCCGCAGCCTGAGAACGGGTCTTGCACAAACGTACTGCCCATACCCATGCGTCGATGCGCACTGATTCGCTCATGCCTCTGGGTCTTTATGGTTGATGATCTCGCGAACCTTCCACACGCCAAAGCCGCCCATCACCACCGCCAAGACCATGCCCATCGTGATGAGCATGGACGCCTGCGTGAGAATGCCGAGGATCACTAGTCCGGCGCCACCGCCTACGCCGATAGCCGCGGTACGCGAATACTTGCGCACCTGCGCTTTGCGGTGCTCGATGGGATTCAGGGGGCGTCGTTGCATAGTCACGCAGCCCATTGTAACTAGTTGGCAGCTTCGACCCAGGTACTTCCCGCTTCCAGCAGACGCCCTTCGCCTGAGGTGAGTTCTGCAATCAGCCCTTCGAGGCGATCCTGTTGGCCCGGCGCCACCCCGAGGGTGAGCGTGACGTCGCGGGCATACTCAGTGTCAATGATCGTGATCTCAGATGCTCGAAGCCGCGCTTCTATTTGCCCAGCCTGCGAATGTGGCAGCGGCAGCTGATACAGCAACACTTCTTTTTTGGTGCATGTGCTGAGTGATTCCAAGCCGAGACTCACGGCGTTTGAATAGGCGTGCACCAGCCCACCTGCGCCAAGTTTGATGCCGCCGAAGTAGCGGACCACCACCGCAACGATGTCTTCTACTCCGCTGCCTCGCAAGACGTCGAGCATCGGCTGCCCAGCCGTGCCGGATGGCTCGCCGTCGTCAGATGAACGCTCGATCGCGGTCTGCCCCACCTGGTGGCAGATGAAGGCACTGCAGTGGTGTCGGGCGTCTGGATACCGGCTCTTGATCTCCGCGATGTAGTCGCGGGCTGCTTGTTCGTCGGTCGCACGCGTGATAAAGGTGAGAAACTTCGAGCGCTTAATTTCCAGTTCTGCCGTGCATTCTTCTTCGGCCGGGCACAGGTACATGCTTTCGCAGTGTAATTGCACCGACCTAGACTACGAAGACATGACTGTGCCTGAATCGATGCAACCAGACGCGCCGACCTCCGTGTGGGCACCGCATGCCGCCGAGGTCCAACTAGAGCTAGAAGGACGACGCATCCCTATGCGTGCTGGCAAAGCAGGTTGGTTCGCTTGCGACGCGCAGGTCGCCGTTGGCCAGCGCTACGGTTTTCGTCTGCGCAGGCATGATGAGGAAGACTTCGGCCCGGCGTTGCCGGATCCCCGCAGCCGCCGCCAGCCGGACGGCATTCATGGGCTAAGCGCACCGGTGGCGGACTTTCAGTGGCATGACCAGCAGTGGAAGGGCAGGCCGCTGGAGGATGAGGTGATTTATGAGCTCCACGTGGGCACCTTCACCCCTGAGGGCACGTTTGCGGCGGTGGAAACGCGCTTGGATTACCTCCAAGAACTTGGTGTGACAGCGATCGAGTTGATGCCCGTGCAGCCTTTCGGAGGCGATCGCAATTGGGGTTACGACGGCGTGTCATGGTTCGCAGTGCACGAAGGCTACGGTGGTCCTGCTGGCCTGCAACACCTGGTCGAAACTTGTCACGCCAGGGGCATGAGCGTGATTTTGGACGTGGTTTTCAATCATTTCGGCCCCGACGGCAATTACCTGCCCGCATTTGGGCCGTACCTCAGCAATGGCACAACAGGCTGGGGTGAGGCGGTGAACTATTCCGGACCCAATTCTGATGAGGTGCGCCGCTATTGTTTGGACGCAGCCAGGCAGTGGCTCGAGGACTATCACATTGATGGGCTACGCCTCGACGCCGTGCACGCCTATGACGATCGTGGAGCTTACTCCATCATGGAGCAGTTGCAGGAGGTTGCGGAGGACGTCGAAAAGCGAAGTGGCGCGCATAAGTACCTCATCGCCGAGAGCGATTTGAATGACCCAAAGCTGATTGCGCCTTCAGGCTTTGGGCTGGCAGGCCAGTGGGTTGATGACGTTCACCACTGCATTCACACGCTCGTTTCTGGGGAGGACAACGCTTATTATGCCGATTATGCAAAGGCGGGCATAGAGGGGCTTCGTCGCACGATGGCCGAGATGTTCTTCTTCCAGGGAAGCTTTTCGACGTTCCGCGCACGCACCCACGGCCGCCCTCTCACTTCCGATATCCGCCCACAGGCTGGGGTGACCTACACCACGACGCACGATCAGACCGGAAACCGGGCTCAAGGTGATCGCCCATCCCAAAACCTCAGCGAGGAACAGCTGCGCTTGAAAGCCGCGTTGGTGCTGCTGAGTCCCTATGTGCCTATGCTGTTTATGGGTGAAGAATTTGCTGCGCAAACGCCATTTCCGTTCTTCTGCTCCCACGAACGAGAAGAACTCAACGAGGCCACCCGGAGAGGGCGTCTCGCTGAGTTTGCCGCACACGGCTGGGCTCCAGACCTTGTAATGGACCCGGCGGATCCCGCAACGTTTGATGCCGCCAAGCTCAACTGGGTTTTCGATGCATCACAGGCGCAGATACTCAAGGCCTACCGGGAGCTCATTGCGCTGCGGAAAAAGCACCGGCTCAATGAGATCGACTTCGATGATTTCAGCGTGGAAACCGAAGGGATAGTGCTCACGCTGCGCTATCCCACGCTGGCGCTTGAGGCGAATTGCTCCAGTACGGACGACAAAGCCCACGGCCTTTCGCCGTGGGAATATCGCATCACTGAGCTTTAGAGCGATACCAGGTAGGAATACTCGGCCGTTCCGGGCTCCAGGCGGCGGCATTCAATGCGCGAGGCGTCCATTCGCTGGATCAGCCCCTCAAGGTCAGTGGCGCGACCTAATTGCAGCCCCACCAACGCGGTGCCGGTTTCGCGATTGTTGCGTTTGAGGTATTCAAAGAGCGTGATGTCATCGTCAGGCCCCAGAATGTCATTGAGGAACGTGCGAAGCTGCCCCGGCTCCTGCGGGAAGTTCACCAAGAAGTAGTGCTTCAATCCGCGGTGAACCAGCGAGCGCTCCATGATTTCGCCGTAGCGCAGCACATCGTTGTTGCCACCGGAGATGATGCAGACCACCACCTGATTCGGCTTGAATTTGAGTTCCTTCAATGCAGACACCGAAAGCGCGCCCGCGGGCTCAGCGATGATGCCCTCGTTCTGATAGAGGTCTAACATCTCAGTGCACACCGCCCCCTCACTGACCGTGAGGTTGTGCAGGCGCCCTTTGTTTTGTTCGATGATGGCGAAGTTGATATCGCCAAGACGTTTCACTGCGGCACCATCCACGAAGGGATTGACCGTTTCTAAAGTCACGGGCGCATCGGCCTCAAGCGCTGCGCGGAGCGAGGGGGCACCTTCAGGCTCCACACCAACCACAGAGGTCCGTGGCGCCATGTCTGCCAGGTAGCTCAAGATGCCAGAGATCAGCCCGCCGCCACCTACCGGCACCACCATGGAATCTAGGGACTTGCCCATACTGGTCAGTTGCGCCAGCACCTCAGCAGCGACGGTACCTTGACCAATGATCGTGTTGCGATCATTGAAGGGCTCAATGATGGTGGCGCCGGTGGCCTCGGCGTCCGCGTGCGCTGCGGCGGAGGCCTCGTCAAAGTTCGCGCCCACCACAACGAGCTCAACATTGCTGCCGCCGTGCACCATGATGCGATCACGCTTCTGTTTTGGCGTAGCCGCCGGAACATAGATCCGCCCCTGAATGCCCATGGTCCGGCAGGCGAAGGCCACACCCTGGGCGTGATTGCCTGCTGAGGCGGTGACGATACCGCGTTCGCGCTGCTGCGGTGTGAGCTGAGAAATGGCATTCACCGCGCCGCGAATCTTATAAGAGCGAACGTCTTGCAAGTCCTCGCGCTTGAGGTACACCTCGGCACCGGTTTGCTCAGACAACCGTGGGCAAAACTGCAGCGGCGTGGGCGCAATCGATGCCGAAATTCGTGCCTGCGCCATTTGGATATCAGCTGCATGAACGTTTGCGTCCGGGATCGACTGTGCATTCTCACTCATGGACTACAGAGTCTAGCCCACGCCAAGATCGTTGAGGACGATGACGTGGGACGTCGAAAAGCTAACCCAAAATGCCAGGACCCATGGTGGCTTTGAGGTCACCCATGAGGCTGCCCGAGCGCTCGACGCGCAAGTGCTCGCCGAGGATCATCAGGCGCGATTCCTCGCCGTGGACGATGTTGAGATACACATCAGACTCGCCTTTGTTATTCGCCAACACCGCTTTGAGCTTGGCAATGTTTTCCAACGAGCACTGATCGGTACGCATGGTCAGGCGCAGCGGCAACCCAGCACCTCCACCTGGTCCAAGCTCGGCGGCCTTGAGATCGTCGCCGAACAACGAGGTGCGGTCATCCTTGATGGAGATGTGCGCCTTGGCAACGATGATGTTGTCTTCGACGATCTGCGGAGCCACAATCCCGTACAGGCGGCTAAACACCAGCAGTTCCACCTGCGCGCCGTTGTAGTCCTCCACTGTAACGATCGCCCAGGGGGAGCCGTCCTTCTTGCTCACGCGGCGATCCACACCGGCGATGATGCCGCCGATCACAACCTCAGTGCCGTGGCGTAGCTCCCCTTCAGAAATCGTGGTCAGCGGCGTATCCGTCTGCGCGTCAAGGGCGTCTTGGAATCCGTCCAGGGGGTGGCCAGACACGTACAGGCCGAGCATTTCGCGCTCTAGGGCAAGCTCGTGTTTTCGATCCCAACGCTGATCCGGCACTTGCACGGCAAAGACGTTAGGGGCTTCTTCTCCTGCGTCGCCGAGCCCCGCAAAAAGATCAAACTGCCCCTTATCCGCCGCTTTCTTAGTAGCCAACACCGAGTCCACGGCCTCTTCGTGAATCAGCATGAGCCCCTTGCGCGGGTGTTCCAAGGAATCGTAGGCCCCTGCTTTAATAAGCGATTCAATCACGCGCTTGGAACACGCGACGGTGGGCACCTTGTCCAGGTAATCGGAGAAATCCTTGAAGTGGCCGTGCTCCTCGCGCGCCTGCACAATGGCCTCCACCACGTCCGCGCCCACGTTGCGCACAGCTCCGAGGCCGAAACGGATGCGCTCACCAACGGGCATGAAGTTCAAGCCAGACTCGTTAACGTCCGGTGAGAGCACCGAAATGCCTAAGTGTCGGCAGTCCGCCAAGTACAGCGCCGACTTGTTCTTCTTATCGGCCACTGAGGTCAAAAGTGCCGCCATGTATTCAGCGGTGTAGTTGGCCTTCAAATACGCCGTCCAATAAGACACCAGGCCATAGCCAGCGGCGTGCGACTTGTTAAACGCGTAGGAGGCGAAGGGCTCAATGGTGCCCCACAGCGCATCCACCGCCGCCTTGGAAAAACCGTTATCGAACATGCCCTGTGAGAACTTGGCGTATTCCTTAGCCAGCACTTCGGGCTTCTTCTTACCCATGGCCTTACGGAAGCCATCGGCCTCGCCAGCGGTGTAATTGGCGAGCTTGCGGGAGATCTCCATGATCTGCTCCTGATACACGATCAGGCCGTAGGTCTCCTCCAGGATGTCCTTGAGTGCCTCCTCCAACTCTGGGTGAATTGGCTCGATCGGCTTGCGGCCGTTTTTGCGATCCGCGTAGTCATTGTGCGCGTTCACGCCCATCGGGCCCGGGCGATACAGCGCCAGTGATGCCACGATGTCATTAAAGCCGGTGGGCTGCATGCGCTTGAGCAGTTCCTGCATACCGCCGGAGTCGAGCTGGAACACGCCCAAGGTGTGGCCACCGGAGAGCAGCTCGTACACCTTTGGATCATCGGTTTCCAAAGCCTCCAGGTCGATCTCTTCGCCACGGTTGGCCTTGATATTTTCCAAGGCATCGCCGATCACCGTGAGGTTTCGAAGGCCCAGGAAGTCCATCTTCAGCAAACCGATAGCCTCGCAGGCTGGGTATGGCCAGCCCGTGATCAGCGCACCGTCGGCGGCGCGCTTCCACATTGGGATGTGATCCAGCAGCGGCACACTCGCCATAATCACCGCACAGGCGTGCACGCCAGGCTGGCGAATTACGCCTTCAAGCCCCACTGCAGTGTCGTAGATCTTCTGCACATCGGGGTCGGTCTCGATGAGTTTGCGCACCTCGCCAGCTTCGGCATAGCGCGGATGATTCGGATCCTTAATGCCAGACAAAGGGATGTCTTTGGCCATAATCGGCGGTGGGAGTTCCTTGGTGATCTTGTCTGCAATCTGGTAGCCGGGCTGGCCGTATTGCACGCGGGCGGAGTCCTTCAGCGCCTGCTTAGTTTTCACCGTGCCGAAGGTGATCACCTGGGCGATCTTGTCCTCACCCCATCGGTCTGAGGCGTAGCGGATCATTTCACCGCGACGACGATCGTCGAAGTCAATATCAATATCGGGAGCAGAGGGGCGCTCGGGATTGAGGAACCTCTCAAAGAGGAGACCATGCTCGATGGGATCAATGTTGGTGATCGTCAGCGCATACGCCACCAGCGCACCAGCTGCAGATCCACGGCCGGGTCCCACGCGGATGCCGATGGAGCGCGCGTGCTTGATCAGCTCGGCCACGATCAGGAAGTACGAGGGATAGCCCTTCATGTCAATCACGTCGATCTCATAATCAGCGCGATCGATGTACTCCTTGGGCACCTCGCCGCCGTCGAAACGCTCTTTGAGCCCTTCAAGAACTTCGTGGCGTAGCCAGGTGGTTGGTGTATGCCCTTCGGGCACATCGGCGATGGGCATGCGATCGTGTGGATGCGATTCCCAAATCTCGCCGTAGTCTTGTACCCGCTCGGCGATCCACAGGGTGTTGTCGCACCCGTCCGGCACGGTGTCGTCCCAAATCTCGCGCATCTGCTTGGCGGATTTGATGTAGTAGCCGGTGCCGTCAAACTTGAATCGGTCTGGATCGTTGAGTGTTTTGCCGGTTTGCACGCACAACATTGCCTCGTGTGCTTTGGCCTGGGATTCCAGAACATAGTGGCAGTCATTGGTCACCAGCGGCGGCAGATCCAGTTTGCGACCGATTTCAAGCAGCTCGTTGCGCACACGCCGCTCAATATCGAGTCCGTGATCCATGAGCTCGAGGAAGTAATTGTCTTTGCCATAAATGTCCTGCCACATTGCAGCGGCTTCAAGCGCGGCGTCGAATTGCCCCAAGCGTAGGCGGGTTTGCACATCACCGGAGGGGCAGCCGGTGGTGGCGATGATGCCGGAGGCGTGCTCGGCGATGAGTTCGGCGTCCATGCGCGGCCACTTGCCAAGCTGGCCCTCATAGGAGGCCATGGAGGAAAGATAAAAGAGGTTGTGGAGGCCTTCAGCATTTTCCGCCAGCATGGTTTGGTGCAGGTAAGCCCCGGATGCAGAAATGTCGTCACTTTTTTGGTGCGGCTCACCCCAGCGAATGCGCTCTTTATTGAATCGCGATTCGGGCGCCATATAGGCCTCGATGCCGATGATGGGCTTGACCCCAGCGTCGCACATGGCGCGGTAGAAGGCGTCGGTACCGAACATGTTGCCGTGGTCCGTCATGCCCACTGCTGGCATCCCCTGCCTGGACACTTCCTCTGCGAGCATGTCCACCTTCGCCATCCCGTCGAGCATTGAATACTCGGTGTGATTGTGCAGGTGTACGAAGGAGGATTGTTTCGCCATGGTTAGTCAGTGTACTTCCCTTGGCAATTCGCCCTTATTGCCCAGCGCAACCCTGCTTTTCGACGCCCCCCCCGCCAACAACCTCAAGGCGTAGTAGTAACTTGAGACCGTGTTCTTTGGCATCTCCGCGTATCTGCTTTGGGGGCTCTTCCCCGCCTATTTCCCTCTGCTGGAACCTGCTTCCCCTGTGGAAATCATCGCGCACCGCATTATTTGGACGCTGGTGTTCATGACGGCGCTGCTCACTCTGACGCGCCGCTGGGGAGAATTGCGGCGCGCATCAGCACACACCTGGAAACGTTTGACTCTGGCCGGCTTGCTCATTGCTATCAACTGGTTGGTCTACGTAATTGCGGTGAACTCCGGCCACGTCGCCGACGCCGCCCTTGGTTATTTCATCAACCCACTGGTCAGCGTGCTGTTGGGCGTGGTGTTTTTGCACGAACGCCTGCGTCCTTTGCAGACCATCAGCGTGCTCATTGCCTCCGCTGCGGTGTTGCTTCTGACCATCGTGGGCGGACAGCCGCCGGTGATGGGTTTGCTGTTGGCGTTCTCCTTTGGCCTGTACGGGTTGGTGAAGAAGGGCTTAACGGTTTCAGCTCAAGCCTCCGTAACGGCCGAAACGTTGGTGACGGCCCCATTCGCACTGGGCTACCTTTTGTGGCTTCATCTTCAAGGCCACAGCACCTTTGGCACGGCAGGTCCAGGACATGCGATGTTGCTGATCTCAGCAGGAGTTGTCACCGCCATCCCTCTCCTACTGTTCGGTGCAGCGGCGCGCAGGATTCCTCTGGCTACGATAGGAATGCTGCAGTACATCACGCCGACGATGCAGATGTTGTGGGCAGTTTTGGTGATGCACGAGCACTTGAGCCACATTCGTTGGATTGGCTTTGTTGTTATTTGGATTTCGGTAGCGCTCTACCTCTTCGACCTGATGCTTAAACAGCGCCAACGCGCACAGGCTTGATCCCGAAGTGCCCCCACGCGGCACCATCTGGGAGGGCTTCAACTGCTACGATCTTTGGATTTTCGGAAAGCTCCCGCAGCGTGCCGGAGCGCTCGAACACCACCACGGAATCCAGCGGCGCCTCTGGGAATTGGGCAATCCGCTGGTAACGCGTGATTACGTCTGCGCGATCTTCCTCACCCGTTGGCTCTGGGATTGCGAGTGGGGCAAATCCATTGACCACAATCGCGTTGACCCGCCGCACCGTGCGCAGCGCGTCCGAAGCTGCTCTCGGATCAAGACTGTTTCGGAAAGTGACCAGCGCAAAGCGCTCGGCCTCCCCTTCTAACGTGGCGTTGGCACGCCGTTGGTACTCGCCAAAGGATTCCTCGCGTTCCTGGCCGAGCACGTCGCCGTTGTGCAGGGGATGCGAGGATCCAGCACTGCGGCTTCCTAAGAATCCCAGGAGCACGATGAGGGCGAGCAGGCTGGCGATGGCAATGAGAAAGCGAGCGCGGTCAGTACGTTCCACGCCCGCCAATCTTAGTGCCCTGCATTACTTGCGCTTGCAGGTATTCACGCCGAACAGCGTGTACGCGGGACAAAAACCGGTGACGGCAGTGGCGGCAAGCACCACGGTGACAACGCCGAGCACTACACCAAGGGTGGAGCTGTCGTTATTGAAGGCGGTTGCGGCGGCGATACCTGCGACAACCGCACCGCCAGCGCGCAAGACTCGGTCTGTGCTGTTTTCGTTTCGCTTCATGCTCACAGCATAAGAAGTGCTACCCGGTTGCGATGGCGCATCCTAGTGTGATTCTGGCTACCCGGCGCGCAGCACGTCCAGCGCGTACTGCAGGTCCTCAGGATATGGCGAGGTGATTTCCATCCAGCGGCCGTCGGCGGGGTGATGAAAACCTAAGCTGACTGCGTGGAGCCACTGGCGAATCAGCCCCAGGCGTTGAGAGAGGTTGGGATCAGACCCGTACATGGGGTCACCGCAGCATGGATGATGCAATGCGGAGGTGTGCACGCGGATTTGGTGTGTTCGGCCTGTTTCCAGATGGATTTCAAGCAAGGAGGCTTCAGCGAAGGCCTCGATGGTTTCGTAGTGGGTGACGGCGTGTTTGCCGTCGGTAGTGACCGCGAAGCGCCAACCGGCGGAAGGGTGGCGCCCAATTGGCGCGTCTATGGTGCCTTGCAGCGGATCCATGTGGCCTTGCACCAGAGCGTGGTATGTCTTGGAAACCGTGCGTTCCTTGAAGGCGCGTTTGAGGACCGAGTAGCCGCGTTCGCTTGCAGCCACCACCATCACGCCCGATGTGCCCACGTCTAGCCGTTGCACGATGCCCTTGCGCTCTGGGGGGCCCGAGGTGGAGATGCGGAAACCGGCGGCGGCGAGGCCCCCAATCACCGTTGGCCCTTCCCACCCCAGTGTCGGGTGTGCGGCCACGCCTACGGGTTTGTTCACGGCGATGAGATCCTCGTCGGAATAGAGGATGTCCATGCCCTCAATCAATTCCTCTTTGGGCGTGAGATCTGGAGTCTCGGGCAAGGTGACTTCCAGCCAGGCCCCCTCGCGGATGCGGTCGGATTTGGAGGCCGGGGTGGCGTCGACAAGCACATCCCCCGCCTGCGCCAAATCAGCAGCAGCGGTGCGCGAAATGCCCAGGAGTTTTGAGAGAGCCTGATCAACTCGCATGCCAGCGAGGCCCTCGGGAATGAACAGTTGGCGCTGATCACGCATGAGTTTCACCCTTGTTGGCGCCCCGACGCTCGGCGATGAACATACCGATGACGAATACCACTACCCCACAGGTGATTGCGGCATCCGCCAAGTTGAATACGGCGAAATTTCCCACAGAAATGAAATCCACGACATGGCCGACAAAAAATCCCGGCGCGCGGAAGAGCCGATCAATAACGTTGCCGAGAGCCCCACCGGCCATCAGCGCCAACCCCACGGCAGACCAGTGATCACGCACCTTGGATGCAAGTACCAACACCGCCAACACGAATGCTAGCTGAATAAAGGTAAATACCCAGGTCGCGCCCTCACCAAACGAGAACGCGGCACCAGAGTTGAAGAGCAGGCGGAAGCGGAACCACTCGCCAATGATGTATCGCACTTCACCCACGCTGAGGCTGTTGAGCATCAAATGCTT
Source organism: Corynebacterium gerontici (assembly GCF_003813985.1). Lineage (NCBI taxonomy): Bacteria > Bacillati > Actinomycetota > Actinomycetes > Mycobacteriales > Corynebacteriaceae > Corynebacterium > Corynebacterium gerontici. The sequence goes on from NZ_CP033897.1 coordinate 1,534,937, forward strand.
CACAAGCTGATCAGCCATGGCTACTACGGCGATGATCGGGATCATCAACCAGAAAAAAGAACGAGTACTCCTATCGCTTCGCGTCACGAGCCTTATCTTTGCAAATGCACACCACAAAGTTCCAACTGGGACGGACAAATCGGCTCAAGTGTGGCAGTAGTTCGGCGGCGTAGCGCGCGGGAGAACAGCAAGCTTCGGGTAACGTTTTGGGACGTGTGGCACACCAAAACTTTCAGCACTCAGCACCATCTTCGCGCCGTAGCGGGAGCGAGCGCCGCCCTGCTGCTGGGCGCAGTGTTAAGCGCGTGCGGTTCACAAGATTCCACCAACGTCGAAGACGCTGTTGGCGTAACCGTCGAAGCGCCAAAAGTCACCGTGCTTGAACCGGGAGCTCAGCCTGGGCGGGAGCTTCGCTATCAAGATGATGGAGCGGAGCAGAACATCAACATTCAAATGAGCAGCGGGTTCAGCAATACCACCGCAAATACCGGTGAATTTGATCCACAGGCTCCTGCTGGCGGTGAGGTGACCACGCTGAAATCACAGGCGAAAGCCACCGCTACCTTCGATCAGGACGCTCGATCGGTGTTGGTGGTGTTGGATGCGCCGAAGATTGATGATTTGGAAGTTGCCCAAGACGTCGCTTCGACGGAAGGTTTCCAAGCAGCTTGGTTCAGCGATGCCACAGGAAAAGTGAGCTCGGTGAACTTCGCGGCGCCAGCGGAAGCTACCGATCGCGGACGTGGAATCACCGAAGATTATCTGCGAACCTTGATGTCCTCTCAGGTGGTCTTTCCCGAGCAGCCGCTGGGAGTAGGCGCTCAATGGAGCGTTGAAGCCCGAGTGACCTTGGGGGCAAACATGCTGCAGACCACCACCTACACCATCACCGCGATCGATGGTGACGTCATCGAACTAGATGCTGAGGTGCAACGTCGCCCCTCCGAAGGCGCGATTGAAGATGGCGATACCACGCTCGAAGTGCTCGCTTCGACCACCACCAATAAGTCGCACATCAGCGTTGATCTGCGCAAGCCGCTGCCTAGCGCCGGTCTAATAGCCGCGACCACTCGGGTGATCTATGGCCAGGATTCCTCCCCCTTGAGAGTGCTCCAAGACTTCACTACCGCAGTGCAATACTCTTAAGCTTTTCGACGCCAACAGCGGCGCACCCCACCCCATATTCGGGGCCTAACGGGGTGCGCCGCTGTTTCGCAGACGTGTTACTGAGCTGGAGCGGGCGCGTCGGGTGCCGGGGCATCCGGCGCAGGTGCTTCTGGTGCCTCCGGTGCCGGTGGGGCATCAGGGGCTGGCTGCTCACCCTCTGGCGCGGGCTGTGCAGCATCGGCCGGAGGATTCACCGGAGGGGCAGCTTCTGCGAGGCACATCTGCGGCATTTGTTCCTGCGGCACGGAGAACTTCAGCAAGGTGCATGCCCATCGCCGGGTCAGCTTCCAGCGGCCATCTTCATACACAAACTCCACGTCATCGGCGACCTGTGGATCGCTCTCGGGGAGGTTGACGTTCACGGTGGCGAACACAGAGTTCGGCGTGTAACCCGGCAGCACCGGATCCACAACGACGATTTCCGCGCCACTCTCCTGCTTCGAGCGGACGAGCTGATCAAACAACACAGGATCAACATCTTCACCCTGCAAGGTTTGCTGCTTTTCTTCGATGGGCGCATTGGGGTCAGTCACGATCGCAACAATGGCATTGAGATCAGCAGCCGTTGGCATCGGTGCTTGTGCGTCTGCTTGGGAGCTCGAGCTAGCGGAGCTACTGCTGGTTTCCGCAGCCTTATTGTCGTCATTCGAGCATGCGGCCAGGGTGAGGGCCATGCTCACAGCGGCGCTCACCGCGAATGTCTTAGCAATCTTCACGAATTCTCCTTCAAAGCACTGTCGTGGCTATCGATACGCAAGCAGGTGCGCCGACGCACATTCCACGAACAAAGCCTAGCTTGTTCGCGCGAAATACTCATCAATCCTACCCTGCTATCCCACCATCACAGCTACCTATGGCAAGCTCAAAGCATGAGTGAAGCGGAACAGAAGCAACCCAAAGTTGTAGTGATCACCACTGGTGGCACCATCGCTTGCACCGCCAACGACGATGGTGCACTGGTCCCCACCGTTGATGGCGAAACGCTGCTCGCCCCGGTGGCGGAGCGCTTTGGTGATGCCCTGGGCCTCGAGGTACGAGAATTGACCCGCTTGGATTCATCCTCGATGACCTTTGCGGACATCGATGAGATCCTGGAAGCCTGCCACGACGCACTGGAAGACGATGCGGTTGTCGGCGTTGTGGTAACTCACGGCACCGATTCGATGGAAGAAACGGCCATTGCTCTGGACACTTTCCATCAAGATGCTCGCCCAATCGTATTAACCGGCGCGCAAAAGCCCTATAACCACCCCCAATCTGATGGTCCCGGCAACCTCTTTGAGGCAGTGATGGTGGCCTCCGATACTTCAGCTCGTGACATTGGCGTTTTGGTGGTGTTTGGGCACGCAGTGTTGCCAGCGCGAGGTTGCGTGAAGTGGCATGCCCAAGACGACCTCGCCTTCGCCACCAACGGCCCCGAGGAACCTCGACGCGCAGATCCCGTGGCGCCTCACCTGCTCGCCGATGTACGCGTTGAGATCATCAGCGCGTATCCTGGAGCGGACGGATCAGCGGTGCAAGCCGCGCTCAACGCTGGTGCCCAAGGGCTGGTCATTGAAGGCATGGGCTCCGGAAACGTCGGCACCGCCATGGCTGCCTCCCTGCAATCTGCATTGGAGCAAAACGTTCCCGTAGTCATCACCACCCGGGTGCCGCGAGGGGAAGTCATGGGACACTACGGCGGCGCCGGAGGTGGCGCAACGCTTGCCGCGCAGGGAGCCATCGGATCCACTTATTTCCGCGCAGGACAAGCACGGGTTCTGCTCGCCATTGCCATTGCCAGTGGCGTTCATCCCGCCACGTTGTTCTAGCGCAGGCTCTCCAGCGCGCTGGCTGCTTCGAGCCTGGGATCGTCGGCATCAAACGTCCGCACTCTTCCTTTTCCTGTGCTGCGGGTTTCAAAGCGGACGGTGATCTTTCCTAGACCCATGCCCTGAATCCAACCGTGCCCAAATTCTGGGTGGAACACATCTTGGGTGGGCCTCCAGCCACTGCTTTTCGCCTCGACCTCCACATGTTCCGGCTCGGCATGGTCTCGCACACCTACCTCATAATCAATTTCTTCTTCAGTGTGCGCTACCTGGTCCAACTCCGGGAACAACACGTCTTGACGCGCGGACTCCAAACCGGAATAACTCACTCCCACCAGACGGATTGGGCCAACGTCATCGGGGTAGCGCAGCAATTTCAGCGCCGTGGCCTGCAGCGTTTCAAGGTTATCCGTGGCGTAATGCAAGGTGGCAGAGCGTGACTCGATATGAAAATCAGCCATGCGCAGCTTTACGCTTACGGTTCTTGCCCCGCGGCCGTCGACAAGTAATCTCTTATGCGCATCTTTCGAAGCCCTCAGCAGCGCGGCCCTGGTGTGGGCGCGCGTAGTGAGATCCGTTGGGTAGGTGTGTTCGGCAGATATTTGCTTGGCAATTTTCCGGGGCGCAACAGGACGCTCATCAATGCCACGAGCCATCAACCACAGCGCGCGCCCCACCGTTGGCCCAAGGGAAATGTCAATCTCTTTTTCGCTCATCTGCGCCAAGTCGCCGATTGTTTGCACACCGAGGGTGCTGAGCTTTTGACGTGTCACAGGCCCTACGCCCCAGAGCTTACCCACCGGCAATGGGTGGATGATCCGGGTGAGATCCTGCTCAGGAATCACCGCAACCCCGTCCGGCTTAGCCAGCCCGGAGCCAATTTTTGCTATCTGCTTGCCTGGCCCGCAGCCCACCGATGCCGCAAGTCCGGTGCGCTCCCGAACCGCGCTACGCATGGATTCCACCCACTTACGCACCTCATCAGGCGCGAAACCTTGGATGTCGGCGGGCTCGAGGAAGGCCTCGTCGATGGACACCTGCTCCACTACCCCGCCGAATTCCTTGAACACCTCGAATGCCTGACGCGAAAGGTGCTTGTATAGATCACCCCGAGGCGCCACCGTCACCCCCTTGTAGCCGACGAGGGCACGCGCCTGGTACATCGGCATGGCGGAATGAGCCCCCAGCGCGCGAGCCTCATAGGAACATCCCGCCACGACTCCCCTGCCGCTCACACCGCCAACGAGGACGGGACGCCCCCGAAGCGTGGGACGAGTGAGTTGCTCGCAGGAGGCGTAGAACGCGTCCATGTCGATGTGCAAAACCCAGCGTCGCATAGCGCCTTTCAGGCTACTCGCAACACTGGGTCGAACACAATATCGAAGGCTATGCCTTTCGCAGGTTAGCACTCACGCCATCGATCACCGCATACTCGCCCTCTCCCTCTGCGATGCTGAAGGAAGTAGCGAGCACCTCCTTCGCAATGAGATCCTGATGACGCTTCGCCCACGAGGGCTTGTCCGCAAAGAGTTCCACCTCAATGCGGTCAGAAACCTCCAGACCTTTCGCCTTGCGGGCATCCTGGAGTCCGCGGATGACGTCCGCAGCCCAGCCTTCCGCCTCGAGCTCCTCCGTGACCTCGAGATCGAGCACCACGAGGCCATCGACGCCATCGATGCGGGCGGTGTGATCCGGGTTAGCGGCCACCAAACGTTCAGTGAACTCCCCTTCCCGCAGCTCGATGCCGTCGGCGATCACCACGTCACCTTGGCGCTCATAGTTGCCGGACTTCACAGCCTTGATAGCGCGCTGCACGTCCTTGCCCAGGCGCGGACCTGCCACCTTGGCATTCACGGCAACCTCGAAGCGTCCCACCGAATCCACATCGGAAGTCAGCAGCACTTTCTTCACGTTGACCTCATCGCCAATGATGCCCACGAAAGGCTCCAGGCGTTCAGCCTGCGGCAGGGCTACTGTCAACGTGGACAGTGGCAGGCGGTTGCGCAGCTTATTCGCCTTACGCACCGAGCTCGTTGCGGAACAGACCTTACGAACATCGTCCATCGCCGCCACCAAATCGGCGTCGGCTGGGAAATCGGCAGCCTTCGGATAATCCTGCAGGTGAACGGAGCGTTCACCGGTGAGTCCGCGCCAGATCACCTCGGTAATGTACGGAAGTAAGGGGGCTGCAACGCGGGTGAGCGTCTCCAGCACGGTGTAGAGGGTGTTGAAGGCTTCTGGGTGCGCATCGTCGCCCTCCCAGAAGCGTTGGCGGGAACGGCGGACATACCAATTCGTCATGGCGTCGCAGAACCATCGCACCTCATCGCAAGCACGCGCGATGTCGGTGTTGTCCATAGCCTCGGTGGTGTTGGCCACCAGATCGTGCAGCTTGGCAAGGATATAGCGATCCAAGGTATTGCTTGAATCCACAGACCACTGCGCTGGCTTGGAAGAATAGAGCTGCAAGAAGCTGTATGCATTCCACATTGGCAGCAGCGCCTGGCGCACGCCTTCACGGATGCCTTGCTCGGTGACGATCAAGTTGCCGCCACGCAGGATGGGGCTGGACATGAGGAACCAGCGCATCGCATCGGAGCCGTCGCGATCAAAGACCTCATTGACGTTCGGATAATTGCCCTTGGACTTGCTCATCTTCAGGCCGTCGTCGCCAAGCACAATGCCATGTGCCACGACCTTCTTGAACGCAGGGCGATCAAAGAGCGCAACGGAGAGCACGTGGAGCAGGTAGAACCAGCCTCGAGTCTGGCCAATGTACTCGACAATGAAGTCCGCTGGGTTGTGCTCCTCAAAGAACTCTTTGTTCTCGAAGGGGTAATGGAACTGGGCGAAGGGCATGGATCCGGAATCGAACCACACGTCGAGCACGTCGGGCACTCGGCGCATCGTGGACTTGCCCGTGGGATCGTCCGGGTTGGGGCGTGTGAGCTCGTCGATATAGGGGCGGTGCAGATTTTCTGGGCGCACACCGAAGTCAGCTTCCAGCTCATCAAGCGAACCGTAGACGTCTACACGCGGGTACTCATCATTGTCGGAAACCCACACCGGGATCGGCGATCCCCAGTAGCGCGAGCGAGAGATGTTCCAATCGCGAGCATTTTCCAGCCACTTGCCAAATTGGCCATCACGGATGTGCTCGGGCATCCACTCGATCTCCTGATTGAGCTCAACCATGCGATCGCGGATCTTGGTCACGTTCACGAACCAGGACGGCAGCGCCATGTAGATCAGCGGCTCACCGGAACGCCAGGAGTGCGGATAGGAGTGCTCAATGGTTTGGTGGCGCACCACGCGACCAGCTGCCTTGAGGTCGCGGATGATGTCCTTATTAGCGTCAAACACTAACGAACCGGCGTATTCGGGCACTTCATTTGTGAACTTACCGTCCATGTCCACGGGGATGACCACACCGATGCCTGCTTCCTTGCAGGTATTCATGTCGTCTTCACCGAACGCCGGTGCTTGGTGCACGATGCCCGTGCCGTCTTCGATGGTGACATACTCTGCGCTGAGAATCTGGAAGGCGTTTGGTTGATCCTGGAAGTATTCGAAGATCGGCTGATATTCCAGGCCTACAAGATCGGAGCCTTTGAGGATTTGCAGTTCCTCATAGTTACCAAGTTCCTTGGCGTATTCACCCACGAGCGCTTTGGCGAGCAGAACGCGCTGGCCCTGGAGCGACTCCACTGCGTTATCTCCTACGGCAAGAAGCACGTAGTCCACATCGGGATTCACCGCCAGTGCCAGGTTAGAGGGCAGGGTCCAGGGGGTGGTGGTCCAAGCGAGTGCGAAAGCACCCACCAAATCCTGAGAAGCGGAGGATCCCTCGCGCACACCGGTGATGGGGAACGTCACCGTCAGCGTTGGGTCTTGGCGCATCTTGTAGGAATCGTCCAGGCGGGTTTCCTGGTTCGACAGCGGCGTGTGCTCAGCCCAAGAGTAGGGCAAAACACGGAAGCCTTGGTAGATCAATCCCTTGTCATAGAGCTGCTTGAACGCCCAAATCACCGACTCCATGTAGCCGGGATCCATGGTCTTGTAACCATTGTCAAAGTCCACCCAACGAGCCTGGCGGGTCACATACTCTTTCCACTCCTCGGTATAGCGAAGCACCGAGGTGGCGCAATAGTCGTTGAACTTGGCCAGACCCATCTGCTCGATCTCGCCCTTGTCCTTGATCCCGAGCTGCTTTTCCGCCTCAAGCTCGGCAGGAAGACCGTGTGTATCCCAGCCGAAAACGCGCGGCACAAGGTGTCCACGCATGGTTTGGTAGCGCGGCACGATGTCCTTGACGTACCCGGTGAGCAGGTGTCCGTAGTGTGGCAGACCGTTGGCAAAGGGCGGCCCATCATAAAAGACGTACTCGGGCGCACCTTTGCGATGCTCAAGCGATGCTTGGAAGGTGTCGTCTCTCTTCCAATAATCGAGTACCTGCTGTTCCATATCGGGGAACTTTGAAGATCCGCCGGAAAGATCTGTGCGCGGATAAACGCCGCCAACTTCACCCATAATGCTGCTCCTTCATAACTGTTATGTGTGCAGGGACGCAGTTTCCTGCGCGGTACCACCCTGCTTGAGCTTCCGCTCCGCTTCGTTATGAAGGATGTGACGGTCCCACCCGTTCGGTTCTACTCAGCATGTTGCTTTTCTTCCGAAGGCTCCCCGGTGATGGCCGGATCCAAGCCGTATGCCCAAATACTATAGCGCATTGCCAAGCTTTTCGACGCCCAACGTACCCATAAAAAATCCCACAGCGTTGATCGCGCGGTGGGATTTTGCGTGAAGCCTTTTTGCTTAGCGCCCTTCAGGAGCAGAGCTACTGCGGGATTCGAGATCCTCGAGCTGGCTCTGCAGGAGCGTCTTCAGGCGAGTGCGGTACTCGCGCTCGAAGGTGCGCAACTCGGCAATGCGCGTCTCGAGAGCGTTCTGCTGCTGCTTGACGGTAGCCATGATCTCGGTGTGCTTACGCTCGGCGTCTGCCTGCAGGGCGTTTGCCTTGTCCTCGGCTTTGCGTACCTGGGCCTCGGCATGAGCGTTAGCGTCAGCAATGGTCTTCTCGGACTGCTGCTTAGCCTCAGCGAGCATGGACTCAGAGCGCTGCTTGGCATCCTGCAGTTGAGCATGAGCCTTCTGGTCAGCCTCGTTGATGGTGCGCTCCGCCTGGTCATCAGCCTCCCGAACGCGCTTCTCTGCGGCGTCGCGTGCTTCAGCGAGCATGGAGGAGGACTCGTTGCGAGCATCGCTGGTGAGGCGATCTGCCATTTCCTGAGCCAAAGAAAGCACCTTGGCTGCCTGCATGTGAGTCTCCGCAGTGGCGGGCTCGTCGCCAGCGGGCACGGCGGCGGCTGCCTTAGGCTGGCTGTCCTGAACCTTCTCGTTGCTCTGAGCTTCCTTGAGGTCGCGACGAGCCTCAGCGAGCTCGCTTTGCGCTTGTTCGGCGGCACGGCGGGCGTCGGCAAGCTTGCCTTCGTACTCGGCCTTCAGGGACGCCTCGATTTCCTCGCGAATCTTGGCCTCGTCAACGGAGGAAGCGGCGGGTTGAGCAACCGACGCGGAACGTGCCTGGCCGCCCTCTGCCTTCAGCTCCTCTACCTGCTGGCGGAGATCATCGTTTTCCTCTTGGATCTCTGCAAGCGTGTCTTCAACCAAATCCAGGAACTGATCGACCTCGTCCTCGTTGTATCCGCGCTTGCCGATCGGCGGCTTGCTGAAAGCGACGTTATGCACATCGGCTGGAGTCAGCGGCATGGAGCTCTTCCCTTCGAGATGTATGTCGTCCCCGAGCCAATACTGAACCCGGAGCTTTTCTGTACCTGTCCAAACTATCGCACATTATGAAATTTGTGTGAAATTTGCCCAGGCTCTACCGAAATTTTTTCGTTGCGACGCGCTACGCGCCTCAGCGATAAAAGGTTGTCTGTTAAAAGTTTAGCGAACGATTTACATGCATTCCTACTCCCCGCCGGAAAAATTTTTCAGAAGCCAGAAAGAATCCGCGCGTAACTAAGGAAAAACTAGCAAGAATCTGTCAGCAAAGCCGCACGTTAGACCAAGTTAATTTGCATCACCTGCAGCGCCAGGATCAAAAGTTGAATGGCGAAGAAAAGCACAAGAATTGAAACATCCAGTGCAACATTGCCAAGGCGAAGCGGCGGAATCCAACGGCGAAGAAGTCGAACCGGCGGGTCAGTCAATACAAACAGCACTTCAGCGGCCACCATGAACCAGCGGGGCGCCCTGAACCGTCTGGAAAATGACTGAATCATTTCGATCAAAATGCGACCAATCAGCACCCAGGTGTAGATAGTCAGTAGCAAAATCAAGATGCTAAATAACAGATTCAATATGTGTCCTCGTGATCGTCAGTGTGAATCAAAGGCGGATTCTACATGATAAAACCCCCACCACCTGCGCAGTGAGGGACACTGACACAGCAGGAGGTGAGGGCGCGAAACGCTGCTCGCTATTGATTAGAGCATGCGAACCGAGCGACGAAGATCTTCTTGACGCAGGTCGTCCGCCTGTGGAGGACGCAGGCCGAAAACCATGTTGTCCAGCTTCCAAAGATCGCCATCTACGGCCATAACCAAGCCTGCCGAGAAGTCGACGAAGCGCTTTGCCTCGTCACGGGGCAGATCACGCAGATCCAACACGATCGCATCGCCGTCGCGGAAGGCTTCACCGACACGCTTTGCATCGCTGTAGGAGTGGGCGGTGATGTTCACGATGGACGAGGGGTAGGAAGCTCGAGCTTCGCGACGATCGTAGGCGTCATAGCGAGCATATTCACGATCGGCACCATAGGCGGCTGGCGCATCGTATGCCGCGTCGTTGTAGTACGCGTCATCGTCGTATTCAACAGCCTCGTTGTCCAGGCCGAAGAATTCCTTCGTCTTCCTCATAAACGACATCGTGTGTCCCTTTCAGCGCCTGGATTACCAGGCCTATTGTTGTTGCCGCAATGTTTGCGGGGCGTTGAATTGTTCCCCTTCAACCTAGCTGCCAACGCACACTATTGTTGTGAATGACACGGCTGAAGTTTAAAAGTTTTTCGATCTTTCCTCTTCGGCGCGAACTAGACGTCGGGAAGCCAGGTCACACCCGCAAATCTACCGGTCACACCTTCACGTCGATAGGAAAAGAACTGCTCATCCTCAATGGTGCATCGCGGATCGGCGTGGATCGCATGCACCCCGAGGCCGCGCAGTTGCACAAGTAATCCTCGGCGAATATCAAGACCCGGGGTGCCCTTGTCTGTCAGAACCCTTGAGCCCGGCAATCGAGCCTCTACGTCCGCAGCCATGGCTTCGGGCACCTCGTAGTTCCTCCCAGAGGCGGCCGGCCCTAAAAGCGCGTGAATTCGCTCAGGCACCGCCCCCAGGTCCCGCATAGCCTCCACCGAACGCTGAACGATGCCGTTACGGGCGCCCAGACGCCCGGCGTGAACCGCAGCAATCACGCCAGCCTCGTGATCACTCAACAGCACGGGGACGCAGTCCGCCACTAATACCCCAAGGGCTACGCCGCGCAGGGTGGTTACTATTGAGTCACACGCAGCGATCGGCTCCTCCGTCACCGCTTTGACTTCCTGGACGGTATTGGAGTGGATTTGTTCCATCCATTGCAGGTGCTGCACACCGAGAATGCGTTGCAAACGCTTTCGGTTGTCCTGCACACACTGCTGCTCATCCCCCACATGCTCTGCGAGGTTAAAGCTAGCGTAAGGGCCACGGGAAACCCCGCCCGCTTTCGTGGTGAACACTTTACGGACGGGGCGGGAATTTTCCTTCAGCATCGTAATTAGCGAAGAAAGTCCGGCACGTCGATGTCGTCGTCGTCGTTACGGGAGTAACGATCCTCATAATTGTCGCGGCGTTCTTCACGACTCGTGAACAAGCCCGACCCGGAGCGCCCGTGGTAGCTTTCGCGAGGCTCACTGCGCGGGGTGTCCCTCACGGGCTCATCATTCAACGCGTGACGAGGAGCGGGAGCGTCGTCACTGCTGAACAGCGAGGAGGATTCGGGAGCAGGCGTTGGGGAATCCGCAGCCTTCTGATCTTCCTTCTTGGCAATCTCATTTTTCACTCCGTCGAAGCCAGTGGCAATCACGGTCACCACGACTTCATCACCAAGGTTGTTGTCGAAGATCGTACCGAAGATGAGGTTCACGTCTTCGTCGGCAAGCTCTTGGATCATGCTGGAAGCATCGTTGACTTCCTGGAGCCCGAGATCCGAACCACCAGCAACAGAAAGCAGCACGCCGGTGGCGCCTTCCATCGTGGCTTCCAGCAGCGGAGAGTTGATGGCTTGCTGTGCAGCTTGGAACACGCGGTTATCGCCAGAGGCGGAACCGACACCCATAAGAGCCGAGCCTGCGTCAGCCATGACGGAGCGGACGTCTGCGAAGTCCACGTTAATCATGCCCGGAATGGTAATGAGGTTGGTAATGCCCTGCACACCGTTGAACAGCACCTGATCAGCCGCGCGGAACGCCTCGTCCATGGTGAGGTTGGCGTCGCCAATCTGCAGCAAGCGATCGTTCGGAATGACGATGAGGGTGTCACACACCTCGCGCAGCGCCTTAATACCCTCCATGGCCTGGCGGGTACGACGCTTGCCTTCAAAGCCGAAGGGGCGAGTCACGACACCGACAGTGAGCGCGCCCATCTTCTTGGCAATGCTCGCTACTACAGGAGCCGCGCCAGTACCCGTGCCACCGCCCTCACCAGCGGTAACGAAGACCATGTCGGCGCCCTTGAGGGTCTCTTCGATCTCCGATTTGTGATCCTCAGCGGAGGTGCGACCGACCTCGGGGTTCGCACCAGCACCGAGGCCTCGGGTGGCTTCGCGCCCAATGTCCAGCTTCACGTCCGCATCAGAGAACATGAGTGCCTGGGAATCGGTGTTCACGGCGATGAACTCCACGCCCTTGAGGCCTTCTTCAATCATTCGGTCAACGGCGTTGACGCCGCCGCCGCCGACACCGACGACCTTAATTACGGCGAGGTAGTTATCTGGGGAAGTCATGAGCGAGGCTCGCCTTTCTTAGCAATGTTTTCAAGCTGATGTGTTTTTTCACCTACCGGCACGACCAACCTCGTTGGCACCATCCCGGTGATGCATTACAACCATCTTGAACGACGAATGCCCAAAAATGGCGGACATTTCCCCGCGTGTCGAGACCCTCAACCACAACTTGAGAGTTTTGACCTGGGGTTTTTAGCGCACAGCGATGTCCGGGGCGGCGCTGATGTCCACACGCTTTTCCTCACGCGACAATGCTGCATTCATCGCCACCGCCTTGTTATGCATGTTGTCGGTGGAACCCCAGAAGATTTCTTTGCCCTCATCAAGCTTCAGCGTGATGGCATCGGGATTGTTCGCATCGATCTCTTTGACCAAGGGGCGCTGCTCCTGCTGCAGTGCACCAAGCACTCCAGCAGCAGCCTGCTGTCCTGCATCATCTTTTACGCTTACGCGGGTGGCTCCAGCGGGATCGTCAGAAATCATGAACACCGTGCCAGAAGCATCGAAAATGTGCAGGCCATCATCTTCTGGCACGTAGCCAACTGCCTCATGCTCTTGCACTTCGATACCAACGGTATCTGGCAGCCGCTTAGCAACGGATACCTTAGCTACCCAGGGCAAGGTGCTGACCCGCTGCGCCACCTCTTTGCTCGGCAGCGGCAGGAGTTTCGCTTCCTTGGGAATGTCTGCCGCAGTCAGCACCTCTTCCGTGCTCGTGTGCTGATTTCCGGTCACTTCAATGTTAGTGACCTTGATCAGCGGACTGAACCAAGCCACGGCCCCGAGTACCAGCACCAAGACCGCGACGATGGCGGTGACGATGAGGACACGCTTTCGCATTTAGGCTTCCCTTAGGCGCTTGAGGATCTCGTCGGCAAGCATCGTGACGCTGCCGGCGCCGATGGTCAAGATCATGTCACGCTCACCTGCTATCTCGGCGACTCGCTCGGGCACGTCCAAGAAGGTCGGCTCAAATACAGTGGGGATGCTCATCTGTTCTGTGATGATTCTGGAGCTCACACCTTCGACCGGCTCCTCGCGTGCACCGAAAATGTCCAAGACCACGGCTTCGTCGGCAAGCGATAGCGCTTTGGCAAACTCCTCGGCAAATTCGATGGTGCGCGAATATAGGTGCGGCTGGAACACGGCAATGATCTTGTTTCCGCCGATGGCCTCTTGCCGCTCACGCGCTGCGGTGAGTACTGCTTCAACTTCGGTGGGGTGATGCGCATAATCGTCGTAGACCAACGAGCGCTTGGCGGGGCCCGATTCAACCTCGCCGTGGAACTCGAAGCGACGTCGCACACCGGAGAAGTCGCTAACCCCCTGGGCAAGGGCGCTGAGGTCTCCCCCAGCAAGCACACCAGCCGTGAGCGCCGCAGCGGCGTTGAGCACCATGTGCGTGCCTGGGATGCGCATGAGCACTTCGCTGTGCTCATCACCAACTCGAATGCGACACCGTGTACCAGCAGGCTCAATGCAAATCGATTCCACAACAGTGTGAGCGATATCCGGGTATCGCTCTGCAGCATCTGCGGTGCCATAACCCACCACGCGCACACGATCTTTGTTTCGCATTCCGAGCTGCGCCGCGTGTTCATCGTCTAGGCACACTACCAATGCGCCCCCATCGGTTATTCGCGCCGCGAAGTCGTCAAATACCTGGAAATATGCTTCTTCGCTACGGAAGTAGTCCAAGTGGTCGGGCTCGATATTCGTCACTACCGCGACCGATGGCTTGTAGCGAAGCAACGATGCATCAGATTCGTCGGCTTCGGCCACGAACGCATCACCGGTACCATGATGTGCGTTGGTGCCAGCTTTGTTCAACTGGCCTCCGATGGCGAAACTGGGATCTAGGCCTGCCGCCTGCATCGCCACCACAGTCATGGACGTGGTTGAGGTTTTGCCGTGTGTACCTGCGATGAGCACCTGACGCTGACCTTCCATTAGTTCGCCCAGGAGATCTGAACGACGAATCACAGGAATTCCAGCGTCACGGGCGGCAACGAGTTCGGGGTTGAATTGTGGGATCGCAGCGAAGGAAGTCACCACTACCGTCGGCAGTTCACCCGCCAATGCAAGATTTTCCTTCGCGTGCCCCACGGCGATGTGCGCCCCCATCGAGCGCAACGCCAGCAGCGGTCGGGAGTCTTTGACGTCGGAGCCTGACACGGTGGCCCCGCGCGCGAGCAAAATACGGGCAACACCAGACATACCCGCACCGCCGATGCCGATGAGGTGCACACGGGAAAGGTCAATCATGAAGGTTCCTTTTCTCAAGCTTTTCGACGCTCACGCGCGCCCTTGGACATGTGATCACTAGTGAGTTGCTGCAGATTCGTCCGCAGTGATGGCCAAAACCAGGTCTGCGATGCGCTCAGCGGCGTTCGCGCCAACCGACGCCGCCGTCTTCTCAGCCATAGACTTTCGCAGAGTTGAGTCTCCCAGGATGCCGGTGACGTAGTCGGCAAAGGTGGTGCCATCGAAATCGGCGTCGTCTACAAGCTGTGCCCCACCTGCTTCAACAACCTGAAGTGCATTCAAACCCTGTTCGCCGTTGCCGTGCGGTAACGGCACGTACACTGCGGGAACACCAGCAGCGGTATTCTCAGCGACGGTCATAGCACCGGCACGGCACACCACCATTGAAGCGACGGCATAGGCCGCTGGCATATCTTCGATGTACGGGACCGGAACGTATCCCGATTGCGCCTGCGGAGCCTCGTTCTTCTTGCCGTAGGAATGCAGCACTTGGATGCCCGCATCAAGCACTCGGTCTATCCCTTCAGCCACCGCGCGGTTAATCGAAGCCGCCCCCTGAGAACCGCCCGTCACCAACACCACGGGACGATCAGTATCCAGCCCCCAAAGCTCGCCTGCTCGCGTTAAGGCATCAGGGTCATCCATGCTTCGGATGGGAATTCCCACCACTTCGCCCTCCATGCCAGACTTCGGCGCAGCATTGAGACCCAAACCGCCGAGGCGCACGCCCAGCTTGTTGGCCATTCCTGCGCGCGCATTCGCCTCATGTACCAACATCGGCATCTCGAGAGTTCGAGCGGCGATATAGGCGGGGGCGGATACATAACCGCCGAACCCCACCACAACATCGGCATTCTTCATCGCCTTGCGAGCTTGGCGCACCGCCTTGACCACGCGCCACGGCAAACGCAATAGATCCATATTCAATTTGCGAGGAACGGGCACCGGATCAATGAGCTCGAGCTTGAATCCCCGCTCGGGGACGATGCTTGTTTCTAAACCTCGCTCGGTTCCAAGGGCAAACACTTCACATCCACGATCACGCAGCGCCTCGGCTACGGCCATCGCGGGTTCGATGTGACCGGCGGTTCCTCCGCCGGCGACAACGACAGTTGGGTGTTGCATTTAGCGCCTCCTGCGATCACGATGTGGGGCCTGTCGTGGGCCACCAGAACGGTTATTCAGGCTACCAGTGCGAGTCGCTGGCGGCCGTTGTGCACCTTTTCGAGCGGCACGCGGGTCGCGGCTCGGGGCTCGACGAACACGGTCTTGCGCTTGCTCTCGGGGGGTCTTCTTCGACACGACGTCGTCAAGCGAAGGCTCGGGCAGGCCCAACAAGCGATCCATCGCGGGACGACCGTATGAGCGCATCGCGGAGATCGCCTCAGGTTCGTGTCGGGCACAATTGAGCAATACGCCCATCGCGGTCAACGTGATAATCGCCGAGGTGCCGCCCGCCGAAATCAATGGCAACTGAATGCCCGTCACCGGTACGAGCCCGATGACGTAGCCGATGTTGACGAAGGCCTGTACCACCACTGAAGACGTCAGCGCAGCGGCCAGCAACGAAAGGTACATGTTGGAGCTGCGCTTGGCTGTTCGGAATCCGATCACGCCGAGAGTAGCAAAGAGCAAGATCACCACGGCAGCACCAACAAAACCGAGCTCCTCGCCTACAACTGCAAAGATGAAGTCATTTTTAGCCTCCGGCAGATAGAACCACTTGGCGCGGGACTGGCCAAGGCCAACCCCAGTTAGGGAGCCATCGGCAAGCGAAAGAAAACCCTGGTAGGACTGATACGCCTTGCCAGAAGTGTCCTGGAAATTTCCGGTGAGGGCATCGAAATACACGCTGATACGGTCAGACCGATAGCCACCACCTAGAGCAATAGCCACCAGCACAAGGAAGCCTGCGCCAACTGCAGCGAAAAGGATCTTGTTATCGAGTCCAGCAAAGACAGCAAGAGCAAACACGACAATCAAAAACGCCACTGCCATGCCGGTGTCGTGCTCCGCCGCGATCAAAGCGCACATCACCGCGCTGATTCCCAGGAAAATGTAGAGGTGCCTTGGCAGGAGCTTTTCGCCCGGCTCACGGTTAGCCAGATAACTCGCGCCCCATACAGCAATGGCGATGCGTGCAATTTCAGATGGTTGGAAAGACAAAGGCCCAAGTACCAGCCATGACTGCGAACCAACCTGTTCGTAACCCGTACCTAAGGGAGACAACACCAATACAAGAAGGAAGATGGAAAAACCCAGCAAGATGGTAGAGGCTTTGCGCAGGAGGCGCAGAGGCATCCGCAGAGCGAACCAGCCTGCGACCAAACCAAGAATCACCATGACGGTCTGGCGCACCGCCGTAGTCCAGGCGCTGCCGCCAGCGGAGATCGACCACGTCATCGAGCTGGAGGCCACAAGGGTGACGCCGATGATCGTGAGTAATCCAACCACGATTGCCAAGATGGTGTAATCCGCCAGCGGCCGACGGCGCGTTTCATCCACGCGTTGACCAACGTGCTTGGCTATAGATTGCAGCGCCTGTGCCATGTCCAACTCCTAAGTTGCGGCGGATTCGCCTTGTGCTTCAACAATGTATCGGGCGAACAGATCTCCCCGCTGTGCCATGCCGGTGTACATATCCAAACTTGCGGCTGCCGGAGCGAGCACAATGGCATCGTCTGAACCTGCCTGTTTGACTGCCCATCGAGTGACTTCGCGCATCGCCACATCAGGATCGTCACTATCACTGAGCATCACCTGGACGTGCGGTGCCAATCGAGCCAACGCATCAGCAATGATCCGTCGATCCTGCCCCAAGAGTGCGGCAGCTTTGAGTCGGTGCGCATGGGTACGGATCAACTCATCCACGCTCGCGCCCTTCAACTGGCCACCGGCAATCCACACGAGGCGCGAAAAGCCCGCAAGTGCTGCGTCAGCGGCGTGAGGGTTGGTGGCCTTGGAGTTGTCTATCGCGCGCAGCGCTGAGCCTGCGACCTGCTGGCCGCGGTGCCCTGCGACCTGGAATTCGGATAAGGCAGACGCGATTGCAGCGGCCTCAACGCCCATCGCGCGCGCCGCTGCTGCGGCGGCGAGGGCATCGTAAAGTCCCGCAGGTCCAGCCGGTTGAATGCCCTCCGCCGGCGCCAAAAACACGTGTTCATCACCGAAAGCGCAGCTCACCAGCGCACCGTCGGCGATCCCCAGCTCACCAGCATCCGGTGATGCTAAGCCGAACCCCACCGTTGATGCATGAGCGAAGCGCCACACCTCCGGATCATCCTTGCCGGCAATACTGATTGGCGCCCGCAACACCTTGGCTTTTGCCTCGGCATAGGCTTGGAAGCTGCCGTGCCAATCAATGTGATCGTCCGCCAAGTTCAGCAACACACCCACATCTGGAGTCAGTTGCTCGGACCAGTGCAATTGAAAACTCGAAAGCTCAGCAACCAGCACATCGACGCGCGACGCGGTCAACGCATCGGCTACCGAAACGCCAATATTGCCCACCGCCTGTGCCTTGAAGCCACCTGCTTGCATCATGGATGCCAACATGGCGGTGGTAGTGGTTTTACCGTTAGTGCCGGTGACTACCATCCATGTCCGCCGCGGACCAAAGACCTCAGCGCGATCAAGACGGTACGCCAGTTCAACGTCACCAATCACGGGAATTCCCCGCTGCTGCGCGGCTACCAAGAACTCAGCATCTGGCCGCCACCCTGGCGAAGTCACAACCAGATCGGCGTGGTCGAGTAACGCAGGATCGAGTACCGCAGTGGGCACATTTGCGGCGCGCTCAAGGGCTCCCGCGGAATCGTCGACAAGCAAGAAATCCGCACCAAGGTTGTGCAGCAACGTTGCGGTGCCAATACCGGACACTCCGGCGCCGGCGACCAAGATCTTGCCCCGGAGTACTTCTGGAAGCGTCATGAAGTTACACCCCCGCTAAGGAGAGCCACTCGCCGTAGAAAATCGCCGAGCCGAGCATGCCGAAGATCAACGCGAGCAACCAGAAACGAATTACCACTGTCGTTTCAGCCCAATTGAGGTGCTCGAAGTGGTGGTGCAGAGGTGCCATTTTGAACACGCGCTTGCCAGTGGTCTTAAAACTTGCAACCTGGATCACCACGGACGCTGCCTCGGCAACAAAGAGCAAACCAATCACAATCATCAGCAGCTCGGTGCGTGAAGCCACGGAAATGCCTGCGACGAGTCCGCCGAGCGCTAGCGAGCCAGTGTCGCCCATGAAAATCTTTGCCGGAGCCGCATTCCACCACAAGAAGCCCAAGCAAGCACCCAAGCCCGCAGCGGCCAACACAGCCAGATCCAGCGGATCTCGTACGTTGTAACATCCCGGCTCCGCACCAGCGGTACAAGAGTTGCGATACTGCCAGAACGTGATCAGGGTGTACACGCCCATCACCACCGCGGTAGCACCCGCTGCAAGACCATCAAGGCCGTCGGTGAGGTTCACTGCGTTGGACCACGCCGAGACCAGAATGTAGATGAACGCCAGGAACACGATCATGCCGATGAACAGCGGGCCAACGGCAAGGTCGATCGTGCCGATGTCTCGCAGGAAGCTGAGGTGGGTGGAACCCGGAGTCAGACCTGCTTCGTCGGGGAATTGCAGAATCAGCACGCCAAAGATCATGGCGGCGGCGAATTGGCCGATCAGCTTAGCCTTCTTATTCAGCCCTAGGTTGCGGCCCTTGAAGAGTTTGATGAAGTCATCGGCAAAACCGAGACCGCCTAGCGAGAGCATCAAGAACATGACCACCGCGCCAGTCGCGCTGAAGCCACCGTTGCCAGTCACTTCGCCATAGATGCCCGTGACCAAGTACGAAACACTGATCGCCGTGATAATGGCAATACCACCCATCGTGGGTGTGCCACGCTTGCGGAGGTGAGACTTTGGCCCTTCCTCGCGGATTTCTTGACCAATGCCTTCCGCGCTAAAACGCTGAATCAGCACCGGAGTAAGCAGCACTGAAACCAACAGTGCCACCGCGGCGGAGATGATGATTTGCATCACTTGTCATTCACCTGCAGTTCGGATTGTTCATTTGCATTTGTGTTCAGAAGGCTTTCTGCGACCTGCCAAAGCTTAAAAGCGTTCGATGCCTTGACCAAGACGGTGTCCGCATCACGCAGCACCGGATCGATGGCGGTGGCTGCGTCCTCGTTGCTGTCCACCACGGCGATGGTGAGCTGCCCTGCAGCATCAGCGAGCGCGCGTGCATCTTCGTTGTTTCCAACCACGACGACGCCCCGAATACCGATCTCTTTCAGCTCCGCGCCGAGCGCGCGATGCGCTTCAATGGCATCTTCACCGAGTTCCCCCATGGGACCCAACACCGCGAAGGCGCGGCCACCGCGGGCTTGGGCAGTGCTCACCGCGGCGCGCAGCCCTGCGCGCATGGATTCCGCGTTGGCGTTGTACGCGTCATCGATCACGATGAGGCCATCGCTCCGGTGGTGTACGTCCATGCGGTGGGCAGAAGCACCCTGATGAGCGCGCAACGCCGTCAGGATGAGATCCAACTCGAGTCCCGCGGCAAGGGCGGCGGTGATAGCGGCCAGGGCGTTCGAAACCTGATGTTCACCACTGACCTGTAAGTTCACTTCCGCGTCCCCTTGGGGTGTGCGCAGCGAGAAACTGGGGCGCGCCAACGCATCGAGACGAATGTTGCTTGCCTGCACGTCCGCATCCTCACCTTGTCCGAAACGCCACACTTGCGCCTGAGTGCGGTCAGCCATGACAGCGACGTGCGGATCATCGGCATTCAAAACGGCATGGCCATCCGCGGGAAGCGCCTCGACGAGCTCTCCTTTGGCTTGAGCAATAGTTGCCTGCGATCCAAATTCCCCTAGATGAGCGCTGCCGACATTGAGCACCACACCAATCTTCGGTGGCGCAACTTCCGCCAACGCCGCGATATGCCCGACACCGCGCGCGGATAACTCGCTGACCAAATAACGGGTGTCTTGCGTACAGCGAAGCACTGTGTAGGGGTGCCCAATTTCGTTGTTGAATGAACCAGGAGGAGCTACGGTGTCACCAGTAGCCCGGAAGATACTAGCCATCATGTCCTTGGCCGAAGTTTTCCCGGCCGATCCAGTCACACCAATCACCGTGAGTCCGGGGGCAAGCGCGTCACAGAGGTTCCGCGCCAAAGCGCTCATGGCGGCAATAACAGCCGCCGCAGCGCCCGTGGCATCATGTGCCGTGGCATAAGCATTTGAGTGGCCTGAATCCACGGGCGCAACGATGACTCCCGGCACGCCGACGTCTCGGAACAACAAAGCACCTGCGGCGCCTTGCTCCATTACCGCCTGAGCAAAATCGTGCCCGTCAACTCTCGCGCCTTGCAGCGCCACAAACAGATCACCGGGCGCCACTTGGCGGGAATCGAATTCCACACCACCTGTGATCTGCTCTTCGCCGGTGGCGTTCTCGCTCAATTGGCCACCAACGGCCTTGGCAATCTCGCTGAGGTTCATTGGAATCATTGTCGGCCCTCCTGCTTTTCGAGGCGGAGTTCAATGGCCTCGCGTAGTGCTTCGCGGTCATCGAAGTGGTGTTGGACTCCGGCCACGAGTTGTCCCACTTCGTGGCCTTTGCCGGCGATCACGATGGCGTCGCCAGGCTCAGCCCACTGCACAGCGCGGGCGATGGCCTCGGCTCGATCGCCGATTTCGATGACCTTCGGCATCGCTTCGGCGCTAGGCTGAGCGCTCAAAGCTTGCTGGGCACCTTCAATGATGGCCGACCTGATTTGCGCCGGATCTTCGTCACGCGGATTGTCGTCGCTGACGATCAGCAAATCGGCTCGCTTGATCGCCTCTGCGCCCATCACGGGACGCTTAGACACGTCACGGTTACCACCCGCGCCGAGGACCACCCCCACTCGCCCGGGCACCTGCGCGCGAATAGTGTCCAGCACCGCCGCAACAGCAGCCGGTTTGTGCGCATAATCCACTACTGCGACGAACTCTTGGCCAGCGTCTACCCGCTCCATGCGTCCAGGAACGCCCACGCCTGCAATCCCTTTTGCCACTGCTTCAGGGTCCACGCCGATTTCCGCAGCGAGCGCCAGCGCCAAACTAGCGTTGGTCACGTTGAAAGCCCCTGGCATGTTCAGATCCACGGAGATGCTTTGGCCTTCGTGAATGAGCGAGAAATGCTGCGTACCAGCGGCGCGCACCTCCACCTGACTGACTACGTAATCGGCGTGCTTGTTCGCGTTCGTGCTCAAGGACTTCGGAAAGCGCGCAATATCGAGCATCGCTTCACCCCAGGCATCGTCAATGCAAATAACCGATTTCGGTGCACTCAACGCGGATTCGGCGGCAAAAAGCTTGGCCTTAGTATCGAAGTAATCCTGCATCGTCGGGTGGAAATCCAGGTGATCCTGAGTAAGGTTTGTGAACCCCGCAACATCAAAGTCCACTCCTCCAACGCGACCCAAAGAAAGCGCGTGGGAGCTTACTTCCATCACCACATGGGTCACGCCTTCTTCGACCATCAGGGCAAAAAGCTGCTGCAGTTTCGGAGCCTCGGGCGTGGTGAGCTGGGTGGGGATCTTCCGACCATTAATCCGGGTGCCAGTAGTACCGATCAGCCCAACGCTCAGTCCCGCATGCATCAATCCCGCTTCGAGCAGGTAGCTGGTGGTTGTTTTTCCAGAGGTTCCGGTAATTCCGACGATGGTGAGGCTTTTCGACGGTTCCCCGTACATCACGGAAGACACAGCACCCAAGATGGCGCGGATATCGTCGACCACGATGACCGGGCGTTGATCACCGTTTTGCTGGAGGATTTCGTGCCCTTCGCGATCCGTCAAAATGGCGGCAGCATTGGTATCTGCCGCGTACTTGGCACCGTGGCTGCGGGTTCCAGGAAGCGCGGCAAACACAGCTCCCTGAGGCAGCTCTTGGGAATCCAAACCGATCCCTTGGAACTGCACATCAGCATCGCCAAAGACTGCGCCGCCCGCGATCTCTGCTACTTCTTTCACCCGCATGCTCACGCGATGCTCCCTTCCGAATGCGATGTGCCGACACTTTGAGGCCAAAGTGTTAAGGCTAGCACCGCTGCTCTATCGACGACATGGCCGCTGATCATCGTGCCTCCAACACCAATTGGCCTTCTGGCGGAGGCGAAAGCGGAACATTGTCTCTGTTAAGCAACCACGACGCAATGTCGTGGAACAGCGGCGCCGAGGACTGTCCGCCTTCACCGTGCACACCACGTTTTGGTTGATCCAACATGATGGCAATGACGTAGCGGGGATTATCGGCCGGCGCGATACCAGCGAAAGTAATCCAATACATGGAGTTGGAGTACGCGCCGGTGTTCGGATCTACCTGCTGCGCCGTTCCAGTTTTGCCGCTAACTTGATAACCCTCGATGGCCGCTTGCGGCCCGGTCCCCTGCTGTACGCCGGCTGGATCATCCTGAGCAACCGCACGGAACATGTTGCGAACGGTTTTGGCTGTTGCTGGCGAAACAGCTTCAACACTGTCTGGCTCCGGCTGCTCAATCGTGTTGCCAGAAGCATCTTCAACCGACTCGATGATGCGAGGTTCAATTCTGGTGCCGTCATTAGCGATGGTCTGGTACACACCCGCCATCTGCAAAAGAGTCCAGGACATTCCCTGCCCGATGGGGAGGTTAGCGAAGGTGCCACCCGACCATTGGGAAAGGTTCGGGAGCAAACCGGCGGACTCGCTTGGCAATTCGATGCCCGTGGTTTGTCCGATACCGAACTTCAGCAGCAAATCATTGAAGCGCTTTTCACCGAGCCTTTGGGCAAGCATGAGCGTGCCGACGTTCGAGGACTTACCAAACACACCGGTGGTGGTGTACGGCGCGACGTCGTGCGCCCAAGCGTCACGAACGTTTACACCAGACATGTCGATGCTCCCGGGAACTTGGAGCACCTCATCCGGGGTGGTCTTGTTATCTTCGATCGCCCCGGCAGCGGTGATCACCTTTGCCACCGATCCTGGCTCAAAGGGTGCAGAAATGGTGGTGTTGGCAAAGGTTTTGCCCTTGTCTAACTGCTTTTCAATGTCCCCATTCGGGTTGATAGTGGCCGAATTCGCCATGGCCATAACCTTCGCCGTCTTAGCGTCGAGAACCACAGCGGACGCGCTTTTGGCTCCCGAGTTGGCTACGGCCTGCTCAACCTGCTGCTGCACGTATGTCTGCAGATCAAGATCGAGCGTGAGCGTGACTTTCGCGCCATCGGTTGCGGGGATATTGTCCCGCATCGTGCCCGGAATGACCACGCCGTCGGGCGAAACGTCATACGTTTGACGTCCGTTCACACCTGCAAGGATGCCGTCATTGGAGGCCTCGAATCCGAATTGTCCCTCGCCATCCTGGCTGATTTTGCCAATGACGTTTTCGGCAATTGCCCCGTTCGGGTACTGGCGAATGCTCTGTAGGTCAGCCGCGATACCCGGGAAATCCTTGGCGATCTGTTCGGCAACGTCGGGGTCGACGTTGCGAACGAGCACCTGGTAGGTGGAATCGGACTCCAACTTGTTCTTGATTTCTTTGGCATCCACCTCGGCGCTCGAGGCACCAGCTTTTTCAATCGCCTTTGGGATCTCTTTTGAGTAGCGCTCTATCTCTTGCTTAACTGCCTCGTCGAGACGCCTATTACGCTCTTGCTCACTGAGGTCGTAATACTCCCCGCTTTCTTGCAGTTTGAATTCTGCACGAGTGCGCATTTCTTTACGCAATACCACCGGCGCTGCAGTCAGCGATCGCGCTTGCATGGTGTACGCGAGCTGCTGGCCCCGAATATCGGAGATTTCACCGCGACGTGCGGGATCAACAAAGACACGGGTGCGCTGTTCCGAGGCCTTTTCGCTGAGATCCGGCCCCCACACCAACTGCACCCACGCAAGCCTTCCAGTAAGCACAATCGCCATGGTGCTACCAATTGCTACGGCGGTCTTGAGCCTTCTTTGCAACAGGGTTCGTTGCTTGCGTGGTTTCTTCGGTGCGTTGAACTTACGCTTGATCGCCGCGTCATCATCCTGGGGGCGTGGGGTGCGCTGCCGCGATGCCCTGGATTGTGAACGGGAGCCACCCGAACGCGCGTTTCGGGGTTGGTGCCCGTCGCGGGGGTCGTTCGAGTAGTGATCCACTAGCGAGCCTCACCTCTTGTGTCTTGGGCTGGTTGCGGGGGCGCAGGGGGAGCCTGCGGCGCTTGGCCCGGGTACGGCGCTAGCGTAGCGCCATTTGGTGCGGTATTGCCGGAACGTGGCGCCGTTTGGTTAGGAACAGCGTTGAGCTGATCGCTTATCTCCTTAGTCTTTTCCGGATTCGACGATGCCGCCCGGGAACGAATCACATCACCATTGATGTCAACAATCGGGCGCGTGAGGTCGGAAGCGGGGCGTTGCTCAAACACTTGGCCTTGAGGGTCAGTGGCCAGTACACCGGGCTGATCCGGCACCACCATGTTCATCTCTGCAGCACGTTTTGCCAGTTCACCCGTGGAGCTCACGTTTGCCAAATCACGTTGGAGCGTCTCAATTTGGTTGCCCAGGGTGGCCTCTTGCCCGCGAAGTTCCTGAAGCTTGAAGGACTGCGCTGTTGTCATGCCGGACAACCCCATGGCGACACCGACACCCACGACCAGCACCAATGTCAGCGTGATCACGAAGCGAATGAGTCCACGGTCAGCCTTCTTCTGGCTAATTCGACGCCCGCGATGGCTAAACACCTGCTGGGATCCAGGTTTGTGCTGGAAGCGACGGCGAGTCTTGCTGGGCTGGAGGGTTCGGGCACCACGGGCGGGCGCCTCCATCGTGGAAGTTGGCGTGCTGAAGTCGCGGGAGGTGTGACTCGATGTGCGGCGTGTGCCTTGCGTCATCGTCATGGTGCTGGCTCCTTCGGCTGATCCTGCCGGGGGTTAAATTGCTTCGATCGCGCGAACGCGAACAGATGCTGCTCTTGGGTTTTGGTTAATTTCTTCTTCAGATGCCTTTTCAGCGCCGCGGGTGACAACGCGAAACTTCGCCTCGTAACCCGGTAACTCCACCGGCAGTCCTGGTGGTGAGCTGGAAGTCGAAACCTCCTGGAAGTAGCGTTTGACCAGCTTGTCCTCCAGCGATTGATACGCCATGAACACTGCACTGCAGCCGCGTGCGAGCCTCTCGCACACCGCAGGAAGCGCTAATTCAATACTTTCCAGCTCCTTGTTCACCTCGATGCGTAACGCCTGGAACGTTCGTTTTGCTGGGTGTCCACCGGTTCTTCTGGTGGCTGCCGGGATGGTGTTGTACAAGAGTTCAACGAGCCGCGCCGAAGTCTCAAACGGAGCTTTTTCTCGCTCCTTAAGCACAGCACTTGCGATTTTTCCGGCGAAGCGTTCCTCGCCGTACACCTTGAGCACCCTTGCCAAATCACCGTGAGAGTAAGTGTTGAGCACTATCGCGGCGGTCAGTGAAGAGTTCGGATCCATGCGCATGTCCAGTGGTGCGTCCACGCGGTATGCGAAGCCACGCTCTTCTTCATCGAGCTGCATGGAGGAAACACCGAGATCAAAAAGTGCTCCCCCCAGACCAAAGTCGATCGCCTTCCGAGCGGCCTGGTTGCCCTCCTCAGCAGCTTCCTGCATCGGGTCGGCAAACTCGTCAAATCGGCAGTGCAACGCGAGAAAACGGTCACCGAAGGGTTCGAGGCGCGCGCGGGCGTCGACAAGCGATCGGGTATCCCTGTCAAGTCCGACCACGCTGGCTTGGGGAAAGCGTTGCAGGAAGTACTCGCTGTGTCCACCGGCACCAAGCGTGCCGTCAAGGATGACAGCGCGCTCCCCCATCGCTTCCACACCCGGCGCGATGAGCTCTGCAACTCGGTCGCGCATGACTGGGACATGGCCGTGATGCGTGGGTTGCGTCATGCCTATCCCCCTGCCTTCCAAGTCAATCGCTAAAAGTATTGCGCGGGGCGCACATAGATCCCCACCCGAGGCAGCTCTGGTATCGGGGAAGTACACCAGAGCCAGCCTCGAGCAGAGGTCTTACGTACACTCCGCAGATTGCCGCTGTTTAGATCAAGTCGCCCAAGAACTCACCCTCGGCCGCAGCGAACGCAGCCTCGGTCTGCTCCTGGTAGGCATGCCATGCCTCGGCGTCCCAGATCTCGAGAAAATCCACTGAGCCGATCACGACGCATTCCTTTTTCAACCCCGCATATTCGCGATGCGGTACCGAAAGCGTGATGCGCCCCTGCCCGTCTGGGCGTTGCTCATCGGCGCTAGCGGCAAGGTTGCGGATGAACGCTCGGGCTTCAGGATTTGTGCGCGACACTGCGGCGGCTTTGCGTGCACGTGCGGCGAACTCCTCGCGTGGATACACAGCCAGGCTGTGATCCTGCCCTTTTGTCACCATGAGCCCTCCCGCAAGTTCATCGCGGAACTTGGCGGGCAGGGTGAGGCGGCCTTTGTCATCCAGTTTCGGGGTGTAGGTACCGAGAAACATTGAACGACCCACCTCCCAACCTGCTGTGTGACTCTGCGGATCTTCCCTTGTTTCACACCAGCCACATTGCTATCGCCAGTGATCTACTGTCGCCCACCTTACCCCACTTTCCCCCACCGACAACAGCAACAACACCAACTTTTCCAAAGCAATCTACACAAAACCGCTTTAAGCAGGATAAATAACCAGTCAAACCTGTGGGGAATGATGCATCTCGACTCGATAATGAACGGAAAAAGCGCGACACTTGAGGCCGTATCCCTCGTCAACATTCGAGCATTTCGCATAAGGGCCGAAAACGAGGGTTCAAACTTAAAGCATTGTGGGGGAAAGTGGAGGATCGGGGAGGGCATGAGAAAAACCCGGCGTCACTTCACAGTGAGCACCGGGCAATTGAAGGTAACGAAGTTACCTGACCTAGCTTTCAAAGCGTCGGCGGAAATTCTCCTCCATCTTGTTGGCGATACCGCCTTTTTGCGCTGGGGCTTTTTCACGCGGCTTTGCGGGCCGCTTGCGCGATTGCACTTTGCCGCCACCTCGGAGCATCCAGATCGCACCACCCAGCATAACGAGGAACCCCAGAACGCTCAGAGCAACAAACATGAGATTCGACTGGGCAAGTGCTATGCCACCCACGAGCATAACTAAGCCGATAACCACTACAGCAATGCCCCGCAACGAGAGCCCAGCACCGGCGCTGCGTGATACCGATTTTCCAAATTTAGGATCTTCGGCCATGAGCGAGCGTTCGATCTCGTACAGTGCGCGCTGCTCCTGCTCTGAAAGTGCCACGTTGTGCCTCCGGAAAAGTGTTAGTGGGCCCATCTCCATCAGCTACACGAGCCGATGCCGATCACGAGTTCATACTACCCTGCTCATGGATCAACACGCCGTTGGAGATTGATCATTCACAGTGTCCAACGCTCGACACCGCGTGGAAGTTCCCCGCTTCCTATTCCGCTTTCAAGATTAAGCCGCGAGCGATTCCCCATATTGCACCGCGACGGCAAATTCGCGCACCTTGGCCATCAGCTCCTCAACTTCTTCCACCTTAAGCTCCACACTCAAGCCCATGGACACCCGAGAACGTAACTGGGCAATCTCATGGAATTGTTCAGCCCAACCAACACCAGCCGCACCAGTTAGCCTCAATTGCTCCCACATCGATCGCGGTTTTCTCACACGTCGCGCAACGGGTGTCTGCGCAACCCACGCCCCAGCTACTCGCAGCGCAGCACGATAGGCGTATTCGAGCCCCACTGCGCTGTCTTTACGCTCCAGCATCAATGCTGCCTCTCGCAGCAAAGCCTCCGCGCTAGCGAGCAATTCCCCACTCCTACCCACGCGTTGGACTCCGGTGGTGGCAGATACAACGGCATTCATCACGTTCATCCTTTTCGCTTTTGTTGTCGCACGATTCTTACGTGGTGTTTGTATCCAGCACCCTAAAGCCCAACCCCCTACCCCCCCCCTACCTCAGAATTAGAATCTCTGTTCGGATCGCGCCGGAGGCTTACATGTTTTGGCCAATCGCATCTTCTTTTTGCCCCATGAGCAAAGAAATCATGATTCGATAAAACGCGTGAGTTATTCCATCCTCGATCTGCCACCCGCGGCTTTCTCCACCCACGCAGCAACCCTGGTGGATCTCTATATCGAGGCGATGGGATATCCCAGAAGCTTGAAGTCGCGCGCGGTTCACTCTTGGCGCTCCGCCGTGATGGAAGCAGGATTTGTAGCGTGCTGCGCCGTCAGTGGCGAAGAACTGCTGGGAGTCACGTACGGCTTCTTGGGCAGGCCAGAGCACTGGTGGTATCGCCAACTGAGCCAAGGCTTAAGGCAACAACACCCACATACCAATCCCTTGGAGCCGCCGGCACTGTGGCTGAGAAATTATTTCGAGCTGGCAGAAATACACGTTAGCCCACACCACCAGGGTCGGGGCATCGGACGCGCCTTGCTCCAGCACGTCCTCAACCAGGTTCACTCCCCCAACATCTTGTTATCTACACCAGAAGTTCCAATGGAATCGAATGCCGCATTCGGGCTTTATCGATCACTGGGATTCGAAGACATGCTCAGGCATTTCCATTTCGCGGGCGACGCCCGCCCCTTCGCGGTACTTCGCGCCCCAAGCCAGCACGCAACCCAATAGTCACTTCGAACAGGCACCACACCTAGCGCAGTGCGTCGTGCCCCAACTCCGTGCCCCACGCTGGCGCCATGCCAAGATTGTGAAGCACTTCTTGCGTCGCCCGAGCAAAATTCATGGTCATGAAATGCAGATCAGGCACGCCCTCTGCGATCAGACGCTCCACCATTTCAGTGGTGATCTCAATGCCAACCTTGCGCACTTCATCCTGGCCGCTTTCAGCAGCCAACTGCTCAGCCCGCAGTAATCTTCGGCGGAGGCCCTCTGGAAGAGTGGCACCGGAAAGTTCGATTTGGCGTTTCACCGAACGGATACTCGTAATAGGCATCACCCCTGGAATAACCGGCTTAGCGCCGTGTTCCGGGTCGGCCTCTACCAGACGATCGCGGAGCCGCAAGAAATAGTCCACATCAAAGAACATCTGCGTGATAGAGAAATCAGCTCCAGCGCGCAGTTTCTTCAACGTCATTTCGGTGTCCTGTTCAAGGTTTTCGCAACGGAAATGCCCTTCAGGGAAACTGGCGATACCAACCTGAAAGTGTTCGCTCGCACTGAATCGTTTACTCAGCTCAATGAGGTCACTGGCGTATTCCAATCCCCCCTCGGTCGCCTCCCACGGCCCCAGAGGATCGGCGCCGGGCGGATCTCCCCGCAATGCCAGCAGATTGGACAAGCCAGCATCTGCATAGTCCTGCAAAATCTGCTCGAGTTCCTCAGTGGTGTGATTCACCAACGTGAGATGCACCAGTGTGGTGAGTGGATGCTGAGCCAGCTTCTTTGCTACTCGCAGCGTTCGCTCGCGGCTCGACCCACCCGCGCCGTAGGTGACGGAGACGAAGGCCGCGCCAAGGTCATGAAAATCAACAGCAGCATTCCACAACCTTGCCTCTGCAGCGTCGTCCCTCGGAGGCATGAACTCCACGGAAAAAGGCACAATTCCGGGTGGAGTATCTGCGATAACGTCGGTGATTGGGCGCTGAAAACGCGCTGGCGCGGGAGTGGGCATGGGTGCAGAGTGTAGAAGAAGCTGCAGCTATTTCGCGCCTATTCCAACAAAACACCTGGCAATTTCATTCATCGATACGGTATTTCTTATGCTTTACGGGCGCTATGATTCCGCTGGACGTCGAAAAGCTAAGCCGTCTGCTACACCTTTCAACCTCTAACATAGGGTAGAAAGCAACAACCGCCGCTGTCGCGGATCTCCGCGTTGCTGGTCCTTGAGCCCCGAAGTGAAAGGTCGTGCCCGCACACGATGGCCGAAGCAAATCCGAGTGCAGAAGCGCTCAATTTGAGCCGACTGGTCGAAGACGTCGAACAAACTCTCCGGCAATACTTTGAACTGCGCCAACCCGAACTGGAACGCATCGGCCCACCCGCAGTGCAAGCTGTCGATTTCCTGCGCAGCCTCGTCTTCGGCGGAGGAAAACGCATTCGCCCCGCTTACACCGTCGCCGGCTTCCTCGCCGCGGGTGGCACCACCAACGCCGACGCTGAGCTCGGCTACGACGCCCTGCTGCAAGTAGCCAGCGCATTCGAGCTGATCCAGGCCTGCGCCCTCGCACACGACGACGTCATCGACGCGTCCGACACCCGCCGAGGCCAAGCAACCATTCACCGTGCCGCAGAAGCCCATCACAGGGAAAATGGATGGCACGGCGAATCCGCGCACTTCGGCGAGTCAGTAGCTATTCTGGCCGGAGACCTAGCGCTGGCATGGGCCGATGACATGTTCAGCACAGCCGATGTTTCACCGCAGCGTCTCGTGGATGCCCTGCAAGCATGGCGTTGCATGCGCACCGAAGTGATCGGTGGCCAACTCCTGGACATTTTCCTTGAATCTGAGGGCAGCGAAAGCCTCGAACTCGCCAACAACGTCAATCGCTTCAAATCCGCTGCGTACACCATCGAACGCCCTCTCCATGTCGGGGCGTGCCTGGCAGGCGGCAGCCCCGAAATCATTCGAGTGTTACGGCAATACGGCCGCGACATTGGCATCGCATTTCAGCTTCGCGACGATCTCCTCGGCGTGTTCGGCGACCCAGCAAAAACCGGAAAACCTGCCGGGGATGATTTGCGCGAAGGCAAGAGGACCGTGCTGGTCACCCGCGCTATCCAATTGTCGACTGAGGCCGGAGATGCGGCCTGCGCAGCGATGATTCGCGAGCAGGTGGGCAACGTAAACGACCCTGAGCAGATTCAGGCCCTGGCTCAGCACATTAAGGAAACCGGCGCCGTTGAGGAAGTGGAGCAGCACATCGACGAGCTCACCGATCGCGGCATCGCCAGCCTCGATGCTGCTCGCCAACTCGGTGCGCCGGCAGAGGCGATGGCTCTGCTGGAAGTGCTCACCGAACTCGCTACAGCCAGAAAGTTCTAGCAATGGCATCGCCCAGCACTGCGCCTGCACCACCAAGAACGGGGTTCGACAGGATCAACCACACCCGTCTCGGCATCATCGCATCGATGCTCATGTTCGTGGGGTCCTTTGGTGGCGGCGCGATTCGCCATCGAGGCGGTCTGCTGGAGGCGCTGCACTGGGAATTCCTTGCTTATGGCCACGGGGCCGGTTTTTCCAACATCACCTTCTGGGTGGGAACCGCACTGTTTGTTGGGGCTTGGTTCTTGCTTGGCCGTCGCGTTGTCGCTGGCCAAACCAATGCCGCTGAGCTGACCCGAACGCTGTGTTGGTGGGTTTTGCCGCTGGTGTTCGCAGCACCCATGATGTCCCGCGACATTTATTCCTATCTCATGCAGGGAGCCCTGCTCCGCGATGGTTTTGACCCCTACACTCAGGGCGCATCAGCCAATCCTGGAGACCTGCTCTTTGAGGTGTCACACGATTGGCGCAACACCACCACCCCCTATGGCCCGCTTCACCTGTGGATCGGCAAAATCATCACCACCATATTCCCCGGCAGTATCGCGGCGCAGATTGCCGTTTTTAAAATCCTTTCGGTCCTCGGCTTTGCGACGATCGCGTGGTCCGTTCCCCGCATCGCCACCATGATTGGGG
This sequence comes from Corynebacterium gerontici, assembly GCF_003813985.1. NCBI lineage: Bacteria > Bacillati > Actinomycetota > Actinomycetes > Mycobacteriales > Corynebacteriaceae > Corynebacterium > Corynebacterium gerontici. Next base: position 1,566,903 of record NZ_CP033897.1, read on the forward strand.
GCGATCCCGCCTTCGCGCTCTGGCTGGGTGTCCTCAACCCCGTCATGGTGTTTCATCTGATTGGCGGGATGCACAACGAGGCAATCATGGTTGGCTTGGTCAGCGTTGGGCTCGTGGCCGCTTTGCGTGGGCGCTTCTTCCTCGGCGTCTTGCTAATAGCCATCGGTATGTCGCTGAAGGCCACAGCGGCCATCGCCTTGCCCTTCGTGGTGTGGATCGTGGTGGCTCGGGCTACGGGTCGAGCACAGAAACTCAAGACCTTCTGCTTTTATGCCATCGCCGGGGCGATTGAAACAATCGCAGTGCTCGCTGTGGTGACGTGGCTCTCCGGGGCCTCCTGGGGATGGATCGAGGCGCTCACCGGCAACTCAAAGGTGATTAATCCCCTAGCACTACCTTCACTGATCGCGGGAATCGCGGCGAGCGTCGGTGGCCTCTTCATCGAGCCCTTCCCCTACAACGCAGTGCTGGCCGTGGTGCGAGCCATCTGCATGATCGCAATGGTGATTGGGTTGGTGGTTTGTTGGTGGATCTTCCGCAAGACACAACGCGACGCCATCAAAGGCACCACGGCTGCCTACACCGTGGCGTTCATCTTCAACGCCGTCACCCTCCCGTGGTACTACGCTAGCGTGCTGTCCATCTTGGGCACATTCAAGATGCAACGACCTTTACGCTCTTTTGTCATCGGCGCATCCTTTGTCGTGGCGATGGCGTTTACGGGCAGTGGAAACCACCAGCTTTACAACCCTGTATGGATGACGATCCTAGTGCTCATCGCTTGGTACATGACCCGCGAAATCCACCGCTGTGCCCGGCCGAAAGATCAAGGCCAGGCCCAAGAGAGCTAGAGCGCTGCCGCCTGGGCGCGGCGCATCACTTCCCGAGCCAGATGGCCGTGCAGCGCATCGATCGGGCGGCCCGGCAGGGAGGAATCTTCAGTGAACAGATACTGGAAGATTTCCTCATCGGAATACCCGCCGTCGGATAGCAATGCAATGCAACCGGGGACGAACTTGTTGGTTGTGCCCTTGGCGGAAAGAAATGCCTCAGGGATCATCTTCACGCCATCTTTGACCACCACGATGAGTTTGTGCTCGCCAATGAGGTCATATACGCGGGTGACGGGCAGATTAAGGCGCTCTGCGTAGTCGGGGACGGTGAGCAAAGGCTCATCTTCGTCCAACACCTTCCAGGAAACTTTTTCTGAACTCACCTAGCCAAATCTAGTGCTTTATGGCCCAGATGCAATCTAGGCAAAATGGCGCCACCGCCGATGCCTAGTTCGCAATAGCTAACGCCTATCCCCCATACTGTTATTTATGGCAGAGCTGAACACTGGCGATCTCCTCGATGCGCGTTACCGAATTGAAGCCCCCATTGCCCGGGGAGGCATGTCCACGGTGTACCGCTGCCTCGATATCCGCCTTGGGCGGCTGGTTGCAGCGAAAGTGATGCACCAGCATTTTGTCGACGACCCGGTGTTCCGCCAACGATTCCAACGCGAAGCTCGGTCCATGGCTCAGCTTTCGCATCCCTGCCTGGTGGGCGTGTACGACTTCTCCGCAGATCACGACGAAGTCTTCCTCATCATGGAGCTGATCACCGGAGGCACCCTGCGAGAGCTGCTAGCAGAGCGCGGACCTATGCCTCCCCACGCAGCTACTGCTGTCATGCGCCCAGTGCTGACCGGCCTCTCGGTGGCGCACAGCGCTGGAATGATTCACCGCGATCTCAAACCAGACAATGTGCTCATCAACGCCGATCATCGGGTGAAGCTCGCTGATTTTGGCCTTGTGCGCGCAGCCTCGAAGGCTCAAGCCACGAGCAACCAAATCGTTGGCACTGTCAGCTATCTTTCACCAGAGCAGGTCACGGGCGAGGAACTTACTCCCGCAAGTGACGTATATTCCGCTGGCATCATGCTCTTTGAGCTGCTCACCGGCACCACCCCCTTCGGTGGCGACACGCAACTTGCCCACGCATATGCGCGCCTCGATCACGACGTTCCCGCACCGAGTTCGCGCATCGCAGGAGTTCCCTCCCTGGTGGATCATCTGGTGGCAACGGCCACTGCACGAAATCCAGAAGATCGCTTCAGCGATGCCGAGGAATTTCTTCAAGCTCTAGAAGATGTAGCCGCTGAGCTCGCACTTCCAGCATTTAAGGTGCCCGTGCCCCAGGACGCGGCCGCGCACCGCGCATCAGCTTCGATGTCGGCGCCGATAGGCCCCACCGATTTGCTCACCACCGACCTTCCGCGGGAAGAAGATCCGACGACCATCGTCAATGAGCCTTTCCACAACTACGACGCTACCCCGCAGTCGGATGAGACTTCGATTCTTCCCGGCGGATCAGTTGAGGAGGATCTGCATACCCGCCAGTTCGAACCGGTTCAGCCCGAGACTGCGGCGCTTGACCCGCAACCGCCCATCGCGCCGCTTCCGGCTCCGGTACAGCAGGCATCGCCGGCCTATCCGCAGCGCCCGCAAGAGCCAGCTATACGCCAGCCTGCGTCCTCGCCTCCCGTCACAAACCGTTCGCCGTGGAAATTCGCTGTCTGGGCAATCCTGGTGCTTTTCATCACCGCAGGCATCGCCATTGGCGCTTGGTGGTTTGGATCCGGTAGGTATGGGGAAATCCCGCAAGTACTAGGGATGGATCAAGTAAACGCCGCGGCTGTCACACAAGATGCTGGGTTTCCCAGCGTCGTGGAACAGCAGTACTCAAATGAACCCGAAAACGCGGTGATCCAAACCATGCCGGAAGTAGGATCCAGGGCTGTGAAAGGCGACACCATCACCTTGGTGGTTTCGAAGGGACAACCGGAAGTGCCAGCCGTTCCGCCGAGCCGAACTATCGCGGACACCACCAACGTCTTGCGGGGAGTCACCCTCAGCGTCTCGGGGCAGGAACAGGAATTTCACAGCTCCATCCCCGCGGGCCAGGTGATCAGCACCGACCCAAAAGCCGGAACCACCGTACCTGCTAATAGTCAGGTACGTTTGAAAATTTCAAAAGGCCCCGCACCAATCAAAATCCCAAGCGTCCGGGGCGATAGCGCTAGTGATGCACGCACGCGGTTGGAACGCGCCGGATTGAAGGTGACGGAAATCGAGCAGTTCGACGCCGAAGTTGAAGGTGGCGACGCCATCGAAACCGATCCACCCTCGGGCACGGCGGTACCGAAGGATTCAACGGTGACGCTAAAAGTTTCCACGGCTGTAGAAGTTCCCAATGTAGTTGGGAAATCGCAGCAGGAAGCTCAGCGTGAGCTGGCTGAAGCAGGCGTGCGGATAGGACGCATACTCACCTCCACTACGTTGAGCGGGGATCGCCCCGATGAGGTGGTGGCCATGAGCCCATCGGCCGGCACCCTGCTGGACCCAGCAACCGCAGAAGTGGATCTGGAGCTGCCCGGGGAGGTCAAAGTGCCAAGCGTGTTAAACAAGAAGCTTGGAGATGCCATCAGAATTCTTGAAAATGCCGGATTCGTGGTCGATGTAGATTCCACGAACAACGCGGCCCGCGTTTATTCCCAGAGCCCCCGTGGCGGTAGCGCAGCGCCCGGAAGCACAATCAAGCTCAAGGTGATTGGAACTTAAACAAGGTAGCGCAAACCACTGCACAGAAAAACCGCGCCCAGCCTTATCACTCAGGCCTCGGCGCGGCTTGTTTCTTCTGTGCTTAAGAGCGAAGCATTTCTGCCACGAGGAACGCCAGCTCCAGGGATTGCTGGGTGTTCAAGCGTGGATCGCAAGCAGACTCGTAGCGCCCCGGCAGGTCGATATCCGTGATGTCCTCCGCACCACCCAGGCACTCGGTGACATTTTCGCCGGTGAGCTCGATGTGGATGCCACCCGGGTGGGTTCCCAATGCACGGTGTACTTCGAAGAAGCCCTGCACTTCGTCAATAACCTTGTCAAAGTGGCGGGTCTTGTACCCATTGGAGGCAGTGTGCGTATTGCCATGCATAGGATCGGACTGCCAGATCACCTTGTGTCCGGAGTTTTCCACGGCGGCAATGATGCCAGGAAGCACGCTGCGGATCTTATCGTGCCCCATACGCGCAACCATGGTGAGGCGGCCGGGCTCGAAATTGGGATCGAGCTTGTCCGCGTAAGCCACGGCCTCTTCGGGCGTGCAGGTGGGGCCGATCTTGATGCCGATGGGGTTGGAGATCATCGCGGCGAAATTGACGTGGAAATCATCAATGCCACGGGTACGCTCGCCGATCCAAAGTTGGTGAGCGGAAAGATCGTACAATTCCACCTCGCCGTCGTCGTTCTTGGCAAGGCGCAACATGGCGCGCTCATAATCCACCACCAGGGCTTCATGGGAGCAGTAGATGTCTGCTGCGCGCAGCGTATCGTCACGCACGCCGCAGGCGTTCATGAAGTCGAGTCCACGCTCGATCTCTTGCGCCAGCGCCTCGTAGCGGGCACCAGCCGGGGACTTCGCCACGAACTCACGGTTCCACTCGGTCAGGCGCGAAAGGTCCGCGGTTCCTGAAGTGGTAAGAGCGCGCACCAGGTTCATTGCCGCAGAGGAGTTCGCGTAAGCGCGGATCATGCGGGCTGGGTCGTGACGTCGGGATTCCTCGGTGGCTTCCACGCCGTTAACCAGGTCGCCGCGGTAGTTCGGCAAACCGTTGCCGTCGAGGTCAGAAGAGCGGGGCTTGGCGTATTGGCCAGCAATACGAGACATCTTCACAACGGGCGTGGAAGCACCGTAGGTGAGCACCACAGCCATCTGCAGCAGAGTCTTGACGTTTGCGCGAATGTGCGGCTCGGTGTTCGATTCGAAGGTTTCGGCACAGTCGCCGCCTTGAAGCAGGAAAGCTTTGCCATTGGCGACGTCGGCAAGCTGCTGCTTGAGGGTCCGAATCTCGGGTGCAACCACCACCGGCGGCACGGATTCGAGGATTTTGCGCACGTTATCCGCCATCTGGCGATCCCAGGTGGGCTGCTGCTTAGCATCGCGGGAGATGACGTCGTCGAAACGCTGCTGCAACCCGTCTGGCAGCGGCGGCAGGCTCGGGAGCACTTCTTTGGGGATATCTACTGTCCAACTCACACTCATATGTGTAGCACGAGCACGCAATATTCCCTATGCCCGATCCCCCTTTTCAGCGCTTTTCTAGCTTTTCGACGCCCCCACCCGCACCACATTGGCTGCATCCATGGGCAAAGCCTCCACACATGCCCGGAATTTTTGCAGGTTATGTCGCGCATCGACCAACGCGTCATGGCTGCCCTCTGGCACACCTGGTAATGAGGGCTTGCCGGCCATTTCCCAAAGCTGCTTCAGCTCGCGAGTGTAGTGGGGCAGTTGTTTTGGCATCGAGCGCATATCGCCCCACAGTTGCGCAAGCACGACATGGTCATAGGCTCCCACCCAGGCCCACAACTGCGGACGCTGATCCACCCGGGTCAAGAACTCCAGCACCTCACGCCTAATCGTGTCGCGGGATTTCCACGCCTTATTTGAAGGGTTCGGCAATTTAGCTAAGACGTTTTCCCGAACCCAACGATTAGCCAGGTGATGATTCGCCTCAGTCGAGACCGCGTAGTACTCGCTGCCGTCTTCTCCAACGATGCCAATGGAAACGAGTTCAATGGTGGTTCCGTCCTCAATGAACTCGGTGTCGTAGAAATATCGCACAGCTTTTCCTCACAGGCTCCGATGGTGACTTGGGGCGTCGACAAGCTTGGCGCAACGCCCACCCAAGCCTAAACCACTGCCCCGAAGGCCTCACACACCGCGTCGAGCACTAGGATCAACGTGTGTGACCCAGCCTCAAACCCTGCATCAACTTCAACGAAGTGTCAGCAATCCCCTTATCATCGGCCTCGCCTGTGTTGTGTCGTTGGCGTGGTTCCTTTTCTGGAATCTCTCCCCCACGCTGTACGCCGTTCCGTTTGGAACCCTCAGCGTGGATGAATGGTTCCACTACCACATCGATTTCGACGTCTACCGTGAAGGCGCCAAAGCCTACCTGGCTGGGGATAACCTTTACACCAGGGATTACTCCGTGTGGGGCATAAATTTGCCCTTCACCTATCCCCCGCTAGCGGCCATCGTATTCGCCCCTTTTACGTTGGTGCCCGTGAACACCGGCGGCGCGATCCTCAATCTCCTTAGCGCGTTGCTGCTGTGGCACGTGCTGTTCATGGTGAGCAAGCGAATCCTTCCCTCGTGGAGCACCAAGGCCCAACTCGGTTTGGCAACGGTCGTGTTCCCCTTGATGCTCGTGCTCGAACCGGTGCGTGAGACCATGAGCTACGCCCAGGTCAACATCGTTTTGATGTGGATGGTGGTCTTAGACACCGTTCCCGCGAACAAACGTCTCCCGCGCGGGCTCTTCGTTGGCCTCGCCGCAGCGATCAAGCTTACCCCCGCAGTCTTCGGTCTGTATTTCCTACTCAAGCGAGATTGGCGCGCTGCAATCACCTCGGTAGTCAGCGGTGTGGCAGCCAGCGCACTCGCCTTCTTCATGGCACCAACAAGCTCAAAAACCTATTGGCTTGAAACGCTGCACGACACCGGACGCATCGGTGTACTGGCATGGCCAAGCAACCAGTCTTTCAAGGGCGTGCTCTACCGCGCCGGACAGGAAGCTTCTGGTGTCTGGCTGCTGTTCGTGATCATCGGCATGCTCGCCATTGCTTATGCGATGTGGAGGATGATTCAACAGCGCAATGACGTCGCTGCCATCATGCTCAACTCTGCAGTGGCTCTGCTGTGCTCTCCCGTGTCCTGGTCACACCACTGGGTGTGGTTCGCACCTTCGCTGTTGGTGATCCTCGTGGCAGTAGTGCGCAGAAAAAGCTGGGCACTTGGAGGGGGATGGTTCCTCAGCGCCTTCGTCGCAGTCAGCTCACCGCATTGGGGAATGCCTCGAGAAAACGGCCTGGAGAATACTTGGTCGCTGCTTCAGCAGTTCCTGGGCAATGCTTATGTTTGGGTGGCAGTGTTGTGGATCGTCATCGCCATCTTCCTGCCCGCGAAACACGAACAGGTTGTCTTTGAACAACAACGCCCCTAGTTGCCACTTCCCACGGATGAAGGCTGCCCTTGTGCCCCCGCCTGGCGAGCGTCTGGTGTGCCCGCCCGGGGAGCGTCGCCTGGATGCCAGCGCCTCGCGATCGGGGCTACGAGGTGGTCGATGTGCGGTGGGAAAATCGTCCAACCGATGACGGGCACCTTGCTCAAGAATTGGAAAGCGAATGCGCCGAACACAGTCACTGGAATACAAAGCAGGATCCACGTATTGGTGTGGCCCATCAAACCTGTGGCATCAAGCCCAATGCCGCCGTCTCGATAGCGGAAGTAGTACCCAAATATCACCGTCAAGGCGATGGGGTGACTAATGTAAATGATCAACGTGTGACGGCCGATGCGCTGCAACATTTCACCGAGCAGCGGGATCTTTGCCAAACCAACCACCAATATGATGCCACCAGGAAGATGCAGCAACGTCGCCACGGTGCTCATCACCTGGGCCACATATGGGTCTTCAGTTCCCGCGAGGATCATAAGCAACTCACGGGCGCCGAAATAGCTCATCAGCCCCAATACCAATGCCCAAGGCTTAAACGCTTGTTCTGCAAATCGAGTAATCCACGGGCGGGCAAAAGCGCCGAAGAGGAAGCAGGGCAAGTACGTGGCAACCTTGGCCATCAGTGGTGGATAAGGCAACAATGGGGCGGCAAACAGTATTAGACCGAAGATCAACCATCGAGCCCAAGGTGGCACAAATTTGCATGCCCATAGCACCACAGTGAACAGTACGAGGGAATGCAAGAACCAGTACATATTGCTGGATTCCACAACCGACTCAACCAAATACTCTCGGTCGGGCATCGGTTTGTCTAGAAAGACGTGCCATTCCAGGTGTTTCAACCAAATTTCAATCGGAGCCCAAATCACATACGGGACTGCAAGAAACCAAATCCTCTTGGTGAAAAGCTCATAACAGCGGTAGCCCAGTACCTTCAGCGAAAAGAACCCACTGACGAGGAAGAACAGTGGCATGCGCAGCGGTGCGATGAGCTCATTCGCTTCAGCTGCAAAAGTCTTGTCCCCTTCAGGAACCGCCAGCGTGATGTGCAGCAGCACAACCCCCAAGATAGAGAGTCCCTTTGCCACGTCTGGCCAGGCCATTCGCGGCTTCAGCGTTTGAGACACCTCAGGCTCCTCGTCTTGGGTGGTCACAGGTTTTGGTACGGACGCAACCCAAGCCGGAGCACGGGAAAACACTGCAGGACAGGGGTGCAGTGAATTAGTGTATCCAAGCCAGCGGAAACTACCTAGACACTTGACGCAAAAGAGGGGATCCATACAGATCCCCTCAGATGTCGTGTCACGCCTTCCGGGGAGGCGCGAGCGGCGTCCTCTGGAATGTTATACGCCTTCGGGATATCCTCTGCCGGCCTCTAAAGCCGCTTTGACGTCGGCGGCATAGACATCGACGTATTCCTCACCAGCGAGATCCGCCAAAGTGTGCATAACATGATCGGTTAGGTAGCGGGTTGCCTCATAGCTTTCAGGGTCAAGGCCCTGCTCAAGAACAAACGCCCGAGGATCAATTGGCTCACCAATCCGCATGCGCACCTTAGCTGGCCGCGGGATCCAAGAACCTATTGGATTCGCCTTCCGCGTACCAATCATGGCAACTGGAATAACCTGCACACCTGTTTGCAGCGCGATGCGAGCCATGCCCGTTTTACCTTTGTAGACTCGTCCGTCCGGGGATCGCGTGCCTTCGGGATAGATCCCGAACAAATCCTCCCTTTCGAGCACCTCCGTCGCGGCCTCTAGCAGTTGATCGCCAGCATCAGCAGATCCGCGTTCGATCGGCACTTGACCAACGGAGGTGAAAAACCACTTTTGCAGCTTGCCCACGAAAGAGGTGTTCGTGAAATACTCGCTTTTTGCTGGAAAAGTAAGTTGGCGCTTGCACACCAGGGGGAAGTAGAAGGAATCCATCACCGCCTGATGATTCGACGGCAAAATAGCAGCACCCTTATCCGGAATCCTTTCTAAATGTTCCACCTCGGGGCGATTCCAGACTCGAAGCAGTGGACCAACAAGGACGTACTTGAATGCCCAGTACCACTTGTTCGGAATGTTGGTGCTTCCAAGGATGCTCATGGTTCGAGAATAGCCCAGCACGAAAGATTTTTTCAAAGAAAATAACCCCACCTCAGCTGGCCGGAGCTATCCGCTTAGCCCGCCTGAGGCTCCACACTTCGCAACGCCAGATCCGCCACTCCGATCATGCCCGCATCGCCTCCCAAGCTTGCACACCGCGCATCCGGCAAAGGCCGATGACCAGCCCCCACAATGGACTCCGCGAGGGCAGCCTTGGCCCGATCCATATATAAGTCACAGGCGCTAGCGACTCCGCCGCCGATAACGATGAGCCCAGGATCGAGCACGTCTGCCACAATCGACAGCGCCTTGCCCAACCATGTTCCAAAGTCCTCAAATACAGCAAGCGCGAGTTCGTCTCCTGCGCGCGCTGCATCCATCACTGCTTTTCCGCTAAAGTCCTCTGTTTCTCGCAGCACTGATGGTCTGTGTGGCTGTGCGTCGAGCATCTCGTGTGCGGTTTGCACCAACGCTGTACCGGAGCAGTAACGCTCAAGGCATCCACGTTTACCGCATGGGCACGGCCGTCCGTCTGGAACAACACAGAGGTGTCCAAATTCGGGCGCTGTACCGAACGCGCCACGATAGATCTCTCCCCCATTCATGAGGGTGGCACCAATGCCGGTGCCAACGGCGAAGAGCACCCAATTGTCCACGTCCTTCGCTGCCCCGTAACGGTATTCCCCCCAGGCGGCGGAGTTGGCATCGTGTTCCAAGCGCACGGGCAACTTGAGCGCTTCGCTAAGTTCCGCTCGAACGTTGCGGTCGCGCCACGGCAGATGAGGAGCAAAGCGCACGATCTCACAAGTGGGGTCTAGAAACCCCGCAATGGCAAGACCTACGCCGTTTACCTGATAACTTTCGCGCAGTTCATCCACCAACTCAACGATGCTTTGCTGCAGCGTGTTTGGATCTTTAGGTGTGTCTACTGATCGACGATCAATAATCGCGCCATCTCGAACCACCGCCGCCCGCAGGTTCGTTCCACCGATATCAAATCCAACGGTGACGGGGTGTTCCTGCACTGAGTGCGGCATGGTGGAGCCTTCTTCAACGACGCTTATGATAACCCCAGCATTATATCTTCGGGTGGCGTGCTTTACCCAAACCCCAGCACCGAGCGAAGTTTGGCTCCCATAATCTCCCACGTCCAGGCTTGCTCAACGTGGCGTCGTCCAGCCGCTCCACACGCTTTTCGACGTCCCCCGTCCGCCAACATCTTGCGCAACGCATTGGCAAGCTGTTCCAGATCTTTCCCTGATACAACCACACCAACGTCAGTTGGCACGGTTTCCGGGGCTCCGCCGGAGTCTCCGGCGACGACGGGCAGCCCGCTTGCCTGCGCTTCTAGGAACACGATGCCTAGTCCTTCAACGTCCAAACCGTAACCTCGAGTGCGGCACGGCATGGCAAAGACGTCGGCAGCTTGCAGCATCTTCTCCATCGTATGTTCAGAAACGCGACCGGGCATGCTCACGCTGCGCGCCACTGAGCCCATGGAGGCTCTCATGGCACGCAAGCGCGATTGATACGGGCCGCTGCCGACGATCACCAGGCGGGCGTTGGGAAATTCTTCTTTGACCTGAGGCCACACCTGCATCAGAGAGTCCTGCCCCTTACGCGCCACCAGGCGCGAGGTGCACAGCACCACCAGATCATTGCTCCATCCCAATTGGCTTCTCACACCCTGCTGATCGGCAGCAGGGTGGAACCTGTGAATGTCTACGCCGGATGGCAAGCGAACGTACTCGGGCCGGGCGCCTATGGCTCCTCGGATTCTTCCGAGCGTGTATTGGGAGATATAAGTGATCACGTCACAGTGATTGCCGATTCTGCGCAGCAGTTGCCGCGCGATCGGCAACATGGCCCAACCAACCTCGTGACCATGCGTCGAGGCGACAATCCGCGAAGCCCCCGCCCTGCGCGCAGCGGGAGCCAGCAGTGCAAGCGGAGCAGCAGCGCCGAACCACACCACGTCAATATGCTCACGCCGGATAATTTCCTGCATCCGTCGAGCCACTGGAACGGAAGGCAGCATCACGCGCCGCTGCCAGCGGTAGACCTTCATATCCAGGGAATCGTCGTAGACCTTTGCCTCATCTGCGTTTTGGGTAGAGGCAAATACCACGACATCTCGCGGTGGTAATTGCGCTAGGAAGTCCCTGAGGTAGGACTGAATCCCTCCGATAGTTGGAGGGAAATCGTTGGTGACCAGTAGAACCCGAGGCACGTTAGTATCGACGTGCCCCGTAGATCGGCATGGAGTCAACCGGTACTACCTGCACAGGAATTCCATAGTCGGAGGCGTGAACGAGCTTGCCATCACCAATGTAAATGCCTACATGCGTGGCTCCCGGGTAGTAACCAACGACGTCTCCCGGTTGAAGCTCTCCCCTGCTGACCGGCGTCCCACCGGCCATCTGTGCCTGCGATGTGCGTGGCAGTTGCTTTCCTTGCTGCTGGTAAGCCCACACCACCAGTCCAGAACAATCGAAAGCATCAGGACCGGCCGCACCCCATTCATACGGTGCGCCCAGCTTGCTCAGTGCTGCCTGCACTGCTTCAGACGCGACTGAAGAAAAGACCACCGGATCAACATCAACTGGACCGTTTTTCGCGATCCAACGGGCGCGCTGATCCGCTGAAAGACCATTCACCCGATCGAGCACCTCTTGAGTACGAGCCTCGAGCTCTTCTTGCTGCTTCTTCAGATCGGCCTGTTGGCGCTTCAGTTCGTTTTGCTCGAAGCTCACTTCAGCGATGGTTCGCTTCGCCTCGCTACGTTTCTCCGCAGCAACTTCGGTGACTGAATGCAAATCCTGGAGGGACTGCTTCGCATTCCGCGTCAACGTACCCATATAGGCGGCCCGGTCAATTGCGTATTGAGGCGAATCGGCACCCAGAGCGTTCGTGATTGGATCAATGGTGGCACCACGATACTTTGCTCCTGCAAGACGATTGACCTCAGAACGCAAACCTTGTTCCTGGGCTAAAGCTGCATTCGCCTCATCAGTGGCAACCTGCGCCTGCCTTTGCAAGTCATCCAGCTTTTGATTTCCGGCATCTAGCTCGTTTTGCAGTTGCTTGACTTCTTCATTCTTCGCGTTGGTGTCGTGCGAAATCTGATCCATCTGTGCAATCAGAGCATCAACTTCATCAGCGTGAACGGTCGGCGTCATACCGAGATACACCGTGCTCGCAGTTAAAAGGGTGAGCAGCTTGGTTGAGGTAGAAAGTCTCACAAATCTTCGCCTTAGTCATGGGTGGAATACCGAATACTAGAACACTATATCCCCTTGTACAGCGCACTTATATAACGAGGCCAAGCACTGTGAAAGGAGTGAATAGAGTACAGTAATGACAAAACCGTCCCCCACATCGTGGGGGACGGTTAAGGTTTTCGATCCTTAGAAGCGCACGGCGCTGTGGTAAGGCATGGAATCGATGGAGGATTCAGAAAGGGGGGTGCCCTCGTTCAGCGCGTGGATCACGGTGCCGTGCCCGGTATAGATGCCCACGTGGGAAGCGCCGGAGTAGAAAGCGATAATATCGCCGGGCTGGAGCTGGTCACGGGAAACCTGACGTCCGCCTGCAGCCTGATCGTAGGAAGTGCGCGGGATGCTCTTTCCTACCTGCTTGTACGCCCAAGAGGTCAGACCGGAGCAATCGAAAGCGTCCGGACCTGCAGCACCCCAGACGTAGGGAGCGCCGATCTTTGAACGAGCTGCATCCACGATCTTCTGCCCCTCGGAAGACAACGGGGAGGCAGGGGCTGCGGTTTGCAGGACACCCAGGCCAAAATCCTGACCCTGGCCAATGAAAGGCACCTGAGAGGTACCGCCGGAAACTGCGCCAACGTTGAGGAGATCAGCTCCTGGCACGTCAACGGACTGACCGGTGAGCGGTACATTTACCTCCAGGGCTTGGGCGGCGGGAGTCAGGGCGACAGCTGCGCCTACTACTGCAGCGGATGCTACAGCTGCGTTGCGGGCGGTCTGCTTGTTGCGACGGTGCTTAGCCACGTGTGATTCTCCAAATCATTTCTTTTGTCCAACGGGAAACCCGTTACGGCTTCAATTTCTCTTCACTTACTTTGAGACTTCGAAGACGTTTCAGTTCTTCGTTGTCCGCTCCACGCTTCAACTGAAGCCCTTCACGAAATGTCTCGATTAGGTTACGAAATTGCAACAAGACTTGTCTAGTCGAACCGCTGTAATCATTTCGTTATCAAGTCGTAATCCGCCGATACGCCCCTTGAGGAATCTTAGGAAAGGATAGCTGAAGCTTTGAACTTAAAATAGAGAAATACGAGCAATAGTCGGCTGACATGGGATTTCAGGAGTTTTACACCAGCCAGAACTGACGCATTGTTATAGCCGATCCATTTGCGATAGCGGCAGCAGAAATGCTATGTGAGCTTACTCACATCACGGATTTATAGAAGGAAATGGCGTTTGATTACTGCTGAAGCGACCCGTCAGCGCGGCCAGCAAGACGTTGTCTTGGGTGTTCATTGCAATGGACGGCTCACGAAACAGTGCGCTCGCCATCCGCGTTATGTGCAATTCGTTCCTGCCTCATGTCATCGCTAAACCGGCTGCGCAAGAGACTGCTCTGGTATTCATATATGAAAAAAGGAGACCAGCTGATGCTGGTCTCCTTTTTCGTTTCCGTATTCAAGGATTCGAAGAAGTTACTTCTCTGCTTCTTCGTCTCTTGCGCGGTTGAGGCGCTGGAGATTTTCGTACATCTCCACTTCTTCGTGATGGTTCGCGGCCTCGATCTCGGCAGCCTTACGACGGATATCCTCAGGATCCGGCGAGAAGTAGCTACCGCGACCTGGTGAGCCAGCAAAGCCTAGTTGGTTCATCTGCTTCGGAACAGCGGCGCCAGCGTACTCGAGCGGTACCGCATGTCCGTGTTCGTCCACTGGGCCGAGCGGCTGGTGAACCTCGATGAACGCACCGTTGGGCAGCATCTTGATAGAACCGGTCTCGATACCATGTTCCAGCACCTCGCGGTCCGAACGCTGAAGGCCAATGCAGATGCGGTAGGTAACGAAGTATGCCAGTGGTGGCAAGACGATCAGGCCGATGCGGCCAACCCAGGTCATCGCATTGAGCGATACGTGGAAGTGGTACGCGAACAAGTCGTTACCACCCGAGAGAGTGAGCAAGAAGTAGAACACGACTGCCATGACACCCAAAGAGGTGCGCACTGGCACGTCTCGAGGACGCTGCAAGAGGTTGTGGTGTGCATCATCACCAGTGATCTTCTTCTCGATGAAGGGGTAGGTCACCAGGAGAATTACCAGAACCAAGCAGAGCATCGCTACCCAGAATGCGCCGGGGATGGTGTGGTTGCCAATGTAGAGCTCCCATGCCGGCATAACACGAGCTGCACCGTCAGTCCACAACATGTAGATGTCAGGCTGGGAACCTGCGGAAACCTGTGATGGATTGTACGGCCCAAGATTCCAAATAGCGTTGATGGAGGTCAGGCCTGCCATGAGTGCGAGGACACCGGCAGTAAGCAGACCAAATGCCGCAGCCTTCAGCCCGAACAGTGGGAGGATGCGCACGCCAACAACGTTGTTCTCGGTACGTCCAGCACCCGGGAACTGAGTGTGCTTTTGGTACCAAACCAAAGCCAGGTGAGCCGCGATGAGTCCGAGGATGATGCCCGGAATCAGCAGCACGTGGGCGATGTAGAAGCGGTCAAGCATCAGATCGGAGGGGAAATCTCCACCGAAAATCAGCCAGTGCAGCCAGGTACCGATGATCGGCATGCCCACGATAATGGCGGACATGATGCGCAGACCCACTCCGGAGAGGAGGTCGTCAGGCAGGGAGTAACCCATGAACCCTTCAACCATGCCCAGGAGCAGCAACACTGCACCGATGATCCAGTTAGCCTCACGTGGGCGACGGAATGCTCCGGTGAAGAAGATACGGAGCATGTGCACGGTCATCGCGACCATGAACATCAGTGCAGCCCAGTGGTGCATCTGACGGATGAACAAGCCACCGCGTACCTCGAAGGAGATATTGAGCGCAGTCTCGTAAGCGCGGGACATTTCCACACCGTTGAGGGGCAGATAGTCGCCGTCATAGATGACCTTGGTGATCGAAGGATCGAAAAACAGGGTCAAGTAGACACCGGTGAGCAGCAGGATGATGAAGCTGTACAGAGCCACTTCACCAAGCATGAAGGACCAGTGCGTGGGGAAAACCTTGTTGATTTGGCGCCGGATACCGGCAGATGCCGTGTACCGGGAATCAATGTTGTTGCCGATGTCGGCTAGTTTGTTGCTCATGAACGACGCTCCCAGAATGCCGGGCCGACAGGCTCAATGAAGTTGCCTGCGGCGACGAGGTAACCCTCTTCGTCAACGGTGATCGGCAGCTGTGGCAAAGCACGAGCAGCGGGGCCGAATACCGGCTTGCCGTAGTGCAATGCGTCGAACTGCGACTGGTGGCAGGGGCACAGAATACGGTTGGTTTGTGCCTCGTAAAGCGAGGTGGGGCAACCGATGTGCGTGCAGATCTTTGAATATGCGTAGTAGTCGCCGTAGTGGAAGTTCTCCTGATTTTCGCGCTCAACAACGCGCTTAGCGTCCTGAGAACGAAGGCGAATTAGCATCACTGCGTTACGTGGGCCATGGATGGAGTGCATGTGCTCTTCGTAGACGTCGGCCTTGGCGTTGTATTTGTCGCCGTCGTTGACCAAATCTGCGGGGAGCGGGAACACGGTTTCCATAGCGGCAGCGGCAAGGTCCTCCGGGCGCATACGAACCAGGCGGGTCACGCCCTGGGTGGTGTAGTGCTCCCCTACGGAGTTCTTGTGCTTTTCGGCAATCACGCCGGTATCGCGACCGAGGTAGAGCTTCACACCCTCCTCGTGAAGGGTCCAGCCGGACGTCCACAGGGTTCCGTCGCCCTGAATACCGAGGTGACCCTTCTTCCATGGGTTCTTCACCATGCCGCCGAGCGGTGCGATGACAACGAGGCCAGCGAGCAAGCCGCCAACGCCAAGCATGGACTTGATTACCTTGCGGCGACCAAGGGTGGAAGTCTGCCAGGAATCATTCAACAACGCGACGATCGTGCGACGGTCCACTTCGTCCGAAGGGCCATCGTGGCGGCGCTGAACTGCGATCTCTTCGGGGATGATCTTCTTAACGTACAGCGTTGCACCAATGCCGAGGCCGAGGATCGCGAGGCCAGCAGTCAGACCCAAAAGTGGGGTGTAGAGGGTGTACGTCCACAGGCCCTCTTGACCCAGCGCCTTGTAGTGCCATGGCCAGAACAGGTAAACCGCGAGGAATGCAATGGCCGAAACGATGCCGATGCCCAGCCAGATGCCGACGGTTCGGGAAGCACGCTTCGAAGCGGGATCATTGTCGATCGGGAAGCGCTCTTTACGGAACGCAACGGTAACGCCGTCAAGCTCAGTACCCAGGCGAGCCAGGTCGTCGTTGCTCATTCCGTTGAGGTCTTTTTCCGTGTAGTTCTTGTCGTTATTGCTCATGAGCGCGATCCAATCCACAACGCAGCGGCCACTAGGACCACGATTCCGACGAGCCACATCATCATGCCCTCAGTCACGGGACCGAGGCCACCCAGGCTCCAACCACCGGGGTTGGGGGTTTCCTTGGAAGACTTGATGAACGCGATAATGTCCTTCTTCTCGTCAGCAGTGAGCTGGCGATCGGAGAACTTCGGCATGTTTTCCGGACCAGTCAGCATTGCCTGGTAGATCTCTTGCTCATTCGCAGGATCCAAAACTGGTGCGTACTTACCGGCAGAAAGCGCACCGCCACGACCGGTGAAGTTGTGGCAAGAAGCGCAGTTCAAGCGGAAAAGATCGGAGCCGCGAGCGACATCGGCAGGATCGATCTCTCCGTCATAGTTCTTACCGCGAAGGGACTCCATTGCAATGGATCCGTCTTGGTTATACACAATGCCGGGGCCGCCACCATTGGCGTCCACGTATGCAGCGAGGGCGAGGGTCTGAGCTTCGGTGTAACGGGCGGGCTTGCGAGGAACCTGAGCCTCGTTACGGGTCATTGGCATACGGCCGGAGTGCACTTGGAAGTACACAGCACCGGAGCCAACGCCAACGAGAGAAGGACCGCGGTCTTTCACCCCTTGAAGATTCGCACCGTGGCAGGTGATGCAAGCGGTGTCGTAGATGGTCTTACCCTCTTGAATAAGCGCTTGCTCATCCTTTTGAGCGGTAGCAACTTGGGCATCCGGGGTGGCCGCGTTCACAAGCAAACCAGCGCCGGTGAGACCGACTGAAAGTGCGAATGCACCTGCGAGGGTGCGACGCAGCTTGCGGCGGGACTTCACCTTCTTAGCCTTAGTTGCCGAGGCAGTCTGTTCAACCGCCTCGTAGTTGGTGGGATTGGTATCCATCATTTCCCTTTTTGTCTCGAATACGGAAAGTGGGGACGCATATTGGTTCCGTTAAGAACGGAATCTCAATCTGCTTCCTACTGGATGAAGTAGATCGTGATGAACAAGCCGATCCAGACGACGTCAACGAAGTGCCAGTAGTAGGACGTCACCATCGCGGCAGTTGCCTGCGCGGGGGTGAACTTTGCCTTACTAATACGAAGCAACACCACGACGAAGGCAAGAACACCGGCAAGCACGTGTGCCGCGTGGAAGCCCGTTGTGATGAAGAACGAAGAACCGTAGACGCTGCTTGGGATCGTCATACCGTGTTCTACCAAGTGGTAATACTCGTATGCCTGGCCAACCAAGAAGATGGCACCCAGCAGAATGGTCACCGCAAACCACTTGCGAAGACCGAAGACATCGCCCCGCTCGGCGGCGAAAACACCAAATTGTGCCGTGAATGAAGACGAAATCAGTACGACGGTGATAGCCAGAGCGTAAGGGACGTTGAGGTGATCTGCACCCTCCTTCCAAGATCCGTTGCCGATGCCATTTGCACGCGAGGTGAAGTACATCGCGAACAGACCGGCGAAGAACATCAATTCCTGAGACAGGAACACAATCGTGCCGACACTGACCATGTTGGGACGGTTCAGTGCCGCAACACGTTGTGGTGCTGCCATACCTTTGTTTCCAATTGCGGTCGTCACGTGTTCTAGTATGGCGCTTCGAAGCCGGTGAGTCACGTTGTTGCCCCCGACATCTGAGGCCCATTCCGGGGCCCGATTCTTACCCCCGCACTCCCCTCCCGGTAGAAAATTTTTTCCGGCAACTGTGGAACTTTTTTGACGACTTTTACGACGCGCCCTTTCCGCAGGTCATTACGGGGTTCATTCAGAATTCACTGTCAGGCAACCTCGATGAGGCTCCCAGGCAACTCAAATGCTTCGCAGGCTCAGCCCAGTCGCCACATAGTTCGTTGAGATTTAATTCACATCGAGCGATCTTCACATGACACCTATGACCAACTTTCGTATGCCCCTCCCAAATTCGGGGTCATTTTCGCACTTTTGACGGCGATACTGTGGCCTGATAGGAGGCAAAGCAAAAAGCACCCTGTCCGCATACCCACTTTTCAGGGGTAAGGGACAGGGTGCCAGTTTCAGACGTGAAAGTTTAGTGCTTTTCCTTCGGCAAACCGTATTGCAGGTTCAACATGGTGGTGGTGTAAATCAAGCACACAGCACCGAAAGCGATGAGCCAGTAGTGCATGAAGATGATGCCAAAGCCGAGCAGGGCGATGGAGCCACTCATTGCCAGCGGCCAGATCGAGTTGGGGCTGAAGAAACCCAGGGTGCCCGCACCGTCGGAGATCTCAGCCTCCTCCCAGTCTTCTGGCAACACGTCGATACGCTTTTCGGTGAAGTGAAGATATCCGCCGAGCATCAACGCGAGTGCCGAGGCGAGGAAGAGTGATACGCCACCCGCCCATTCGTAACCTACGAGGTTACCGGTGTCTTCGACGTGAATCGTCGCGAAGACATAGATGATGGAGACGATGAACATGAATACGGCAATGCCGTACATGATTTTGGAAGTAGCCTTCATTGTTCAATCCTCTCGTTCTAGCGTTCCGCGCTGTTGGGGTCTTGTGCGTTTACACCGTCTACGGTCGCACGGTCAGAGTTGAACGGCGAGGTGCTGGTTGCATACGGAGCTTCGCCGATGGAGGCCAGCGCTTCAGAGTTGGGAGCCTCGGGATTGTCAATGCGGTACTGAAGGTACTGCTTGAACTTCTCGGGAGACACAACGCGGATTTCGAAGTTCATCATGGCGTGGTAGGTGCCGCACATTTCTGCACAACGACCAACGAAGGCGCCTTCTTCTTCAATCTTTTCAATCTGGAAGCGTCGCTCTTGCTTGTTCTGCTCAGGGTGGTTATAGACGTCACGCTTGAACAAGAACTCAGGAACCCAGAAGGAGTGGGACACGTCATCTGAGGCCAAAGAAAACTCGATAGCAGTATCGGAAGGAAGCACCAATACGGGAACTTCGTTGGTAGTACCGATGGTCTCAATCTTGTCGAAGTTCAGGTAAGACTTGTCACCCAGTGAACGACCGTTGATGGGGTTGGGGTGCTTTCCTCCCTCGCCCTCTGCGTCGTACTTGGTCTCCTCCGCCTGCTGCTGGCGAGCCTCATCGACACCGTTATAGACCTGACCGTTTTCAGTCAACTCACCAGCCACCTCACGGTAGCCGAACTTCCAGTTCCACTGGTAAGCGGTGACGTCCACCTTCACCTTTGGATCCTTATCCAAAGCGGTGACCTTGTCTTGGGTCTGGACGGTGAAGAAGAACAGCACCATCACGATGACGATTGGGACAATGGTGAGCACAAGCTCCAGGGGAATGTTGTACTGGGTTTGGCGAGGGAACTCGTCCTTGCCGGCCTTCTTGGCACGTTTGGCGCTCCAGGCGAACATGCCGTAGATAAACAGGCCCCACATGATGAAGCCAATGATCCAAGCCGCAACCCACACCCAAGACCAGAAGTTGTACATCGCCGTTGCTTCAGGCGTAATTCCTTCTGGCCAGCCGAATGCGAGCGCCTTGCCGAGCACACCGCCCGGAGGGGTGACATCGCAACCTGCCAGGGCGAGGCCACCGAGGCCCAGAACACCGCCGAGCAGTGCCTTACGGCCAAAGCCACGCTGCTGCTGTTGATTCACGCGCGTCTGCCTTCCTTTTGCACTAGTCCTTTGGATGATGATTTAGCCCCGTCACCTCGTAACCGCAACGGACAACCCGCTGAAAATCACCCAGGAACGGCATGGCTAATTTCATCCACGTCTATGAAGGCAGGATAGCGCATTTGAGCGGTGGTTTTTGAATGCTGTTCCCAGCCACTTTGCAGCATGTACAGCCAATTTTCAGGTCACGACGATGGGTTCACCCCTGCACAGACGTATGATCCGACGGTTTGTTCCCCAACAGCCCCAAGGTGAACCACACACACATGTAGCCCATATCACAAAGCACCTCAGCCCATATCAACCTTATGGATACCCCACTATTGCTACTGACTACCGCACCTGACCCCAGACACACCCCCGGATGACACCGAAGCGAACTCGAACATGGGGCGTCGAAAAGCAACCAGAACAGCTTCCCAGTACTCAAATACAACGCCATCCATGGAGACAAGGTAAATTAGTGCTCTTGAACTACCCGCCACCGGCGCTCCTCTCGCTCGTTTGGCTGGGTCAACAGTTGCGATACGGATAGAAGGGAGACTCGCCAAGTATGTGCGGGCTTCTAGGAATGGTCACTAGCCACAGCGATGCGGCATCGTTTGTGGATGCTATTAATAAGGCACTGCCGTGCATGCGGCACCGCGGTCCCGATGAAGCGGGTGCCTGGCACGATGACACTGCGGTTTTTGGGTTCAACCGCCTTTCCATCATCGATCTGGAGCACTCCCATCAACCTCTCCGCTGGGGCCCCGAGGGGCAACCACATCGCTATGCGATGACCTTCAACGGTGAGATCTACAACTACATCGAGCTTCGCGAACAGCTCGAAGAAGCGGGCTACTCGTTTTATACCGAAGGGGATGGCGAGCCGATCATCGTTGGTTTCCACCACTGGGGCGCCGACGTTGTTCGGCACCTGCGCGGCATGTTTGGCATCGCCATTTGGGACACCTACGAGCGCACACTGTTCCTCGCGCGCGACCAATTCGGCATCAAGCCGCTCTACTACGCCACCACCGGTGCCGGCACGGTATTCGCCTCCGAGAAGAAATGCATCCTGGAAATGGCGCAATCAATCGGTCTAGGTCTCGAACTTGACCGCCGCGCTATCGAGCATTACGTGGATCTCCAATATGTGCCCGAACCGGAGAGCCTGCACGAGGAAATCCGCCGTCTGGAGTCCGGCTGCACCGCAACCGTCACCCCCGGTGGCGAGGTCAAACAAGAGCGTTACTTCCGTCCACAGTTCCCGGCGCAGCCCGTCCCGAAGGGCACCGAGCAGGAGTTGTTCGACCGCATTGCAAAGGCGCTGGAAGACAGCGTGGAAAAGCATATGCGCGCGGATGTGACCGTCGGATCCTTCCTTTCCGGCGGTATCGACTCCACCGCTATCGCCACCCTCGCCAAGCGCCACAACGACAACCTGCTCACTTTCACCACGGGTTTCGAGCGCGAAGGCTACTCGGAGGTGGATGTGGCCGCAGAGTCGGCTGCCGCCATCGGCGCCGAACATATCGTGAAGATCGTCAGCCCCGAGGAATATGCCGAGGCGATTCCGAAGATCATGTGGTACTTGGACGATCCAGTAGCTGATCCCTCGCTCGTGCCGCTGTACTTTGTCGCCCAAGAAGCCCGCAAGCACGTTAAGGTGGTGCTCTCCGGCGAGGGCGCAGATGAACTCTTCGGCGGTTACACCATATATAAGGAGCCTTTGTCGCTAGCGCCCTTTGAGAAGATCCCCGCTCCCCTGCGCCGTAGCCTGGGCAAACTGTCCAAGATGATGCCAGAGGGCGTGAAGGGCAAGTCCCTGCTGGATCGCGGTTCCATGACCATGGAAGAGCGCTACTATGGCAACGCACGTTCATTTAATTTTGAGCAGATGCAGCGCGTGATCCCCTGGGCCAAGCGCGAGTGGGATCACCGGGAAGTCACTGCCCCGATCTACGAGCAGTCCCGACACATGGACCCGGTAGCGCGCATGCAGCACCTGGATCTGTTCACGTGGATGCGTGGCGACATCTTGGTGAAGGCCGACAAGATCAATATGGCGCATTCCCTGGAGCTCCGCGTCCCATTCCTAGATAAAGAAGTGTTCCGCGTAGCCGAGGCGATTCCCTACGATCTAAAAATCTCCCACGGAACCACCAAGTACGCTTTGCGCAAGGCGATGGAGCAGATCGTTCCTCCGCACGTGCTGCACCGCAAGAAGCTCGGCTTCCCCGTACCTATGCGTAATTGGCTGGCAGGCGATGAGCTCTTCGGTTGGGCCCAGGATCAGATCAATGCATCAAACACTGAGGAGATCTTTGACAAAAAGGCCGTGCTCGAAATGCTCAAGGAGCACCGTGCCGGGGTGAGCGATCATTCCCGCAGGCTGTGGACGGTGCTGTCCTTCATGGTGTGGCACGGAATCTTTGTGGAACACCGCATCGATCCAGGCATCGAGGACCGCGACTACCCGGTGTACCTCTAAGCTTTTCGACGCCCCAACGCACATCACCCGCCGCCCCAAAGTAGGGGAAGCGGGTGTTTTTATTGCGCGACGCGGCTTAGTTGAAAGAGTCCCCACATGCGCAGGAGCTGCCGGCATTGGGGTTGTCGATAGTGAAGCCCTGCGACTCAATCGTGTCGGCGAAATCGATCTTGGCGCCGGTGAGGTAAGGAACGGACATCTTGTCCACTACGAGGCGCACGCCACCAACGACGTCCTCCTTGTCGCCGTCAAGTTCGCGGTCGTCGAAGTAAAGCTGGTAACGAAGTCCAGCGCAACCGCCTGGCTGAACAGCAATGCGCAAGGAAAGATCGTCGCGGCCTTCTTGATCCAGCAGAGCCTTCGCCTTGGAGGCCGCAGCCTCAGTGAGGATGACACCAGTGTTGGTGTTTGCAGTGGTCATGAGTGGAGGTTCTCCTCGTTACTGTTTGTTGCTGTGAAACGCCACCGAATTTTCAAACTTTCGAATGAAAGAACGGTTGATGGTTGTAGCCTACGCTACTTGTTTTCCAGCGCGCCATCTATTGCACGCTTACGGCGGACACAACGGTGTACGGCTGCAACCTATTCCCGAATTGCTTCAGCAACCTTGTACTCTATGAGGCGTGAAGCAATCTCAGGACAATAACGCTCAGCAGAACCTGCCCAAGGGGTATACCCCTAAGAAGGGCAAGCCCACGCCAAAGCGCAAGGAGGCAGAGCAGCACGGAGGCACATTCGAAGCTCGTTTTGCGCCACAGAAGTCTTGGGGAGAATCACGAAAAGAGCGCAAAGAGCTCAAAGCCAAGATGTCTTCCGAGGAGTGGAGGGCATATAAGGCGAAGCAGAAGGAAGAGCGCAAGCAGCGTACTCGCGAGGCTCAAGCTGCGATGGACCGCGGCGAGGAAAAGTATCTACTTGATCGCGATAAGGGGCCGGAGAAACGCTTTGTCCGTGACTTTGTCGATTCGCGGCGCTACACCTCCAACTTCGTGATGCCGGTTGCGCTCATCTTGTTGCTTGTGCTCTTCATCGGCCAGTGGGCACCGAAGTTCGCCAGCATCGTGTCCATGGCTGCGATGCTCATGATGCTCGCGTTCCTGGTTGAAGGCATCGTGCTTGGCCGCTCTGCTTCCAAGGCCACCCGTGAGAAGTTCCCCGACACCACTTTGCGCGGCTCCTCCATCGGTTTCTACGCATATTCGCGCGCGACGCAGCCTCGTCGCTGGCGCACCCCGAAGCCTCGCGTGGCTCTGGGCGAGAAAGTAAAGTAACTGCCCCATGCGCACACTCATTCTTGGGGGTGCCCGTTCAGGTAAATCAGGCGTCGCCGAATCTCTCGTCGGTGACGCCGATTGCGTTTATGTGGCAACGGCACGCCCCTTCGGCAAAGAATTCGATGCGGACTTCAAAGCGCGAATCGCATCGCACCGCCAACGCAGGCCTTCGCACTGGACAACCGAGGATCAACGTGACCTATGCGAATGTCTAGCCCAGCACAGCACCGGGATCTTGCTTGTCGACGATCTGGCGACCTGGCTCACCGCCCGCATCGACGCAGCTAATGCCTGGGACTCGCCCATGGCACTGCTGCCCTCGCTAGAACGAGAGCTTTGTGAAGCGCTCGCAGCAGCTTCTGCGGATGTCATTATGGTCAGCGCAGAAGTTGGCATGAGCGTGATTCCCGAGCACCCAAGCGCCAGGGCGTTTCGTGACGCGCTGGGGAGCTTGAATCAGATGGTGGCCGGACAAAGCGATCGTGTGCTGCTGGTGATCGCGGGCCAAACGCTAGAGTTGAAGGCATAGTTTTCAACCAGAGGATCCTCGATCTTCTCAACACGCAACTAGAGCCCAGTGAAAGAGTGGAGATGCACGTTTCAGACTTCTTCCCAAAAATCCAGCAACCGAGCGCGGAACATGAACGTGAGGCTCGCGAGTTCCAGCTCAACCTCACCAAACCGACAGGGTCACTGGCGCGTCTGGAGGACCTCGGCGTGTGGCTTTCTGCTTGCCAGGCACAAGTACCACCTGCAAAAATTCTGCGCCCCCGGCTCGTTGTTTTTGCCGGTGACCACGGCATTGCCACGAAGAATGTCTCCCCCTACCCCATCGAGGTATCGATTCAAATGGCGGAGAATATTCGCCGCGGTGGCGCGGGTGTGAATGTGATCGCGAATCAATCAGGCACGGGTGTGCGGGTGGCTGACATTTCCCTGAACCACGATGTCTTTGGCGATGAACGTGTATCCAAGTCCTGCGGTTCTATTGATCGCGAGGACGCCATGAGTGACGAACAGCTGGTGCGAGCCATTGAAATTGGTAAGCGCATCGCCGACGAGGAAGTCGATTCCGGCGCGGATCTGCTCATGGCTGGCGATCTGGGTATCGGTAACACGACCCCGTCGGCGGTGATCATTGGCCTGCTCACTCGCCAGGAACCGGTCGTGGTAACCGGCCGTGGCTCGGGCGTGGATGATGAAGGGTGGATGCGCAAGGTCGCCGCCGTCCGCGACGCGATGTTCCGCGCTCGCGACTTCCGTCACGCACCTCTGGATCTCGCGCGTAGCGTTACTTCCCCTGAACTGGTGGCGATGGCAGCCTTCTTGGCTCAAGCTGCAGTACGGCGCACCCCTGTGCTCTTGGATGGGGTCGTAGTAACCGCCGCAGCGCTGCTGGCGGAGCAATTTGCCCCCGGGGCACGCCACTGGATGCAGGCTGGGCACCAGTCTGCTGAGCCCGCCCACAAGTTCGCTCTCGAGTACTTGGAACTAGATCCGTTCGTGCGTCTGGGACTGCGTCTGGGTGAGGGATCCGGGGCTGCTGCTGCTGTCCCCTTTGTGCACATGGCCACCGCCATCATGAACGACATGGCAACCTTCGAGTCCGCTCAAGTATCCGGGCGCGACGCGGTTCCTCCAGAGCGCGGCATCTAGGTATGTCGGACAAAGTTGACTTCGTCGAAGGTTCGCACGGAATCGCCTTTATCGAAGGACCATCAACAGCGCTCAGTTGGCTGACGATTCTCCCGATCAAGGGGGCTAGCGCCTTCGATCGGATCACAGGACGTCGAGTGATTTGCTCGGTACCTTTTGTTGGAATGGTCTATGGGTTGCTCGCGGCACTCGTGATAGCCACAGGAGTTGCGCTGGGCACCTCCGCGTTGTTGATTGCTGTATTGGCGGTAGTCGCGATGGAATTATTCGGGCGTTTCATGCACCTCGACGGGCTTGGCGACGTCGCCGACGCGCTTGGCAGCTACGCCCAAGGAGAAAAGGCACGGAGCATTCTTTCGGATCCGCACATCGGACTCATCGGCGCAGGTGCGGGATTGCTGTCACTGTTGGCGCAGGTGGCGTCGATAAGCGCACTCATCTCCTCCGAACTCCCCTTCTGGCAGCTCATGCTTGCGGTGATCGCGGGACCGTCGATTGGCAGGCTGGGGGTGCTCTTTGTATGCCACAACCGCTACGCTCCAATGCGCCCGGGCGGATTCGGTGCGCAGATCATTGGGACAGTGCTCACCTGGCATATTGTGGCTTGGTTACTTGGCTATGCCCTGTTGTTTGCGCTGATAGCACTGATCAGCCTGGGCTTAGCCACTGCATTGCTGCTCACGCTAGTGCTGGTAGCGGTCGCTGGCGCGTTGCTCGCCGCACACTGCAATCGCCGCTTCGAAGGGCTCAACGGCGACTGCTGCGGTTTTGTCATTCACCTTTGCACCACCATTGCGTTGGTGTTGCTGGCGATGTAGCGCCTGGCTGCGATGAGTTACACCAGGGTATGCATCCAGCCGTGAGTATCTTCCACGCTGCCACGCTGAATGCCGGTGAGTGCCTCACGTAGCTCCATAGTGATGCTGCCTGTTTTGCCGCCAGAGACTTCAAAGGTGCCTTCCGCTGATTTCACGGTGCCAACCGGTGTCACCACTGCCGCGGTACCACATGCGAAGGCCTCGCTCATCTCTCCGTTTTCCGCGCTCTGGCGCCATTCGGCGGTGGAAATGAGACGCTCATCGGTGCTGTAACCGTGATCGCGTGCTACCTGCAGCAGGGAATCGCGGGTGACTCCCGGCAATAATGAGCCGGATAGCTGCGGGGTAATAACGTGCGCGTCTTCGCCGGAGCCCATGACGAAGAATAGGTTCATGCCCCCCATTTCTTCGATGTACTTGTGCTCGATGGCGTCCAGCCACACCACTTGGTCGCAACCTTTTTCAGCAGCCTGCGCTTGGGCTGCCAATGAAGCCGCATAGTTCCCGGCAAACTTTGCCGCCCCGGTGCCGCCAGGGCAGGCACGCGTGTAGTCCTCGGAAAGCCACACGGACACTGGAGTGATGCCGCCGGAGAAATACGCACCAGCAGGTGAGGCGATCACGCAGTAGGTGTAGCTGGCAGAAGGGTGAACGCCCAGCGTAGTCTCGGTAGCGATCATAAAGGGACGCAGGTAGAGGGCTTCTTCCCCGCCGGCCTTTGGCACCCAAGCCTGATCGATTGCGACGAGTTGTCGCAGGGATTCGATGAAGAGCTCTTCGGGTAGTTCGGGCATAGCGAGGCGTTCGGCTGAGCGCTGCATACGCCGTGCGTTCATCTCGGGACGGAAGGTCTTGATGTGCCCGTCTTTGTGGCGGTAGGCCTTGATGCCTTCGAAGATTGCTTGACCGTAGTGAAGCACCGAGCTTGCGGGATCCAGTTGGAATGGTGCATAAGGACGAACTTGGGCGTTGTGCCAGCCCTCATCTTCATTCCACTCGATGGTCACCATGTGGTCGGTGAAGTGCTTGCCAAAGCCTGGATTGGCCAAAATTTCTTCCAGGCGCTCTTTGGAGGTGGGATTCTCTGTTTTATGGATGCTAAATGAAAGGTCGCTCATAGTATTTCAAGGTACACGTCCCCATGCTCGAGGGCAGTTGATTAGTCTTGAAGAAGTGTGCTGCGAACAACATTCGCAGCCAAGGAAAAAACAACGCGCAACCCAAGGTGATTGATATGACAATTTCGACCAACCTCCCATCCAGCGGAAGCCATACCAGGGCTGAGTTCGCAGAGAAGCTCCCTGATCACAGCCACGCTTTGATCGTCGCGCTGTTTTCTTCGGAGGATTTGCTCGAACTCGCCGGTACCGAAAAGCTGCAGCGCGAGCACTCAGATGCATTGCTGCGCTCATTCCAGGTACTCGGTGCTGAAGGCAAGCATGGACAGCTCACGAGAGTTCCGGCTCCAGAAGGAGTTAGCGCTGATTTCGTGCTTGGTGTGGGACTCGGTGAAGCCGAAGAACTCAACGACGAGCAGCTTCGCCGCGCATGCGGTCAAGCCGCACGCTCGCTTTCCGGAGTGAGCAGCGCCGCGGTCACTTTCGGCAACTTTGGCATGCAGGCAGTGGTCGAGGGCTTTCTCCTCGGCGCTTACAACTTCCGTGGTATCCGCTCCAAAGAATCAGGCAAGACCCCTGTGGGCACTGTCAGTTTCGTGGGTGCGGAGGAAGACCAAAAGGAATTCGAGAGGGGCGTCATCAACGCCGAATCGGTCATGCTTGCCCGAGATCTGGTGAACACCGCCTCCTCCCACCTTTATCCCGAGTCATACGCAGACGAGCTCGTAACACTGGCTGAAACCTATGATCTTGAGGTTGAGGTTCTCGACTATGAGCAACTTCGGCAGAAAGGCTTCGGCGGCATCGTGGCTGTTGGCGGGGGATCAATTCGAAAGCCGCGGCTGGTCCGCCTGCGTTGGTCTCCCGAGCATGCCAAGAAGCGCGTGGCGTTGGTGGGCAAGGGCATCACCTTCGATACCGGCGGCATTTCCATCAAGCCGGGCGCGTCGATGGACGACATGATCTCGGACATGGGCGGTTCTGCAGCGGTGGTTGGCACGATCGTCGGTGCTGCGCGTTTGCAACTGCCCGTCGAGGTCACCGCCACTATCCCCCTGGCTGAGAACATGCCTGGCGGCGGTGCTTACCGCCCAGGCGACGTGATCACCCACTACGGTGGGCTCACCTCCGAGATCCTGAACACCGATGCAGAGGGGCGCTTGGTGCTTGCCGACGCCATCGCGCGCGCATCGGAGGACGAGCCAGATTATCTGATCGAGGTTGCCACCCTTACCGGCGCACAGTTGGTGGCGCTCGGCAGCCGCACAGCAGGTGTCATGGGCTCCGATGACTTCCGCGACTTCATGGCCGATAAAGGCAACGAAGTAGGAGAGAATGCGTGGGCCATGCCAATGCCTGAGGAGATGGGTGAGGCCATCAAGTCGCCCGTGGCGGATCTGCAAAATATTGCCCGAGATCGCTTCGGCGGCATGATGGTGGCTGCCTGGTACCTCAGCAACTTCGTTGGTGAAGGTGTGGAGTGGGTGCACTTCGATATCGCAGGCCCTGCCTATGCTTCCAGCGCCTATGGTTACACCCCCAAACGCGGTACCGGCGCTCCCGTGCGCACCTTCCTAGCTGGGCTTGAGCACCTAGCGCAGTAATCACGCCAGGCCCAGAATCAAGTGCGGGGCGTGGGGCGTGGACAAGCAAGAACGCCTTGACGTCCTGCGCTTGCTTGGTCAAGGTCACATTCGCGCCCAAAACACGGTACTGTCTGAAGATATATACGTTCGATTACGCAAACTTTCGAGGAGTCTTTTCACATGGCGCACTCCGTAGAGATGCCTGAGCTTGGCGAATCCGTCACCGAAGGCACCATCACCCAGTGGCTCAAGTCCGTCGGCGACACTGTCGAGGTCGATGAGCCATTACTTGAGGTATCCACCGACAAGGTCGATACCGAGGTTCCCTCCCCCGTCGCAGGCACCATTTTGGAGATCCGCGCCGAGGAAGACGACACCGTTGACGTTGGTGAAGTGATCGCCATCATTGGCGATGCCGACGAAGCCTCCGATTCCGGCAGCTCCAACGAGAAGGCTGCTGAAGAAAAGCCCGCTGAGGAGCCTACGGAAGAGCCGAAGCAGGAGTCTTCCAGCGCTTCCGGTGAAGCTACCGACGTGGAAATGCCTGAGCTCGGCGAATCCGTCACCGAAGGCACCATCACCCAGTGGCTCAAGTCCGTCGGCGACACCGTCGAGGTCGATGAACCACTGCTCGAGGTATCCACCGACAAGGTCGACACCGAAGTACCTTCCCCGGTTGCAGGCACCATCCTCGAAATCCTCGCCGAAGAAGACGACACCGTCGATGTTGGCGAAGTGATCGTCCGCATCGGCGACGCCTCCGCAGCCAAGAGCGAATCCAAGCCAGAGCCCAAGGAAGACAAGC
Source organism: Corynebacterium gerontici (assembly GCF_003813985.1). Lineage (NCBI taxonomy): Bacteria > Bacillati > Actinomycetota > Actinomycetes > Mycobacteriales > Corynebacteriaceae > Corynebacterium > Corynebacterium gerontici. The sequence continues at coordinate 1,596,947 of NZ_CP033897.1, forward strand.
CTGAAGAAGAGCGCGACGTTCCTTCTGAGGAAGCCATCCAGGAAGCTGAGAACAAGGATCAGAACGACACCGTCGAAGAGGCGAAATCCGCTCAGTCTTCGCCCTCTGACGCCTCCGGTTCCGGTGAAGCTACCGACGTGGAAATGCCTGAGCTCGGCGAATCCGTCACCGAAGGCACCATCACCCAGTGGCTCAAGTCCGTCGGCGACACCGTCGAGGTCGATGAACCACTGCTCGAGGTATCCACCGACAAGGTCGACACCGAAGTACCTTCCCCGGTTGCAGGCACCATCCTCGAAATCCTCGCCGAAGAAGACGACACCGTCGATGTTGGCGAAGTGATCGTCCGCATCGGCGACGCCTCCGCAGCCAAGAGCGAATCCAAGCCAGAGCCCAAGGAAGAGTCCAAGCAAGAAAAAGCTGAGGAGAAGCCCGAGGCGAAGGAAGAGCCAAAGCCTGAGCCCAAGGCTGAGAAGACCGAAAAGACCGAGGAGAAGCCTGCCAAGAAGAACACCGGCAAGGTTCCTTATGTCACCCCACTGGTACGCAAGCTTGCCGACAAGCACGGCGTAGATCTGAACTCCATCGAGGGCACCGGCATCGGCGGCCGAATCCGCAAGCAGGACGTGCTCGCTGCTGCTGAAGGCGGTTCCGCTGAGGAAGCTCCTGCGAAAGAAGCCAAGCAGGAGGCTCCGAAGGGCGAGCGCTCCAACTGGTCCACCAAGTCTGTGGATCCTGCCAAGGCTGAACTGATTGGCACCACCCAGAAGGTCTCTCGTATTCGCGAGATCACTGCCAAGAAGATGGTTGAGGCACTGCAGATCTCCGCACAGCTCACCCACCTTCAAGAGGTAGACGTGACCAAGGTTGCCGAGCTGCGTAAGAACGCAAAGCCTGCCTTCAAGGAGAAGTACGGTCTGAACCTCACCTACTTGCCGTTCTTTGTGAAGGCCGCAGTTGAAGCTTTGGTCAGCCACCCGAACGTCAACGCGTCATACAACGCGGAGACCAAGGAAATGACCTACCACGCGGACGTCAACGTGGCGATCGCTGTGGACACCCCGCGTGGTCTGCTCACCCCGGTGATCCACAAGGCACAGGAGAAGACCTTGCCGGAATTGGCTCAGGCCATTGCTGACCTGGCAGACAAGGCTCGCAACAACAAGCTGAAGCCACAGGATCTCTCGGGCGCTACCTTCACCATCACCAATATTGGTTCCGAAGGTGCATTGTCCGACACCCCGATCCTCGTGCCGCCGCAGGCAGGCATCCTGGGCACCGCTGCTATCCAGAAGCGCCCCGTGGTTGTTACCGAGCACGGCGTAGACGCCATTGCGATCCGCCAGATGTGCTACCTGCCCTTCTCCTACGATCACCAGATCGTAGACGGCGCAGACGCAGGCCGTTTCACCGCAACGATCAAGGATCGTCTGGAAACCGGCGACTTCGAATCGGATCTGAACCTCTAGTTCGATTCGCCGCACAGCCCCCCACCCCGCCACCCCCGCTTCAAGCAAGCAGGTGGCGGGGTGTTTGACATCTCGCGCTGACAACGGACGGCAATCCCGTGAACCAACCCACCCAAACTCCCCTATAATGACGAGGGTCACTACATACACCGTTGTGAGGAGACACTAGGTTCATGGGTTCAACATCCACCACCTCGCCATATCTAGCCCGGCACCTCGGCCCAACAGCCGGTGATCGCAGCGAGATGCTGCAAGGCCTGGGCTTCGATTCTTTTCAGGCGCTCATTGACGCCGCCGTCCCAAACGATATACACGCTGAGACACTAGAGCTTCCCGCGGCGCTGAGCGAAGATCAGGCACTGGATCGCCTGCGCGCATACGCCGCTGAGAATGTGGTGCTCAAACCTTTCTACGGGCAGGGCTTTCATGAAACGTCCACGCCCCCTGTGATCCGGCGCAACGTGCTCGAATCCCCGGCCTGGTACACCGCATACACCCCGTACCAGCCGGAAATTTCCCAGGGCCGCCTCGAAGCGCTCCTGCATTTCCAGAACATGGTCAGCGAGCTCACCGGTCTGCCGGTGGCTGGAGCTTCACTTCTCGACGAGGCCTCGGCCGCCGCCGAAGCCGTGGCACTGATGGCGAGAGTCGGCCGCAAAGGCAACCGCGTAATCCTTGATGAGCGTCTCCACCCTCAGGTGCTCGCCGTTGCCGCAGAGCGCGCCCGTACTCTCGCGCTTGAAGTAGAAATCACCAACGCTTCCGAAGGCTTGGTCGGCGAGGATCTAGTCGGCGTGGTGCTGGCATATCCCGGCACCAAAGGAGACGTCGCGGATATCCGCCAAGCGATTGAGGATATTCACTCCCGAGGTGGCCTCGCCGCCGTGGCCTGTGATCTGCTGGCGCTGCAGTTGCTGGAATCTCCGGGCACTTTGGGAGCGGACGTGGCGTTTGGCTCTTCACAACGCTTCGGGGTGCCGCTATTCTTTGGCGGCCCGCACGCCGCGTTCATGGCCGTGACCGCGAAGCTCACCCGCCAACTGCCCGGCCGCGTGGTTGGCATCGCCCGCGATGCTGAGGGCAACCCCGCGCTGCGTCTTGCACTACAGACTCGCGAGCAACATATTCGCCGTGAGAAGGCCACGAGCAACATCTGCACGGCACAAGCTCTCCTGGCCGTCACCGCCACGATGTATGCCATTTGGCATGGTGCCGATGGGCTCAAGCGGATGGCGCAACGAGTACATGAGCGCGCATGCAGCTTCGCCGCCGCCGTCTCTGGCTCTGTTGAGCTTGCCCAGGAGCACTTCTTTGACACGGTCACGGTTCATACCCCCGGTAGCGCCCAGGCGATCGTGCAAAAGGCAGAAGAAGCTGGCTACCTGCTGCGCGCCATCGGCGAGGACAAGGTCAGCGTGAGCTTTGGCGAATCCGCTTCGGAAGATGACGTGCGCACGCTCGCAGAAGTATTCGGCGTTGCCGCGCAGGATGCCCAGTCAGGTTCCTGCAGCCGCATTCCCGAGGCTCTCCGGCGAGCTAGTGAGACGTTGACCCACCCGGTCTTTTCCTCGATGCATTCTGAAACTCAAATGCTGCGTTATCTGCGCAAGCTTTCAGATCGCGACCTCGCGCTGGATCGCACCATGATCCCGCTCGGTTCCTGCACAATGAAGCTCAATCCCACAGCGGGGCTCGAGCCGATTTCCTGGCCGGGATTCGCCAATGTCCACCCCTTTGCACCTGAGCATCACACCAAGGGCTGGCGTCATTTGATTGAGGAGCTCGAGCAGTGGCTTGAAGCGATCACCGGATACGCGAAAGTTTCGGTGCAGCCGAATGCGGGTTCTCAAGGCGAACTCGCGGGCCTGTTGGCGATTCGTCGCTATCACGTGGCGCGCGGCGAAGACCAGCGTGACGTGGTGCTGATTCCCACCTCTGCACACGGCACCAATGCGGCGTCGGCGAAGCTGGCCAACATGAACGTCGTGGTGGTCAAGAATGATCCCAAGGAAGGATCTATTGATCTGGACGATCTTGATGCCCAGATTGAGAAGGTTGGGGACCGCCTAGCCGGCATCATGATTACATATCCCTCCACGCACGGAGTATTTGAAGCCAGCGTGCGGGAGGTGTGCAAGAAGATTCACGCTCACGGCGGCCAGGTGTATATCGACGGCGCCAACATGAACGCCCTCGCCGGCATTGCCAAGCCAGGTGAGTTCGGCGGCGATGTCTCGCACCTGAATCTGCACAAGACCTTCACCATCCCTCACGGCGGTGGCGGCCCGGGTGTTGGTCCGGTGTGCGTGGCCGAGCACCTCGTGCCTTTCTTGCCTGCCGATCCCTTGAGCACCGATCCTCACTGCCCTGCGCCCGGCGACGCCGGTGTGCCCATTGCATCTGCGCGCTACGGCTCTGCGGGCGTGCTGCCAATTTCTTGGGCTTATATCGCGATGATGGGTGGGCGAGGACTTCGAGACGCCACCGCCCAAGCCATCTTGAACGCCAACTACATTGCCAAAGCGCTGCATGAGGATTTCCCCGTGCTGTACACGGGCCCCGGTGGTTTGGTGGCGCATGAGTGCATTCTGGATCTGCGCGCGCTCACCGACGCTACTGGTGTGACCGCCACCGATGTAGCCAAGCGCCTGATCGACTTCGGCTTCCATGCGCCCACTTTGTCCTTCCCCGTGGCGGGCACACTGATGGTGGAGCCAACTGAGTCCGAGGACGTAGCCGAGCTGAATCGCTTCATCGAAGCCATGCACACCATCCGTAAGGAGATTGCGCAGATTGAGCAGGGCAACACCGACTACGAGGAATCCATGCTGCGCCACGCGCCATTTACGGCTGAGATTGCTTGCAGCGATGAATGGCCTTATGCCTTCAGCCGTAGCGAAGCTGTGTACCCGGTAGACACGCTGCGCGAAGCCAAGTATTTCCCGCCGGTTCGCCGCCTGGACGAGGCCTATGGCGACCGTAACTTCTGCTGCACTGGATAGGAGCGAACAATGAGCGAACTTTTGCAGTCACCTTTACATGAAATTCACGAGGAGCTCGGCGCCAGCTTCACCCCTTTCGGCGCGTGGAATATGCCGCTGAAATACGGCTCCGAACTCGCCGAACACCGCGCTGTACGTGAGTCCTGTGGCATCTTTGATCTCTCACACATGGGCGAGGTTCGTGTCACCGGCCCGGACGCCGCCGCGTTCCTTGACTTTGCTCTGGTCTCTCAGCTTTCTGCGCTGAAGGTTGGCAAGGCGAAGTATTCGATGATCGTCAATTACGACGGTGGCATCATCGATGATTTGATTAGCTATCGTCTTGGTGAGGAAGAATTCCTGGTCGTCCCGAACGCGGGTAACGCCGAAACCGTCTTCAAGGAATTTCAGCAGCGTTCGAAAGATTTCGATGTTGAGCTTGTCGACGAATCCCGTTCCACAGCCCTGATCGCCGTGCAAGGTCCGAACTCTGCCGCATTAGTGGAGGCCCTTGTTCAGCCCGAGGACGCAGAGAAGGTGCAGGAACTCAGCTACTACGCTGCAATTCCGCTCGTGGTTGCTGGCCACCGCGCGCTGCTGGCGCGCACCGGCTACACAGGTGAGGACGGTTTCGAGCTCTACATCCCTAATGAGGAGGCCGCTGATTTGTGGCGAGCCATCTCCACCATGGGCGAGGACTTCGGCCTCACCCCCTGCGGCTTGGCAGCTCGTGATTCGCTTCGCTTGGAGGCAGGAATGCCGCTCTACGGCAATGAGCTCAGCCTGCAACGCACGCCGGCCGATGCGGGCCTGAGGGTGCTGGTGAGCAAGAAGAAGGAAGGCGACTTCGTGGGAAAGGATGCCATGCTGGGCGCCGCGGAACCACAGCAGCTTCTGGTGGGACTGAGCTCCGAGCAACGCCGCGCCGCCCGCCACGGGGCAGCGCTCTTTGTCGGCGATCAGCAGGTGGGCGAGGTCACCTCCGGGCAGCCATCTCCAACCTTGGGCCACCCCATCGCATTGGCGTACGTGGATCGCGAGCACACAGCCGAGGGCACCCAGCTTGAAGCTGATGTGCGCGGCAAGCGTTTGCCCTTCAGGGTGGCGGCGCTGCCCTTTTATAGGCGCGCTAAGTAAGCGCTGGCGTGGGAACGTCGAAAAGCTTGAAAGAACTGAAAGGAAAAGAACATGTCCAACTTGCCAGAAGCATTCTCATATTCCGAGGATCACGAGTGGATCAACGCCGCCGCCGATGAGGTCGTGGGCCAAACCGTGCGCGTGGGAATCACCTCCGTTGCCGCCGATCGCCTAGGCGAAGTGGTGTTCGCTGAACTACCAGAGGTCGGCGACACCGTAGAAGCAGGCGAGACCTGTGGTGAAGTGGAATCCACGAAGTCCGTCTCTGACCTCTACTCCCCCGTCACCGGAACCGTGACCGCCGTCAACGACGCTGTTCACGACGACTATGCTGTGGTCAATAACGACCCCTTCGGTGAAGGCTGGCTGTTCGAAGTCGAGGTGGAGTCCGTGGGCGAGCTGATGAGCGCCGATGAGTACGCTGAGGCCAATGGCGTGAGCTAACACTGGCGGACACAGAACTTCAGGGCGTCGCATTGATATGCGGCGCCTTTTGTGTTGGGAGTAGCCTTGTTGCCCATGACAGCCCCGCGCGAACCGTTCTTCCCGGCCCACAAATCAATTCGAGCCTCCAAAGAGCCCATTGAGGTGCGATGCTTGGGCACCATAGATTATCAGCAGGCCTTCGATATGCAGACCGAACTGGCGGCGCAGCGAGCCCGTGAAGAAATTGGCGATGTGGTGCTCGTGCTTGAACACCCCAACGTGTACACCGCCGGCAAACGTACACAACCAGAAGATCGTCCCACCAATGGGCTGCCAGTGATCGACGTGAATCGTGGCGGGCGGATTACTTGGCATGGTGAGGGGCAGCTGGTGATCTATCCAATTATCCGCTTGGCGGAGCCCGTGGACGTGGTGGATTATGTGCGGCGTTTGGAGGAGGCGTTGATTCAGACGGTTCGCCAAGCCGGAATCAGCACCGCCGGACGCATTGATGGCCGTTCCGGGGTATGGGTGCCCGGCACGAATGGCGGGCAGCACCGCAAGGTGGCGGCGCTAGGCATCCGTATTACTCGTGGCGTGACGATGCACGGACTGGCATTGAACTGCAATAACACTTTGGAGTTCTATGAACACATCATTCCCTGCGGCATCGACGATGCAGGTGTGACCACCATGAGCCAAGAACTTAGGCGTGAGGTGAGCACCGAGGACATGACGCAGCCACTCGTGACTGAGGTCAGGCGAGCTCTCGCCGGAGAACTTGTGGTGGCGGATCACACATTCGATATTGCTCCCGATCCCACGAAAGGGCTCAAGCGCAAGTCAAGGGGCACTTCGGCAGGTTCTTCTACAGACGAGTAGGGTACGTGGGGTGACTACTGCACCCGAAGGACGCAAACTGTTAAGAGTTGAGGCTCGCAACTCTCAAACTCCCATCGAGAGCAAGCCTCGCTGGATTCGTACCGCGGTGAAAACCGGGCCCGAGTATCAGGACATGAAGAAGAAGGTTTCTGGTGCCAGCCTGCACACCGTGTGCCAGGAGGCCGGTTGCCCCAATATCCACGAATGCTGGGAATCCCGCGAAGCCACCTTCCTCATCGGCGGCGCCAATTGCTCACGACGCTGCGATTTCTGCCAGATCAATTCCGCCAAGCCGGAGCCACTGGACCGCGACGAGCCACGCCGCGTTGCTGAATCGGTGCGCGAGATGCAGCTCAACTACTCCACTATCACCGGCGTGACCCGCGACGACCTCGAAGACGAAGGCGCTTGGCTCTACGCGGAAGTGGTGCGCCAGATCCACGCGCTCAACCCGAACACCGGCGTGGAAAACCTCGTGCCGGACTTCTCTGGCAAGCCCGAGCTGCTGGAGCAGGTATTTGAATCGCGCCCCGAAGTGTTCGCGCACAACGTGGAGACGGTGCCTCGCATCTTCAAGAGAATCCGCCCCGCCTTCCGCTATGAGCGTTCCCTCGATGTAATCCGCCAAGCTCGTGATTATGGTTTGGTAACCAAGTCCAACCTGATTCTGGGTATGGGTGAGACTGTGGAAGAAATCCGGGAGGCGCTGTGTGATCTCCACGACGCTGGCTGCGACATAATCACCATCACCCAGTACCTGCGCCCCGGCCCGATGTACCATCCGATCGACCGATGGGTGAAGCCTGAGGAGTTCATCGAGCACGCCGACTACGCCCGCGAAATCGGTTTTGGCGCCGTGATGTCTGGCCCCTTGGTGCGTTCTTCCTACCGCGCAGGCAAGCTCTACGCGGAGGCTCTGGAGTCCCGTGGCGAACAACTCCCCGAGCACCTGAGCCACCTCGCGCAAACCGCACACGGATCGACTGCGCAGGAAGCCACCACGCTGCTAAAGAAGTACGGTGCCTCCGAGGACACCCCGGTGACGTCCTCGCGCGCCAATTCCTAATCCCACCTGCGGAGCTTGTAAGGTTATTCAACATGGCAGATTCGAAGAATCAGGATTTCAAGGAAGCCAAGAAGGCTCAGAAGCGGGCGAAGCGCGAGCAGCGCAAGAACACCCGTAAGCAAATCTGGCAGGCATTCCAGATGCAGCGCAAGCAGGACAAGGCCCTTGTGCCGATCATGCTTGCGGCGTTTTTGGGCATGGGATTGCTGTTCTTCCTCCTTGGTTCTTGGTGGGGCGGCCAGTGGATCATGCTCATCGTGGGCTTGAGCTTTGGTGCAGCGCTTGCCATGTGGCTGTTTAGCCGCCGTCTGCAAAACAGTGTGTACGACCGCGCCGATGGCCAAACTGGTGCCGCTGGTTGGGCTCTGGAGAATCTCCGCTCCGGTATGGGCATTGCCTGGCGTACGAAGACTGCCGTGGCGATGACCCGCCAGATGGATGTCCTGCACCGCGTTGTGGGTGTGTCCGGCGTGGTACTGGTCGGCGAAGGCAACCCCAATCACCTGAAGAATTTGGTAAACCAACAAAAGCGCCGCATTGAAAAGCTGGTGCCCGGCGTGCCGGTTGAGGTTGTAACGGTTGGTTCCGAGAAGGATCAGGTACCTCTGAAGAACCTGCAGCGCCACTTGATGAAGATGCCCAAGCGCTACAAGAAGGATGAGGTGTATCAGATCGCTGGTCGCCTGGAGGCTATGGACGCGGTGAATTCCGGTCAGCCGCTTCCCAAGGGGCCGTTGCCCGGTGGCGGCAAGATGTCCGGCATGAATCGCGCTGCTCGCCGCGCCGCTGAGCGCAACAAGAAGGGCTAGCCCTCCTCCCGCCTTAGGGCGGGATTTTTTGGCTTTTCGACGCCCCGCACCCGCCCTGCTGGCGCATTAGCCAAAGACGACAGCGGTGCCGGTGGCTCGGTCGTGGATACCACGACCGTCGGCGTCGACAAGCACTGCGGGGAAGATGAAAAGGGTGAAGAAGGTGCGAGCGAAGGCGCGAAGGAAGTTGACGCGCTCGTTGGCGTCAACGCGAGCGACCCCCATGCCGAGCACCGCTTGACCTGGGGTGCGGGCAAAAAGCCAGACGGAGAGCACCCCGATGATGAGGTAGATCATGGGGGTGACGGTGGAGACGCCGCCGAGCGCGCTGGTGAGGGTCACGACGCCGTTGGCGAGGATGAGACATAGAAACCAATCGATGAACACGCCGCCGGTGCGTCGCATGACCGAGGCAAGTGCTCCGGGCCCGGATTTGGGCAAGCCTAGGTGCTCTCCGGGCCAGCGTGCTGGGCGTTCGCCGTCGAATTGCGCGGGGATTTGGGGGCCATCGAGCCAGCTACGTTTGGGGGTTCCTGCGCCTTTGCGGGGCTTTTTTTCAGAGCTATTCATAGGCCTTCACCTTAATAGTTTGGTTAGGATAGTGGTGAGTGCGCCTCAGAAGTTCTACGAATTTTGGTCAGGCTATAGAAAAGTGATTACACTCGTTGCTGTACCCACACCGGGCACAGCACAACGCAACCGACCCCGGCACCGGCCCGTGGTTATTAGGAGACATCGTGGCATTTCAATCCGCTGACGACGTTCTGAAGTTCATCAAGGACGAAGAAGTCGAATTCATCGATATCCGATTCACGGACGTTCCCGGCATCGAGCAGCATTTCTCGATCCCCGCGAATATCCTCGACGAAGACGCCATTGAAGAAGGCCTCGCCTTCGACGGCTCTTCCGTTCGCGGCTTCACCACCATTGACGAATCCGACATGAACCTGCTGCCGGACCTCGCCACCGCTAAGATCGACCCCTTCCGCAAGTCCAAGACGCTGAACATGAAGTTCTTCGTCCACGACCCCTTCACCCGCGAGCCCTTCTCCCGCGATCCGCGCAACGTGGCACGCAAGGCAGAGGAATACCTGGCATCCACCGGCATCGCCGACACCTGCTTCTTCGGTGCCGAGGCTGAGTTCTACCTCTTTGACAAGGTTCGCTACGCCACCGACGCACACGCCGGATTCTACGAGGTTGACTCAGACGAAGGCTGGTGGAACCGCGGCAAAGACACCAAGCTCGACGGCACCCCCAACCTTGGTTACAAAACTCGCCTCAAGGGCGGTTACTTCCCGGTCCCCCCATACGATCAGACCCTTGAGCTTCGCGACGAAATGACGCGCAATCTCATGCAGTGCGGGTTCGAGATCGAGCGTTTCCACCACGAGGTGGGCACCGGCGGCCAGCAGGAAATCAACTACAAGTTCAATACCCTCCTGCACGCTGCTGACGACCTACAGTCCTTCAAGTACATCATCAAGAACACCGCCGTGCAGCACGGCAAATCCGTCACCTTCATGCCGAAGCCACTGGCCGGCGACAACGGCTCGGGCATGCACGCCCACCAGTCGCTGTGGAAGGACGGCAAGCCACTGTTCCACGACGAGGCCGGTTACGCAGGACTTTCCGATATCGCCCGCTACTACATCGGCGGCATCCTGCACCACGCAGGCGCAGTGCTGGCGTTCACCAACCCGACGCTGAACTCCTACCACCGTCTGGTTCCCGGCTTCGAGGCCCCGATCAACCTGGTGTACTCGCAGCGCAACCGCTCCGCAGCCGTGCGTATCCCGATCACAGGCTCCAACCCGAAGGCCAAGCGCATCGAATTCCGTGCGCCGGACCCATCGGGCAACCCCTACTTTGGTTTCGCTGCCATGATGCTCGCCGGCCTCGACGGCATCAAGAACCGCATCGAGCCGCATGCCCCCGTGGACAAGGATCTCTACGAACTGCCCCCGGAGGAAGCCGCTTCCATCCCGCAGGCACCCACCTCCTTGGTGGAGTCGCTCAAGGCTCTGGAAGAGGATCACGAGTTCCTCACCGACAACGACGTGTTCACCGAGGATCTCATTGACACCTACATCAAGCTGAAGTACGACAACGAGATCACCCCGGTTCGCCTGCGCCCCACCCCGCAGGAGTTCGAGCTGTACTACGACTGCTAATCACCACCCCGTTATGGCGGCAAGCACGACGCTTGCCGCCTTTCGGCTTTCCTGAAGGGAGTAACCCGCCCCGAGGATCAAGCCGATGGCGCTCAACCTCACACTGAGGCCGCGTCCGCGAAATCCCCGATCTTCATCAGCTTGTATTCCTTCACCAAACGGATGCATGGTCGCAAGCCGAACAGCACCGAGCCGATCACGAACAACCAAGTTCCGGCTACCATCGTCGAATCGCTGAAAAAGAAGAAGGAGCCAACCAAAAACGTGAGGGCAGCGATCACATCGACAATGGTATAGGCAAGCTCATAGATAGCCGCCACTTCAATATGTTCCTTGGATTTGAGGGCATTGCGGGGATCGAAAAATCTTGACATGCCCGAAGTTTATCCCGCGCCATGCTCGAACCCCGCACCTTGAGAGCCCGGCAGGACCATCCGAGTAGGGGCGATATCAGGGGCAGGATTTAGGCTCCGGACGAACAAAGCGGTACATTTTTGCATCGAACTGATAACAAAATGGAATCCCACTGCGCTATCAGTCAAGGGGTCTGCGCCCGCAGGCAACCTACCCTGACCGTTTTTCAAGGATGAAAGATGACGCAATTATGACCACTGCAGCGACACACGCGGCCAAGGAGCCGCAGCAGCCAGTAGCTAATCCGAATGTTTCCACCACTCCCCCGAGCCGAGAAACCGTGGGCAGCTTCACCATGAAGGTGCTCAACGGCATTTCCATTGCCGTGGTGGTGGCACTTGTTCCTCAGGCGTTGCTTGGCGAGTTGCTCAAAGCCCTTGTCCCCTCCTACCCGTCGCTGCAGCAGTTCCTCGCGCTCATCGCACTGTCAGCTTCCATGCTGCCCGCGATCATCGGCTTCCTCGTGGGCATGCAGTTCAAACTGAACCCCATCCAAAACGCCACGGTTGCTGTAGCCGCCGTCTTGGGTTCAGGTGTGGCGAAGGTGGATCCAGACGGTGGCTTCCACCTTCAGGGCACCGGTTTGGTGATTAACGCCGGTGTCACCGCCGCCATCGCCGTGTTGCTCGCCAAGTACATTGGGCCGAAGCTTGGCCAGTACATTGTGTTGTTCCTGCCCATGATCGTGGTGGTGGTTGCAGGCGGCATCGGCTGGTTGGTCACCTATCCTGTAGTCAACGTGTTCAGCCGCTGGCTTGGCCAGGTCATCGTGGGTGCCACAGATCTTCAGCCGATTTTGATGGGCGCCATCATGGCGATGGTGTTTGCCTTCCTCATCCTGAGCCCAATTTCCACGGTGGGAATCGCCACGGCGATCTTCCTCGCCGGTGTTGCTTCTGGTACCGCGAACCTGGGTTGTGTCTGCGCATCCTTCGGCGTGTGTGTTGCCGGTTGGCGCGCGAATCCTGTGGCCGCGTCCCTGTTGCCCGTGATTGGCTCACCAAAGGTACACATGGCCAATATCATGGGTCGCCCGCTGAACTTCCTTCCCATCTTGTGCACCTCGGCTATCGTGGGCGCAATCGGCGGCTGGCTGGGTATCTCCGGCACGCCGATTTCTGCGGGCTTCGGTATCTCCGGCCTGGTGGGGCCAGTCACCGCGCTCAACGCAGAGGGCTGGGGTTGGACCTTCGGAAACGTGCTGATCATCATCGGCATCTTCATTGTGGTGCCCTTGCTGCTCTCCATCGTGTTCGTACGACTCTTCGAGCGCGCGGGCATCATCCGCCCGGATCATTACCGCCTCGACTTCGTCTAAGACCACTGCCCCGCTTTCTGAGCGGGGCTTTTTAGTCATCCCCGTGCGGCGGCTTGCCCTGCAGCACCCTGGCCACAGATCGAAGAAGCACGGGAAGATCCATCTTCTTGGTATGCACTTGCAGGAGAACAAGCTTGTCGACGTCCCCTTGTGCCTGCTGCAGCGCCGAACGCAGTTCCGCAGGCGTGCTGGCCTCCAGGGCGCGGTAATTTTCCGCATTGCCGCCGAAGACTTCCGGAAGTTTCGCCCAGTCGTAGGCGACAATGTCGTTGTAGCCGCGTTCAGGTCCATGGATGGCGCGCTCCACGGTATAGCCGTTGTTGTTGATCAACACGATGATCGGATTGACCTTCTCGCGCAGCATCGTTCCGATCTCTTGGACCGTCAGTTGCGCGGAACCGTCACCAATGAGCAGCACCGCGCGATCTTCTGGGCGCGCAATCGCCACACCCAGTGCAGCGGGCAAGGTATAACCGATCGAGCCCCACATGGGTTGGCCGATGAAGAAAGCATCCTTGGGCAAACGTTCCGTGGCGATGCCGAAAAAGGCTGTGCCCTGATCTGCCAGCACGGATTGACCCGGTTTGATGTATTCAGCAACGATGCCCCATAGATCATCTTGTCGAATGGGTTCGTCTTCAGCACCGTTGTATGCGCGTTCCGGGAGCGTTTTTGAGTCTAGGCCCCTCCACGGGTGCTGTTCGGCCAGCTCTGTGAGCACATCGATAGCATCTGCCATGCGCAGCGGAGAGAACGCTCGCTCACCGACGAAGCTGACGCCGGGGGTGACGTCGATAAGCTTTTGCGGATCAAGGTTTTGAGTAAAGCCTGCTGAGGTGGTGTCGTTTAATAGCACTCCAACGCATACCACCACCTCGGCGTCCTCTACGCACTCCCGGACATGGGGCTGAGATGCCGCACCAGCGTAGATACCAGCGAAGCGGGCGGAGGACTCGTCTACAAGCGATTTTCCCCACGCCAGGGTGCTCAACGGTACGCCCTCGGTGGCAGCCACGAGGCGGTCGAAATGATCGCGAGCCTTGAGGCGATGGACCAACAGATCCGCCAAAATGCTCACACGCTTGCCGTCGAGCATTTCCGCAGCGGCTTCGCGGAATGCCGCAACCGCTCCTGGAGATGAATGGCTTTCGAGCCCTTGAAGCGGGTCCGCCGGGCGATACACCTCTTGCGCGGCAATGTCAGGCGCCAACAAGAGATAACCGGGGCGGGAATGCTGGACGACCTCCCGCAGCACGCGGTCAATCTCGGCGGGCGCATTTTGCGGCGTAATCACGGCACTGGCGACGGTGACGTGCTTATGCATCTGATGGAAGTGGTCAAAGTCGCCGTCACCGAGCGAATGGTGCAAGCGCTGGTGTTCGCTTTGCATGGACGCCTTCGGCGCGCCCACGATGTGAAGCACCGGTGCGTACTCGGCGAAAGAGCCAGCGATGCCGTTGATGGCAGACAGCTCACCCACGCCATAGGTGGTGACCAACGCGCCGATGCCCTTGGCGCGAGCATAAGCGTCGGCTGCATAGGCAGCATTGAGCTCATTGGCGTTGCCCACCCACTGCAACTGTGGGTGATCGTCTGCTACGTCCAAGAAGGGCATGTTGTAGTCGCCGGGCACCCCGAAAACGTGCTCGCATCCGAGCTCCGCTAAACGGTCAAAGAGGTAATGGGCGATGGTATACGTTGGCGTTTCGCTCAAGGTGCAGCCTTCCTTTCCAAGTGCGTCTCACTGCTAGGTGTTAGTGAATGACATTGCCATTGTAGTGCAGATCACACATTTTGTGAAGGGGTCCTGCTCGACCTGGGAAAGCAAAAGTCTCTAATACGCAACTTCGCGCATTAGAGACTCGGTGCTATGTGGAGTGCGACTTACTTGTCGTCACCCTTGAAGGCGCCGATGACCTTGTCAGCAGCTTCCTTCACCTTGTCGCCAACATTCTCGGCAGCTTCCTTAACGTCGGACTTCACCTGGTCAGCCTTGCCCTCGTTCTTGAGGTCATCGTTACCGGTAGCGTCGCCGAAGCCTTCCTTCACCTTGCCGCCGAGGTCTTCTGCCTTGTTCTCGAAATCGCTCATGAGAGCCTCCTAAAAGTTGTTTGTATATTCACTTCAACGTGGGCGCTTTCACACTCACGCCGTTGATCACCAACCATAGCCCAAAGTTTTGGCCGAACAGTTCCCTCAAAGGGTTTTTTAAGGGAACTGTTACAAAGTTGCAATCATGCGCATAGATTACAACACCATCGCCGCAATCCAACCGGAGGCCAGCAGCGGCAGGTTGTAGTGCAGGAACGTTGGAATCACCGTGTCCCGGATGTGGTCATGCTGACCATCGGCATTGAGACCAGAGGTAGGGCCGAGGGTCGAGTCAGATGCGGGCGAGCCGGCGTCGCCAAGCGCACCTGCAGCACCGATTATGGCAACGGTAGCCGCGGGAGAAAAGCCAAGCGTTGCACACAAAGGAACGTAGATGGTGGCGATGATCGGCAATGTTGAGAAAGAGGAGCCGATGCCCATGGTGACGATCAGACCAACCAGGAGCATGGAGAACGCCGCCATGCCTTTGGAATCACCGAAGAGCTCTGCCGAGGCCGTGACCAGCCCCTCAACCTCGCCCGTAGCCTTCATGACCGAGGCGAAGCCTTGCGCGGTGATCATAATGAAGCCGATGAGCGCCATCATGCGCATACCTTGGCTAAATACGTCATCGGCATGCTTCCAGTGCACCGCACCTGTGCCCATGAAAATGGCCAGACCAACCAGCGCGCCGATCAATAACGAGTCTGCCTCAGTTCCCACCGCCTGCATCCACACCTGCACCGCGAAGGTGGCGATGATGGCAATAACGGAGACGATCACCTTGTAGCGCGATATCGCACCTGCGTGCGTGTGCTCTGTGATGTCGACGTTTTGATAGTCGCGGGGCCGACGGTAACTGAAGAACACAGCGATGAGCAGGCCAACCAACATGCCAAGCGCGGGAATGGCCATCACATGCAGCACGTTGATTCCTTGAGTGCTCATCCCCGCCTGCTCAATATTTCCCAGCAGAATGTCGTTCAGAAAGATTGAGCCAAAGCCCAGTGGAATCCACATATAAGTGGTGACCAGACCGAAGGTCATCACACAAGCCACGAGCCTGCGGTCGATGCGCAGCTTATTCATCACGGCCAGCAGCGGCGGCACGATGAGCGGGATGAATGCAATGTGCACTGGAATGAGGTTTTGGCTCATGATGCTCATCGCCAAAATGCCCAGCAGCATCAGCCACTTGGTCACCGCGACAGCTCGGGCTCGGGCGACATCAGACTCCACCCCAACTTTGTTCATGATCCAATCTGCAAGCATCTGCGGAAGCCCGGAGGAGGACACCGCCATGGCAAAAGCACCCAGCAGTGCGTAGCTGAGTGCGATCTTTGCACCACCGGCGAGACCGTCTTCGAAGGCGATCATGGTCTGATCAATGCCGAGCCCGGCGATGAGGCCACCGATGAGGGCGCCGAGGAACAGCGAGATGACAACGTGCACCCGTAGCAGCGCCAAGACGAGCATGGCTACCACGGCAATGAGGACTGCGTTCATAGGCAATCAATTTAATCAAGCCAAGCGCATATTCCACATTTCTACCCCGCTTGGGGTACCGCTTTGAATACGCTGTTGCGCGGCATTCTAAGGCACACGTAATGAGAGGAAGTCCGCCCGGGTGCTGCGCTGAAAATATTTAAGGCACGAGTGCAGCACTGCCCAGATCTGGAACAACGCGCACTGCCTGCACATCCTGGGTGAGTTGCTCGCTCGGACCGTCGGTATTCGCAGCAATCACGAATCCCGGACCATAGCTTGCGGTGGCATGCACACTCTGGCGATCATCCGACCAACCAAACTTTGTGGCCCAGATGCCAGGCAGAGTCGCGGTGCCATAATCCTGGTGATAACCATCGGCTGCCACGGGAGAGGCGGTACGCATACCGTTGATCAGTGGCCAAGCAACAGGATCCATTGCGATGGCCTGCAGGAAGGTGGTCATATCATTCGTCGAAGTGGTGGTGTTGCCCCAGAAACCGTTGTAGTGCGTGGTAGTGAGCCCGAATTGAGCGATCACCTCCGGGATCGCCTGCGGGTATTTCCGGTCCAGCTCTGTGGCGATGTTGTCATCGGAAAAGCGGATCATCTGCTCCACCTTCGCCTGATCTTCCGGGGCACCATGGTGCAAAACCCAGTAGCCGAGGTAGAGCTTGGATAGAGACAACGCCGGGCGCGATTCATTCGCATTTGGGGTAGCGGCGTTGATGCCAACGGGTGTCTGGACGCTGATTTGGGTCCTATCGGGCACTCCTTGCAGCGGTACGGTGACGGCTTGCGCAACGGGGACAACGACAAGCGCTGCCGCTGCGACGCTCAGGCTCAAAGTGGCGTTGCGCTTGGCATGGCGGGGGCGTGATTTCATGTTCATTCCTTCAGGCTGAAAGTTTCGACGTACCTCGGCCTGGCTGCTTGGACGCTAGGCGACGCCAGGTTCTCCGAGGAGACTTCTGAAAGCATACCCCCTCACCTCTACCCCAGAACCCCCGCATCGATCGCTAAAAATGCTGAACATTCAGGGAATTTGTCATATAGTGCACATTACCTGTTGAGTAATAGGTAGAAATTCGAGATCTCCACAGAAGGTGCCCATGCACAAAATCGGCCTCTATAACCCCGAACACGAGTCAGACGCCTGCGGTGTGGCCTTCGTGGCCAACATGCACGGCCACGCCTCTCGCGAGCTCATCGACCACGCCATCCAGGCACTCGTCAATTTGGATCACCGCGGTGCAGCAGGTGCTGAAAAGAACACCGGTGACGGTGCCGGTATCCTCTTACAAATCCCCGACGCTTTCTACCGGCAGGTATGCGAATTCACACTGCCGTCGCAAGGCGAGTACGCCACTGGCATCGCCTTCCTGCCAAAGGCACGCATGGCAATGCTGGACGCTAAGCGCGAGATCGAGGCCATTGCTCAAGAAGAAGGCGCACACGTCCTAGGGTGGCGCTCCGTGCCCACCAACCCTGAGGGCTTAGGCGAGATGGCGCTTGATGCCATGCCGAGTTTCGAGCAGGTCTTCATCAGTGCCGAGCGCGAAGGCACCCCGCTTTCAGGCATTGAGCTTGACCGCGTTATGTTCTTCATCCGCAAGCGCTGCGAACGCGAACTGGGCACCAAAAACGGCGAAGAGACCGTCTATTTCCCATCGTTGAGCTCCCGCACCATCGTGTACAAAGGCATGCTCACCACCCCGCAGTTGGCACACTTCTACGCTGACCTGCGCGATCCCCGCCTCACCAGCGCCATCGCATTGGTTCACTCGCGCTTTTCGACGAACACCTTCCCCGCCTGGCCTCTGGCACACCCGTATCGCCTGGTGGCGCACAACGGAGAGATCAACACCGTGCGCGGCAACGAAAACTGGATGCGCGCGCGTGAATCCCTGATCCGCTCCGAGCAGCTCGGGTCCTTGGATCGTGTGCTGCCGATCTGCACGCCCACGGGTTCCGACACCGCCCGTTTTGACGAGGCACTGGAGCTGCTGCATTTGGGCGGGCGCAGCCTGCCCCACGCGGTGATGATGACCATCCCCCAGGCATGGGAGCATGCAGAGATCGACCCCGAGCTGCGGGATTTCTATGAGTATCACTCCTGCCTCATGGAACCCTGGGACGGCCCGGCGGCCGTCGCATTCACCGACGGCACGCTGGTGGGCGCCACTTTGGACCGCAACGGTTTGCGCCCCGGACGCATCTGGATCACCGATGACGGCCTGGTAGTGATGGCGTCAGAGGCTGGCGTTTTGGACATCCCGGCGGAGAAGATCGTCAAGCGTACCCGCGTGCAACCAGGCCGCATGTTCTTGGTGGACACCGCAGCGGGCCGCATCATCGAAGATGGAGAGATCAAGCGCGAGCTCGCCACCGCCGAGCCTTATGGGCAGTGGATTGAGCAGAACTTCGTCCACCTCAAGGATCTGCCCCAGACCCGCTATGAGTACATGCCGCACAAT
This sequence comes from Corynebacterium gerontici, assembly GCF_003813985.1. NCBI lineage: Bacteria > Bacillati > Actinomycetota > Actinomycetes > Mycobacteriales > Corynebacteriaceae > Corynebacterium > Corynebacterium gerontici. The sequence goes on from NZ_CP033897.1 coordinate 1,615,676, forward strand.
CGCGCGGTGCTGCGCCAGCGGGTGTTCGGCATTACTGAAGAGGACGTGGATCTCATCATCCGCCCAATGGCGCTCGACGCCGCCGAAGCGATTGGTTCCATGGGCTCCGATACGCCCATCGCTGCACTTTCGGCGCGCCCCCGCATGATCTTCGATTTCTTCGCGCAACGTTTCGCGCAGGTGACGAATCCACCGTTGGACTCCATCCGCGAAAAGCCGGTCACTAGTATGTTCACGTTGCTCGGCGCGCAGTCAGATGTGCTCAATCCAGACGCCGAGGCCGCCCGTCGAATCCACATGGATCACCCGGTCATCGATAACCACGAGCTCGCGACCTTGATCCACGCCGACGATAATGGCGATTGGCCTGCGTTCGGCGCGGCTGTGATATCGGGGCTTTACCCCGTGGCCCACCACGGCGCCGGCATGCGCGAAGCGATTGCGCGGGTGCGTCGAGAAGTTTCCGAGGCGATAGCCGAGGGCAAGTCCATCATCGTGCTCTCCGACCGCGAATCCGACGAGCGCTTCGCCCCGATCCCCTCGCTGCTGCTCACCTCCGCTGTGCACCAGCACCTGGTGGCCGAGCGCACCCGCACCCGCGCATCCCTGGTGATCGAATCCGGCGACGCCCGCGAGGTGCACCATTTGGCAATGCTCATCAGCTTTGGTGCGGACGCTATCAACCCCTACATGGCATTCGAGACCATCGATGAGCTACGCATGAAGGGCCAACTGGGCGAGCTTAGCCTGGACGAGGCCTGCCGCAACTACATCACCGCCGCCACCACCGGCGTGCTCAAAGTGATGTCGAAAATGGGCATCGCTACTGTGGCTTCCTACCGCGGGGCTCAGCTTGCCGACGTCACCGGCCTGCACCAAGAGCTGCTGGACGAATATTTCGGC